>JAODMG010000024.1 GCA_025464895.1 Microbacteriaceae bacterium | reverse complement strand
GGAGGTCTCGACGCTGCTCGGGCGCATGCCGTCCGCGGTGGGCTACCAGCCCAACCTCGCGGATGAGATGGGCATCCTGCAGGAGCGCATCACCTCGACTCGTGGCCACTCGATCACCTCGCTGCAGGCGATCTATGTTCCCGCCGACGATTACACCGACCCGGCTCCGGCGACCACCTTCGCGCACCTCGACGCCACGACGGAGCTCAGCCGCGAGATCGCGTCGCGCGGCCTGTACCCGGCCGTCGACCCGCTGAGCTCGACCAGCCGTATCCTGGACCCCCGCTACCTGGGCGAGGACCACTACAACACGGCCATCCGGGTCAAGGCGATCCTGCAGAAGAACAAGGAACTGCAGGAGATCATCGCGATCCTCGGTGTCGACGAGCTGTCCGAGGAAGACAAGGTTACGGTCAGCCGCGCGCGCCGGATCCAGCAATTCCTCTCGCAGAACACCTACATGGCGAAGAAGTTCACCGGTGTAGAAGGCTCAACCGTGCCGCTCAAGAACACCATCGAATCCTTCTCGAAGATCGCGGACGGCGATTACGACAGCGTCGCCGAGCAGGCCTTCTTCAACGTGGGCGACCTCGACGACGTCGACAAGAAGTGGGCAGAAATCCAGAAGGAGAACGGCTAACAATGGCCGAACTCACGGTGAGCATCGTCTCGGCAGACCACGAGGTGTGGACCGGCGCGGCGTCGATGGTTGTCGCGCGCACGACAGAGGGCGACATCGGAATCCTGCCGGGGCACGAGCCGGTTTTGGCAATTCTCGCCGCCGGTGAGGTCCGAGTGAAGGCGACCGATGGTGCGTCGATCAAGGCGACCGCCGAGGACGGATTCCTGTCGGTTGAGCACGATACCGTGACGATCGTTGCGCGGAACGCCGAACTGGTTTCGAGTTAGACCTTGCTGATCGCGATGGCCGGGCTTCCCGGTGCAGGAAAGAGCACAATCGCCGAAATCCTCGGTGGCCGCCTCGGTGCGTCGGTAGTCTCGGTCGATCCGCTCGAATCCGCGATTCTGAGCGCCGGGATCGACAGTGACCAGCCGACCGGTCTCGCCGCGTACCTCGTGGCCGAGACGCTCGCGGAGGCCGTGCTGGTGGCTGGTCATCACGTGATCGTCGACGCGGTCAACGCGGTCGATCCTGCGCGAGAGCAGTGGGTGGAACTCGCCAAGCGGCAGGATGTCAAGCTGCGGTTCATCGAGGTCGTCTGTTCCGATGTCGACCTTCATCGGAAGCGGCTCGAAAACCGCGGTCGCAGCCTTCCACACGTTGAGGAGCCGAGTTGGCACGCGGTCGAGCAGAGCCTCGACGACTATGCCAGTTGGGGCGGCACAAGCGCGGCGATCGCTCGGATCACGCTGGACTCTGTTCGCCCGCTCGGCACCAACGTCGAGGCCGCGATGGCCTTCCTCGAAGGCTGACCCGACCCTTCGTGCCGCCGGCAGGCGACGGCCCATCTGCTGGTTAGGCTTGTTCGGTGCTCATTCTCCTCCCGCCGTCGGAGACCAAACGTGACGGTGGGGCGGATGGCAGCTCCCTCGATCTGTCTCTTCTGAGTTTTCCGGAGCTGACGAGACCCAGAAGGGCCGTCATCGCGGCGACCAGGAGACTCGCGAAAAACCGCGCGGCGATGGCGGCGGCCCTCCACCTCGGTCCGACCCAGCTGTTCGAAGTCGCCCGAAACCGCGAACTCGGAAAGTCGCGCATTCTGCCGGCCATCGAACGCTACACCGGAGTGCTGTTCGACGCGCTGGACGCTCCAGGTCTGTCGGCCGAGGCTCGCGCGTTCGCCGGTCGGCACGTGGTCATCCACTCGGCCATGTTCGGACTTCTCGGTGCGGAGGATCCCGTTCCCGCCTACCGGCTGTCCCATGATTCGCGGCTCCCAGAGCTCTCGTTGAAGAAGACCTGGCGTGACTCGATCTCGTCTGCGCTGTCGGCACGCGACGAGCTGGTCCTGGATGCCCGCTCGGAGGCCTACGTCGAACTCGGGCCCGTGACCCGGCCGACGGCATACTTCCTGAGGGTCGTGACGGCGGGTACTGACGGCCGAACGCGCGCGCTCAACCATTTCAACAAGAAGGGCAAGGGCGAGCTGGTGCGAGCGATCGCAGAGGCTGGAATCGATCACGGCAGCGTCGACAGCCTGTTGGACTGGGCGGCCGATGGTGGCATCCGTCTCGGTCATGGCGCGCCGGGGGAACTCGAGCTGACGGTCTGAAGCCCGGTGCCCCGATTAGGATTGCAGCAAAATGGGGGAGACTTTGGACCACTACTACGGCAACGCGTACTACGGCCTTGACCTGCTGCTCGGAATTCTTTTCGCGGCAATCTATATCGTGTTCTTTCTCGCGTTCTATGCCTTGAACGCCTGGTTTCTCTCCAAGGTGTTCTACAAAGCGGGTATCAGGCGCTGGAAGGCCTGGGTCCCGGTCTACAACTACTGGGTGTTCCTCGAGCTGGGTGGCCAGCAGGGCTGGCTAGCGATCCTCGCGCTGATCCCGATTGCGAACATCGTCGCGTGGGTGTTCATGTGCATAGCCGCATACAACATCGGGATCGCCTTCGCGAAGGAGAGCGCCTGGGTGGTGCTCTACATCTTCCTGCCGTGGCTGTGGCTGGCGATCATCGGATTCGACTCCTCCCGGTGGGAGCCGTGGCGGTCGCCCGTACCGCCGCGCTATGGGGCGAACATCTCGCCGCCTGATCCGGCCGCGCCGGCTGCTTAGGTTGCAGCTCGCCAGCATCCGACCACGTGGTCGTCGACCAATCCGGCGGACTGCATCAGCGCGTACATCGTCGTCGGTCCGACGAACCGGAAGCCGAGTGCGCGGAGTGCCTTGCTCAGGGCGGTCGACGCGTCGGTGACCGCTGGGACCGCGCCAAAATCGGCTGGACGCGCTGTGCCCGTCGGGGGCGCGAAACCCCAGATCAGTTCGTCGAGGGCCCCGGGGTGGTCGCCGGTGAGTTCGAGGGCGAGCCTCGCATTGGAGATGGTGGCCTCGATCTTGGCGCGGTTGCGGATGATGCCGGCGTTCAGCATGAGCGCGTCGGCATCCGACCCTGTCATCGCGGCCACCTTCTCGATCTCGAAGCCGTGAAACGCCTCCCGAAAGCTGGGCCGCCTGCGCAGGATGGTGATCCAGGAGAGGCCGGCCTGGAATCCTTCGAGGCTGAGTTTCTCGAACAGCGGCCGATCGCCGTGCAGGGGGACACCCCACTCCTCGTCGTGATAGCGCCGATACTCCGGATCGCTCGCGGCCCAGGAACATCGGGCACGGCCGTCGTCGCCGACGACGAGCGTCACAGCACGGCCTCGATGCCCTCGTGCTCGAGCAGCCAGACCTTGGTGGGGATGCCGTTGCCTCCGCTGTACCCGGTGATCCGGCCGTTGGAGGCGAGTACCCGGTGGCACGGCACGATAATCGGGATCGGATTGGCGCCAACCGCGCCTCCGACCGCACGACCGGCTGTCGGCCTTCCGGTGGCGAGCCCGAGTTCGCCGTAGGAAGCGTACTCGCCCCACCGCAGTGCGGAGATGCCCTGCCAGATCGCCTTCTGGAACGGGGTTCCCGTCATAGTCACCGGCAGGTCGAAAACGTGCCGCTCACCGGCGAAATACTCGGCGAGCTGCACCGCAGCAATGTCGAGCACGGCGTTGGAGTTTTCCGGGAGCGCTTCGTGGGGCAGATGTCCGTTGCGTTCCATCGCGAGGGAGGTAATCGTCGAGCCGTCGCTCTCGAGCTCGATTTGGCCGATGGGGCTGTCTACTCGACGGAGGAATTGTGGGGTCATGCTTCGACTGTAGCCGCGACATCCGACACTATTCTGGCGGTTTTCGGACATCGGATGGTGCGTGCCCGACGCTCGATTGTGGAGGAGAGGATCGCCCACCGTACTCTGGCTAGATGTCAGAAATCGAATACCGCGCACTCGGTCGTTCAGGCCTCCTCGTCTCGACCATCGGCCTCGGCTGCAACAACTTCGGTCGGGCCAAGACCGTCACAGAAACCCAGGCCGGAACGGATGCGGTGATCCACGCCGCCATCGACGCCGGGGTCACCCTTTTCGACACCGCTGACATCTACGGGGCGGAGCGCGGTCTCAGCGAGACGCTCATGGGCAACTCGCTGAAGGGCCGCCGCGGCGACATCGTGCTCGCGACCAAGTTCGGGATGGACATGGCCGGCGCCAACGGTCCAGACTGGGGCGCCATGGGCTCGCGCCGCTACATCCGCCTGGCCGTCGAATCGTCGCTGAAGCGACTGCAGACCGATTGGATCGACCTGTACCAGCTGCACCGTCCGGACGGCATCACCCCGATCGAGGAGACCCTCGCCGCCCTCGACGAACTGATCGCGGAGGGCAAGGTGCGCTACATCGGCCACTCGAACCTCTCCGGCTGGCAGATCGCGGACGCCGAATACCAGGCCGTGCTCGGCAGGCATCCGAAGTTCATCTCGGCACAAAACGAATACAGCCTGATCGAGCGGGATGTCGAGTCCGAGGTTCTGCCGGCGGTGAACCAGTACGGACTCGGCTTCCTGCCGTTCTTCCCGCTGTACAACGGGCTGTTCACCGGCAAGTTCAGCCGCAACGGCGGCCCGGCGGACAGCCGCATCATGGCGACCCGCCAGCACGTGCTGGCGAAGGTGGACTGGGACGTCATGGAGCGCTACGAGAAGTTCTGCGCCGATCGAGGCATCACGATGCTCGCGGCGACGTTCGCCTGGTTCCTGGCCCAGCCGGGACTGACCAGTGTGATCGCCGGCGCAACCAAGCCGGAGCAGATCGTGCAGAACGCGGATGCGGCGACCAGCTGGAAGCCGAGCGCAGAAGAGGTCGCCGAGATCTCGACTCTCTTCACGCCGGCAGCATAGGGCGACCGCGCCTCATCCGCGCCTCCCGACATCCGAGCTGCACGCACCTCGATCGCGCCCCGGGCATGCGAACCTCAGGCGCGCAGGCATCCCTCGCGGCGGGAGAAAACCACTCGCGGAGGGAGTCGTAACTCCCTCCGCGAGTTCGTTTCTCCCGCCGCCAGGGACAGTAACTCCCTCCGCGAGTTCGTTTCTCCCGCCGCCAGGGACAGTAACCCGCCACGAAGCGGGGACTGGAGCCGCGCCTCCCGACGTCGGCACCAGAGGCACCTCGTCACATCCGCGAGCGGGCAAGATCCGCCCTACCCCGCGCATTTTAGGGCGGAATCTGCCCGCTCGGGCGCCGCAGTCAGCTCGCGCCTAGGGAACGGTCAACACGATCTTGCCGAGTCCGTGCCCTGAGTCGAGGTCCGCGTAGGCGGCGCTCGCCTCCGCCAGCGGATAGTGGGCGCGGATGGGGAGCACCAGCTCTCCCTGGTCGAGCAACCGGGCGAGTTCTGCGAGTTCTGCCGCGGTCTTGCCACCGCCCCCGACCGAGTTGACGCCGTAGCGATCGGCCGCGCCGTCGAATGTGCTGTTGATCCGTCCCGCTGCGGCGCCCAGCGCCAGCGCGGCCTCGATGGTCTCGCCTCCCCGACTGTCGAGGGCGGCGGTGATGCCCGACGGTGCCAGAACCCGCAGGCGATCGATCAGGCCGGGACCGTAGGCGACCGGGACGATTCCCAACCGGCCCAACAGCTCGTGGTGCCGTTCGCTTGCCGTGCCGATGACGGTGGCGCCTGTCTTTCTGGCGAGCTGCGCGCTGAGCAGGCCGACGCCGCCCGCTGCGCCGCTGACCAGGACGGTGTCATCCGCCGTGATGCCGAGGGAGGCGGTCGCCCTCATCGCGGTGTTGCCGACCAGTCCGATCCCGCCGGCTCTGTCCCAGTCGAGCGACGGCGGCTTGGCGGCGAGATGGCTCGCGGAGACCACGACGTATTCGGCCTGCGCGCCGCGCCCGATCCACCCGAGCACGTCGTCGCCGATCTCCCACTCCTCCACATCGTCGCCGATCTCATCGATCACCCCGGCGAACTCGGCTCCCTGAAGGCTCGGCAGGGAATGGTTCGGCAGGTACCCGCCGCGCCGCACCTTCGAATCGAACGGATTGACCCCGGCCGCCCGAACAGCGACTCGCACCGTGCCGGCCCCGGCGTGCGGCTCCGGCACCTCGACGATGCCGAGCACCTCAGGCCCGCCATACTCGCTGTAACCCACTGCTCGCGACATCCTGGTCCTCAGTCCTGCAGGACGCCGGATGCACGCATCACGGTCGGCGTTTCCGTAACGGTGAACGGCGCCTCGGTCGCCGCCTCCACGTCGGCGATCGACACACCGGGTGCGAGCTCGCGAAGGACGAGGCCGTCCGGAGTGACATCGATCACGGCGAGGTCGGTGATGATCCTGTCGACGGCCCGGCGGCCGGTAAGGGGAAGCGTGCAGTCGATGACGATCTTCGGGCTGCCGTCCTTGGCGACGTGTTCCATCAGCACAATCACCCGCTCCGCGCCGTTGACCAGATCCATCGCGCCTCCCATGCCTTTGATCATCTTTCCCGGCACGGTCCAGTTCGCAATGTCGCCGCGGGCAGACACCTGCATCGCGCCGAGAATCGCGGTGGCGATGCGTCCACCCCGGATCATCCCGAAGCTCGTCGCAGAATCAAAATAGGATGCGCCAGGCAGCACGGTCACCGTCTCTTTACCGGCGTTGATCAGCTTCGGATCCTCTTCGCCCTCCCATGGGTACGGTCCGACGCCGAGGATCCCATTCTCGGAATGCAGCACGATCGTCTTGTCCGCGGCCAGGTGGTTGGGGATCAGCGTCGGAAGGCCGATGCCGAGGTTGACGTAACTGCCGTCGGCGAGTTCGGAAGCCGCCCTGGCGGCCATCTCGTTGCGAGTGAGTGCCACTGTCATGCCTCCTCTCGGCTGCGGACCGTCACACGTTCTATCGGCAACTCCGCCGCCTGCTCCTCGGTGAGCGCGATGATCGAATCGACGTAGATTCCGGCCAGGTGCACCGAGTCAGGGTCCAATTCGCCAGGCTCCACCAGCTCATCCACCTCGGCGATGGTGAACCGGCCGGCCATCGCGGCGAGCGGGTTGAAGTTTCGCGTCGATTTCTCGAACACCAGGTTGCCGTGGCGGTCGCCCCGTGCCGCCCGAACCAGTGCGAAGTCGGTGCGGATGGCCGGCTCGAGCACGTATTCGCGCTCGGTGCCGAGACTGTCGAGCATCCGGGTCTCCTTTGCGGGGGACTGCTTCAGCACAGTACCGTCCGTGTCGTACAGCCACGGAAGTCCGCCCTCGGCAACGGCCGTACCGACTCCGGTCGCCGTGTAGAACGCGGGGATGCCGGAGCCGCCGGCCCTCAGCCTCTCGGCCAACGTTCCCTGCGGGGTGAGTTCGACCTCCAGCTCTCCACTGAGGTACTGGCGCGCGAACTCCTTGTTCTCTCCGACGTAGGAGGCGACGATGCGACGGATGCGCCCCGCTCTGAGCAGTTCGCCGAGTCCCCAGTCATCCACGCCGCAGTTGTTGGAGACCACCTCGAGCTCGCCCGTCCCCTGGTCGTGAAGCGCCCGGATCAGGGTCATCGGGACTCCGCTGAGACCGAAGCCGCCAACGGCGATGGATGCTCCGCTCGGTATTCTCGCCACGGCCTCAGCCGCCGACGCACTCGATTTGTCCATGGAGCGATTCCTCTCTGTCGGCATCGTTGCCGAGCATCCCGCTGCCAGCACGAACCTCGAGGGTCCGTCGGGGATGCCTCCAGCTTAGGAAGGATTGGCATTCGATGGGAATGGGCTTGCTGAGTGAGTACTCACTCAGTTAGGATCCTGTCGTGCAGATTCCCGAAACGACCAGGCCGGCGAGCGGAAGAGCTCGCCCGCTCTCTGTCGACGACCGGCAGGCCATGATCATCGATGCGGTCATCCCCCTGCTCGCCGAATTCGGCCGCGATCTCACCTCGAGGCAGATCGCCGACGCGGCAGGAGTTGCGGAAGGAACGATCTTCCGGGCGTTCGGCGACAAGGAGACGTTGATCGAGGCGGCGATCGCCAAGTTTCTCGACCCGGAGCCGATGCGCCGCGAACTCAGGGAGATCGACCCAGCTTCTCCGCTCGACGACAAGGTGGAACGGATCATCGCGATCATGCGGGCCAGATTCGGCGAGATCTTCCGGGTCATGGCCATGGTTGGTGCCAGGCGCCCACCGGCTCCGAAAGCGCGTCACGAGTTCGCCGAGATCATCGCGGAGGCGCTCGCTCCTGAGCTCGAGCTGCTCAACTGGCGGCCGATGCAAATCGCCCACATGATCCGGCTGGTGACCTTCGCATCCTCCTTCCCCTTGCTCAACGAAGGCGTCGACCTCAGCTCACACGAACTCACCCGGCTCGTGCTCTACGGCATAGCCGGCACCTCGTCCATCACCGAAAGAAGCCAGGACTAACTCATGTTGCTCACAATCCTCGGCCGCTACCTGAAACCGCATTGGCCGCTTCTCGTGGCGGTCGGAGTCTTCCAGCTGGCCCAATCGCTCGCGTCGCTCTACTTGCCGAGCTTGAACGCCGACATCATCGACAACGGCATCGCCAAGGGAGACATCGGCTACATCTTCAGGGTCGGCTCGATCATGCTGGCGATCACTGTGCTGCAGGTGGCCTGCGCGATCACCGCGGTCTACTTCGGCGCCAGGGTTGCCATGTCCCTCGGCCGCGACCTCCGCAGGGGCGTCTTCGCCAAGGTGAGCGACTTCTCCGAGAGGGAGGTGTCGCAGTTCGGCGCACCGTCGCTCATCACCCGCACAACCAACGACGTCCAACAGGTGCAGATGGTCATGCTGATGACCTGCACCCTGTTCATCTCCGCTCCGATGCTCGCCATCGGCGGCGTGATCATGGCGCTGCAGCAGGATGTCGGACTGTCCTGGCTGATGGCGATCAGCATCCCGGCGCTGTTGGTAGCCGTCGGCGCGATCATGTTCAGGATGGTGCCGCTGTTCCGCACGATGCAGAAGCGCATCGACACCGTCAACCGGGTGCTCCGCGAGCAACTCACCGGCATCCGGGTCGTCCGCGCATTCGTCCGCGAGAAGGTCGAAGCCGACCGTTTCGCCGACGCGAACAAGGATGTGACGCAGGTCGCACTGCGCGCCGGCCGGCTGTTCGCCCTGATGTTCCCGACCGTGATGGTGGTGCTGAACGTGTCGAGCGTCGCGGTCATCTGGTTCGGAGGGCTCCAGGTGGAGGCCGGCGACATCCAGGTGGGAACGCTGATGGCATTCCTGCAGTACCTGATGCAGATTTTGATGGGTGTCATGATGGCGACGTTCATGGCGATTCTGCTGCCGCGTGCCGCCGTCAGTGCCGATCGCATCGGCGAGGTGCTGGATACCGAGAGTTCCGTCGTGATGCCCGAGAACGGCATCACCGAGCTGAAGGAACACGGCACGGTTGAATTCCTCGACGTGTCATTCGCCTACCCGGGAGCCGAGCAGTCTGTGCTCAAGAACCTCAGCTTCATCGCCCGCAGCGGGCAGGTCACCGCCATCATCGGGAGCACAGGGGCGGGAAAGACGACCATGGTCAACCTGTTGCCGCGGCTGTTCGATGCCACCGGCGGTTCCGTGCTCGTCGACGGCGAGAACGTGCGTGAGCTCGACCCTGACACCCTCTGGGGCCTGATCGGCCTGATCCCCCAGAAGCCGTACCTGTTCTCCGGAACCGTCGCGAGCAACCTGCGCTACGGCAAGCCGGATGCGACAGAGGACGAGCTCTGGAAGGCGCTCGAGATCGCCCAGGCGAGAGACTTCGTCGAGGAGATGGATGGCGGCCTGGACGCGCCCATCACGCAGGGAGGCACCAATGTCTCCGGTGGCCAGCGCCAACGACTCGCCATCGCGAGAGCGCTGGTCAAGCAGCCGGAGATCTACGTGTTCGACGACTCGTTCTCCGCCCTCGACACCGGGACGGATGCCAGGCTCAGACTCGCACTCCGCAAGAACGTGCAGGGGGCGACCATGATCATCGTCGCCCAGCGAGTGTCCACCATCGTGGACGCCGACCAGATCATAGTTCTGGAGAACGGCGAAATCGTCGGCCGAGGAACGCACCAGGAGCTCCTCGAGACTTCAGAAACCTATGCAGAGATCGTGTCATCCCAGCTCACCGCGGAGGAAGCAGCATGAGCACCGAGAAGTCATCGCGGAAGCCCGCGGCGCCAGCAGCCGCGTCGCTGTCCGTACCGCGTCCGCCGATGCGCCGCGGCCCAGGAGGCGGCGGACCGTTCGGTGGCGCGGGGATGCCCGTCGAGAAGTCGATGAACTTCGGCCCTTCTGCCAAGCGGCTGGTCGCCCGGCTGCGCCCGGAATGGCTCGGCCTCCTCGGGGTCGGGCTGCTCGCTATCATCAGCGTCACCTTCAGCGTGATCGGCCCGCGCTTGCTCGGCGACGGCACCAACCTGATCTACGCCGGAGTTGTCTCGAAGTCCCCGATCGACTTCGTCGCCCTGAGCCACATCCTGATGTGGGTGCTCTGCCTGTACGTGCTCGCCTCGGTGTTCAGCTGGCTCCAGGCACTCGTGCTCAACGAGGTTGTGCAGAGGACCGTCTATCGTCTTCGCGAGGACGTCGAAACCAAGATCAACGGGCTTCCGCTCAGTTACTTCGACCGGATGCAGCGCGGAGAGCTGCTGAGCAGGGTGACCAACGACATCGACAACGTGTCGCAGAGCCTGCAGCAGACCCTGAGCCAGATGCTCACTTCACTGCTCACCGTGGTCGGCGTGATCGTGATGATGTTCATCACATCGCCGCTCCTGACGGTGATCGCGCTCATCACCATCCCGCTCACCATCGTCATCACCACCGTAATCGCGAAGCGCTCGCAGAAGCTCTTCGTGGCGCAGTGGAAGAACACCGGTGAGCTGAACGCGCAGATCGAGGAGAACTTCACCGGCCACTCGCTGGTCAAGGTGTTCGGTCGTCAGCGCGAGGTGACAACGGTCTTCCACGACAAGAACGAGGAGCTGTACCAGGCGAGTTTCGGCGCGCAGTTCGTGTCGGGGATCATCATGCCGTCGATGATGTTCGTCGGGAACCTGGTCTACGTGGCGATCGCCGTCGTCGGAGGACTGCAGGTGATATCCGGGGGCATGCGACTCGGGGACGTGCAGGCGTTCATCCAGTATTCTCGCCAATTCACCCAGCCGCTCACGCAGCTCGGGAGCATGGCGAACCTGGTGCAGTCCGGCGTCGCATCGGCCGAGCGCGTCTTCGAGCTGTTCGATGCCGAGCCGCAGAGTGCCGACCCTAGGCCGGCCCAGTCGCCGTCCGTGACGAGTGGACGCCTCGAGTTCGAGTCCGCGTCGTTCCGCTATACCGAGGACAAGCCGCTGATCGAGAACATCAGCCTGATCGCCCAGCCCGGCTACACGATTGCGATCGTCGGTCCGACCGGAGCGGGAAAAACCACGTTGGTCAACCTGATCATGCGCTTCTACGAGCTCGACTCCGGGCGCATCACCCTCGACGGCGTCGACATCGCGAGCATGAGCCGCGACGATCTGCGCTCCAGGATCGGCATGGTGCTGCAAGACACCTGGCTGTTCGGTGGCACCATCCGAGACAACATCGCCTATGGGCGTCCGGATGCCACGGAGGAAGAGATCATCGACGCCGCGACCGCGACCTACGTCGACCGCTTCGTCCGCACTCTGCCGGATGGCTACGACACCGTGCTCGACGACGAGGCATCCAACGTCAGCGCGGGGGAGAAGCAGTTGATCACGATCGCGCGGGCATTCCTCGCCCGGCCGAGCGTGCTCATCCTCGACGAGGCGACCAGCTCGGTCGACACCAGAACCGAGGTGCTGGTGCAGCACGCGATGGCGGCGCTGCGCAGCGATCGGACCAGCTTCGTGATCGCGCACCGGCTGTCGACGATTCGGGATGCCGACCTCATCCTGGTGATGGAGGCAGGCCAGATCGTCGAGCAGGGCACCCACGCGGAACTTCTCCTGGCGGAAGGTGCGTATTCGCGCCTGTACAACGCACAGTTCGCCGGCCCGGTCGCCGAGGAGGCATAGCGCGGGGAGGCGGCTCAAGCGACCGACGGGACGGAGGCGTGGCAGCCGGAGTATTCTCCCTAGCGTGAGCGGAATCGCGCGGGTAGGCATCGCCGGCTGGCAGTATCCCCCGTGGCGGGGCGAGTTCTACCCGAAGGGAATTCCCCAGCGGGAAGAACTCGCCTACGCCGCCGGACACCTCGACTCGATCGAGATCAATGGCACCTTCTACAGCCTGCAGAAACCGGCAAGTTTTCTGCGCTGGAGGGCCGAGACCGCGTCGGACTTCGTGTTCTCGGTGAAGGGCGGAAAGCACATCACCCATGTGCAGCGGCTGGCCGGCGGCATCGTGCCGGTTGCCAACTTCTTCGGCTCCGGCGTGCTCGCACTGCAGGAGAAACTCGGTCCGATCCTCTGGCAGCTTCCTCCCTACCTGCCCTTCCTGCCGGAACGGCTGGACGCGTTCCTCGCCCTGCTCCCTCACACGACCGGCGAGGCGAAGCGGATGGTGGAAGAGCACGGCACGCTCGACTCCGAGCGGGTATGGCTGGATGGACCTGACGACCAGCCCATCCGGCACGCGTTGGAGGTGAGGCACGACAGCTACCTCACCCCCGCATTCGCCGAAATCCTCAAAGCAAGGAACGTCGCTGCGGTCGTCGCGGATACCGCGGGCCGCTGGCCTAGAATTCGCGAGGTCACCTCCGACTTCCTCTACCTGCGGCTGCACGGCGACCGCGAGTTGTATGTGAGCGGATACGACGATGCCGCCATCGACGACTGGGCGGCGGCGATCCGTGGCTGGCTCAGCGGCGAGACCTGTCCGGACGCGATCGGCCGGGACGTCTTCGTGTACTTCGACAACGACACGAAGGTGCGTGCGCCGTTCGACGCGATGTCGCTGCGGAAGAAGCTCGGGTTTTCCGCCCAGGATCCGCGTCGCGTCTAGTGTCCGACCAGCGGTCCCATGACCCTGGCAGCGACGGATGGGCGGTGCGTGATCCGTTCCTCCACGTCGCCGAGGCCCATGGCCAGCAGTCCAAGGTTCGAGCCGAGGAAGCGCAGGGGCTCCGGCTCCCAGCCGGGAGAAGAGTGGTTCACCCACGGCAGGGCTGTCAGCGGAGTGTCCCTGCCGGTGATCAAGTCCGCGAGTGTCCTGCCTGCCAGGTTGGTCGTGCTGAGGCCGTCTCCCACGTACCCGCCGGCCGAGGCGATGCGTGTCACCGGGTCGAGGTTGGCGTGCGCGTGCCAGTCACGGGGAACACCGAGCGGGCCGCCCCAGCGGTGGGTGACCGCGGCATCCGCTGCCTGGGGAAACAGGTCGACCAGGGTCTTCCGCAGATGCTCGAACACCCGCGGAACCTTGTCGTATTCCGGCCGGATGCTGCTGCCCCAGTGGTAGCGCGCGCCGCGGCCGCCGAAGGCGAATCGGTTGTCTGCCGTACGCTGCCCGTAGATCAGCAGGTGACGGAAATCGGTGAAGGTCTGCCCGTGTTCGATGCCGATCTCGCGCCAGGTCGCGTCGCTCAACGGCTCGGTCGCGATCATCAGCGAATACAGGGGAAGGATGCTGCGTCGGGTCTGCACGAGGGTGGCGCCGTAGCCCTCTGTCGCGACCACGATCGTGTCGGCGGTCACCGTTCCGAGGCGGGTGATTGCGGCATGCGGTGCCCACTCGACCACCTCGGTCTGCTCGTAGATCGTGCCGCCGAGTCGCTCGACCACCCCGGCGAGGCCGCGAACGAGTTTCGCCGGATGGACTCGCGCGCAGGCGGGATCGAAGGTTGCGGCGATCGCTCCGGCGGCCCCGGTGCCAACGTCGGAGGCGGCCAGGTCACGGATGAGCCGGACCCGATCGACCCCGTTGCGCTCGGCCTCGGCGACCTCCGCTTCTGCGGCACGCAGCTGGGCATCGCTCCTGGCGAAGGCGAGCGTGCCGCCCTTGACGTAGTCGCAGTCGATGCCCTCAGCAGCTGTCACCCTGCCGACTTCGTCAACGGTGTCGATCATCGCCTGGCGCATCGCGATTGCGGCTGGACGGCCGTGGCGGCGCTCGAGGGCCGTCGCCGAGGTGGGGAACAGCGCGGAGCACCATCCGCCGTTTCGCCCGGATGCCCCGAACCCGGCGATGTGCTTCTCGACGACCGCGACCCGGAGCCCCGGATCCCGCTTGAGCAGGTAGTACGCGGTCCACAGTCCGGTTAGGCCGCCGCCGACGATGGCGACGTCGACCGTGATGTCGTCGGGAAGCGCTGCCCGAGGCTCCAGGTCGTCGTCGATGCTCTCGTGCCAGAACGACAGCGCGCGATATCCGGCGTCGCTCACGGCGCTAGAGCCGCGTCCACGCCTCGGTCAGCACCCCGCGAAGGATGCTCTCGATCTCGTCGAATTCCTTCGGCCCGACGGTCAGCGGAGGAGCGAGTTGCACCACCGGGTCGCCCCGATCGTCCGCGCGGCAGTACAGTCCGGCGTCGAACAGTGCCTTGGACAGGAAACCGCGGAGCAGGCGCTCCGACTCGTCGTCGTCGAAGGTCTCCTTCGTTGCCTT
>JAODMG010000019.1 GCA_025464895.1 Microbacteriaceae bacterium | reverse complement strand
AGAGTTTCTCCTTTGTGCCGAAGATCCGCACGACGTAGGGCTGGCTGACGCCTGCCGCGACGGCGACGAGGTTCGTGGTAGCGCCGATATAGCCGCGGTCCCCGAAGACCCTGGTCGCCGCCTCGAGGATGAGTTCGCGCCGATCCTCAGCGCGCATCCGGGTCGTCTGGGTCATATTTGACAGGTTATCAGTCGATAACTAATCTGGATAAGTAATCATCTGATAACTAGCAACGAGGAGCCTCCTGTGACGACAACCAGCGAGCAGCAGACATCCGAGGTTGCGAGCTATCGACGCAGGATCCCGATCTGGTTGGCCATCCTCGCGGCATCGCTGCCGATGTTCATGGCAACCCTCGACAACCTGGTCATGACCAACGCGCTGCCGGTCATCCACAAAGACATGGGCGCGTCGGTCGAGGAACTCCAGTGGTTCGTCAACGCCTACACACTGAGCTTCGCAACCTTCATCCTGATGGCGGTCGCCCTCGGCGATCGATTCGGCCGTCGCACGGTGTTCGCCGCCGGAATCGTCGTCTTCACCGTCGCATCGGCGTTCGCCGCACTCAGCACGGACCCCGGCCAGCTGATCGCGGCACGTGCGGTACAGGGAATCGGCGGCGCGGCGCTGATGCCACTGTCGCTCACCCTGATCGCGGCATCCGTTCCCCTTCGCCTTCGCCCACTCGCCATCGGAATCTGGGGCGGCGTCTCCGGCCTCGGGGTCGCGGCTGGACCGCTGGTCGGCGGCGCGGTGGTCGAAGGCTGGAACTGGCAGGCCATCTTCTGGATCAACGTTCCGGTCGGCATCCTCTCGGTGCCCCTCGTGCTTCTCACCCTGCCGAACAGCTTCGGTGCGCGGCTGCGGGCAGACATCCTCGGGTTGCTATTGGTCGGCGTCGGCGTGCTCGCGGTCGTGTTCGGGATCGTGCGCGGGAACCCGTCCGGCTGGGACAGCCTCGAAGTGGTCGGCTCGCTAGGCATCGGCACTCTGCTGCTCGTCGCCTTCGTGTTCTGGGAGTGGAGGACACGCACACCGCTTCTTCCCCTCCGACTTTTTCACGACCGCAGTTTCTCTGTCGCGAACCTGGTCGGAATCGGGTTCAGTTTCGGGATGTTCGGATCGGTGTTCATCCTGATCCAGTTCCTGCAGGTCGTTCAGGGCGCCTCCCCGCTCGACGCCGCGGTGCAAACCATGCCGTGGACGATGGCACCGATGGTCATCGCACCACTCGCGGGCCTCGTCTCCGGCCGGGTCGGAACGCGGGCGCTGATCGTCGTCGGCCTCGCCCTCGAGGCGATCGCCCTGTTTTGGCTCGCGTCGATCATGAGCGCAACCGTTCCGTATCGGGAGTTGATCGGGCCGTTCCTCACGGCGGGGGTCGGGATGGGACTGGTGTTCGCCCCATCATCCACCGCCGTGCTCGCCACCATGAAGACGCAGGACCACGCCAAGGCGAGCGGCACCAACTCCACCCTCCGGGAGATCGGTGTCGCGCTCGGTGTTGCCGTTCTCACGGCCGTCTTCACCGGCGCGGGCGGCCAGTTGACGCCTTCCGGATACGTGGATGCCGCGATCCCGGCCGTCATCGTCGGCGCCTCCGTTCTCGCCGGATCCGCACTCCTCGCCCTGTTGCTGCCCGCCGGTCGGTCGCTCCGCGTCGAAGACCCGGGAGACGCCCGGGCCGACGGCCGGGAGAGCGCTGGAGCGCATAAGATTTTCTCATGAGGATTGCGGTTATCGGTGCTGGCGCAATCGGCTGCACCATAGCCGCACTGCTATCCCGCGCTGGACACGAAGTAACGGTGACCGCGAGGGGCGCCCAGCTTGAGGCGATCCGGGAACACGGAATCGAGCTGAGCGGAGTCTGGGGCAGCTTTATCGCCCCGGTCGAGGCATCCGAAGTCCTGCAGAGCGGTCCAGAGCTGATCTTCGTGACCACCAAGGCACAGGATGCCGAGGCTGCCCTGCGGGAGAATGCGGAATTCATCGACGGGCTGCCCGTCGTCGTCGTGCAGAACGGGCTGGGCTCGGTCACGTCGGCCCAGAGGATTCTGCGGCGCGCGGACATCGTCGGCGCCCTCGCCCTCTATGCCGCGTCCTACACCTCACCTGGACACGTGACGGTCACGACCGACGGCGTCACCTGCCTCGGTGGACCGGATGAAGCGACCGCCCTGGCCGCGAAGGTGCTCGGCAGGGTGATGCCGGTGACGATCACCCAGAACTTCGCCGGCGCGCAGTGGACGAAGCTTGTAGTGAACCACATCAACGCACTCCCAGCCATTACCGGGATGAGCGCGCAGGACGTGATCTCCGACTGGGGCCTTCGTCGCACCATGACGCGCAGCATGCGGGAAGCGGTCCGGGTCGCGCTGGCGAGGGGCATCCGCTTCGAGAAGGTGCAGGGCCTCTCTCACGGCCTCCTCCGGATCTTCGTCGGCCTGCCGATCGCGGTCGCGCAGGCGCTTCCGCTGCTGATGAAGGCGCGGATGGGCGCGATCCCGAACCCTGGCTCGACCCTGCAGAGCATTCGCCGCGGGCAGTTGACCGAGATCGACTACCTGAACGGCGCGGTGATCTCCGCCGCCGTCGAGTTCGGGGTTGCGACACCGGTCGAGCAGGCACTGGTCGACATGGTGCACGAGGTCGAGAGCACCGGGGTGTTCCTCACCCCGGCCCAGGTCGCCGAGCGGGTTCGGCGGTAGTTCTCTCGGCCGTAGTTCTCCCGGCTGCAGTTCTCTCTTCTCTCTGCTGTGGTTCTCCCGGCCGTGGTTGTCTCGGCCGTGGTTCTTTCGGCCGTGGAGCCTGGCGTGGTCGTCTCCTCCTCCACAGCTCGGCTCTGACAACAGTTCTCCATCGAAAAACTGGCTTCTGATCAGCATAAATGGAATGTCGGTGGTGTCGGTCAGAGTGTAGTCGTGACCATCCACGACGGGGATTCCGAGGCGAAACTGCAGCAGGAGGCGACCGCTCTGCTGTCCCTCCTCGGCGCCAAACCGACCGGGACCCTCAACGATGATCAGCTCTTATCGCGGATGGAGACGGCCGAACACCTCGGCCGTCTTGTCGACACGCTCCGCATCACGGCGGCGGCGGAAGTCGCGGATCGGTCCCGGCACGAACTCGGTTCC
>JAODMG010000081.1 GCA_025464895.1 Microbacteriaceae bacterium | reverse complement strand
CGTACATTCTGATGTCATCGAGGACCGGTCGCCGGTTCGAGAGGCTGGACGGTCTCGCGATCGCCATGACCGTCGGTGCGATTCTCGTCATTCCGTTGGGTGTGGTCTCGGCCGGGGCTGCGATCCTGCAGCCGCGAATCCTGCTCATCGGAGTGGCCGTCGCCGCGATGTCATCCGCCATTCCCTATGCGCTCGAACTCATGGCGCTGCGACGGATTCACGCGGCGACACTGTCGATCCTGATGAGCCTCTCGCCGGCGATAGCGGCCGGCGCCGGATTCATCCTGCTGGCGCAGGGTCTCACCGTTGTCGGCGTCATCGCGATCGCCCTGGTGATCGCGGCGAGCATCGGAGCGGTTCGATCGGCCAGTGTTCGCGAGCCGACGATGGTGCAAAGCTGATCTCGAGCCGAAATCGAAGGAGCGTTGATGCCCCACTGGATCTGCCTGGCCTGCGCGGTGGAGCATCCGGAAACACCGGATCCGCCACTCGAGTGCGCGATCTGCCTGGATGAACGCCAATACGTTCCCCGATCGGGGCAAGCCTGGACCTCCCTCGAACGGATGAGCGCGGATGGCGTCGCGATCGAGCTGTCCGAGCCGGAACCGAACCTGTTCGGCATCAGTGCGTCGCCTCAGATCGGCATCGGGCAGAGGTCGTTGCTCATCACAACCACGGAGGGCAACGTTCTCTGGGATCCGGTCGGATTCGTTGACGCTGCCTCGGCGGAGAAGGTGAGGCGCCTCGGCCCGGTCGTCGCGATCGTCGCGAGTCATCCGCACATGTTCGGAGCGCAGGTGTCATGGTCGCGCGCCCTCGGCGACCCCCCGGTGTACGTGGCGGAAGCGGATCGCGATTGGGTCAGACGACCGGATGCCGTCATCCGATTCTGGCGCGACGACCTCGAAGTGGTCCCCGGCATCACCATCCGCGCGATCGGTGGACACTTCCCCGGCAGTGCGATCGCCTATTGGCGGGACGGGGCGGATGGACGCGGCGTCGCCCTCAGCGGTGACACGATCTTTCCCGGCCCGAGTGGCAAATGGGTCACCTTCATGCGAAGTTTCCCCAACCAGATCCCGATGTCGGCCGCCGTTGTCGACCGGGTCGCCACGTCAGCGAACGCGCATCCGTATGACCGCATGTACGGCAACTTCGGCAACGTGATCGATGCCGATGCGATGGCGGTGGTTCGCCGATCGGCCGACCGCTACATGTCGTGGGTCAGCGGCGAGTTCGACGTGCTGACCTGATCCCTGCCGACCTGAGGACGCGCCGAACCAGCGCTCAATGATTCCGCAGCTCGTCGATCAGCTCTGCCTTCTTCTTCTTGGAGTAGCCGGTGATGCCGATCTGGCGCGCCTTCTTCTTGAGATCCGGCACGGTCCAGTCGTCATACGACCCGGACTCTCCGCCCTGTCGCCCGACCGAGGAGCGACCTCTCTTCGCGGCGGCATTCGAGATGCGTGCGGCCTTCTCTTTCGAAGCGCCGTCATCGCGAAGCTTCTCATAGAGCTCCGGATCTTTCAGGCGCGAGTTCTTGCCGGCAGGCATGACGGTAGCCGCGGTTCAGCTCGCGCGGATGGTTTCTGCGTCGGCGGTCAGTCCAGTGTGCGAGCCATCGCTCGGCATGAGGTCCTCGTCGTGCACGGAGAACGGAATGGCGTCGGAGACGAGCAGGAGTTCGATGCCGTCCTTGTGCAGCAGTGGAACGAGCCCGGACTCATGCCGGTCGAGCAGCTGCTGGGCACGGCGCACGAAGATTCCGGCCATCTCGGAAGTCGCCACTAATTTGCGGCCCCCGTAATGTACGCACACCGGCCCAGCAGTTGGTTCAGGTGGATTGGCGTGTGACCCCGCACGCTCCGCTGAAGAAGTTCCGCGCTGTTCGCGCGGTATGAAACCCTGTACTTGAGACACGATTATCACCCCGAAAGTTCCCGAAAACTACGGTTCATGGCCGACTGTACGCTGTGGGGGAGCAGGTGGCAATGCTTTTCTCTTTGCCCACGATATCGAGTGCTCGGCGTGGCGGGAGGCCTGTTTGCTTCGACCCGCGAGAGAATCTTCTACTCGCGCGATTGCCGTGTTAGCGTGCCGCATGGCCCGAATTGCCAGTGCCGCCCCCGCGTTGCCCGTCAACGTCTACGCCCAAAGCGTCATCACCGAGACGATCGCCCCGATGATCACCTCGGACGCGAGCAAGCAATCCGTGTTGCGTCGGATGCATTCATCCAGCGGGGTCAAGACCCGGCATCTGGTCATGCCGATCGAGCGATACCTCGACAAGCAGACCTTTACCCAGTCGAATGATCTCTTCATCGACGTGGCGGCCCAGCTCGCGGAGGAGGCTCTGCGCACGGCGCTCGACACCGCGGGTCTCGAACCGCGAGACGTCGACTACCTCATGTTCACGTCGGTGACCGGAATCTCGGCGCCGTCGATCGACGCACTCCTGGTGGCCAGGCTCGGACTGCGCACGGACGTCAAACGTGTGCCGATGTACGGACTCGGCTGCGTGGCAGGGGCCGCCGGCATCGGGAGGATCAACGACTACCTGGTCGGGCATCCGAACGAGGTCGCCGTTCTACTCTCGGTCGAGTTGTGCTCGCTCACCTTTCAGCGTGACGACGATTCCATGGCGAACATCGTCGCAACCGGGCTCTTCGGCGACGGCGCTGCCGCCGTCGTCATGGTCGGCGACGAGCGCGCGAAGCGGATGGCCGTGACCGGGCCGGATGTCGTCGACGCCCGCAGCCGGCTCTACCCGGATACGGAGGACGTCCTCGGGTTCAACGCCAGCTCGACCGGATTCCGAATCGTGCTGACGGCCCAGGTGTCGGAGGTGGTCGAAACGAATTTCGGCGGCGACGTCGACGCATTCCTCGGCGCAAACGGCAGGACAGTCGGCGACATCGACTTCTGGGTCGCGCATCCCGGAGGACCCCGGGTGCTCGAGGCCTTCCAGAATTCGCTGGGACTCGCCGACGGCGCACTGGAGAACAGTTGGCGCTCGCTCGCCGAAGTGGGCAATCTCTCGTCGGCATCCGTCTTGCACATCCTCTCGACCCAGTTGGCTGGCGGACCCCAGGCTCCCGGCAGCGACACCCTGCTCTTCGCGCTCGGTCCGGGCATCAGCGCGGAGCTCGTTCTGCTGCGGTGGCCGGAGGACGGCCGATGATCTGGTTCACCCTGTTGATCCTGCTGACCGGGATCGAGCGGATCTGGGAGCTCGTGCTCTCGAACCGCAACGCGAGATGGGCTCTTGCGCGCGGCGGCCGCGAGTTCGGACAGCGGCACTACCCATACATGGTGGTCCTGCACACCGGGTTCCTGCTGGCCTGCATCGCCGAGGTATATCTCGGCGATCGACCATTCATCCCCTGGCTCGGCTGGCCGATGCTGGTCATCGCGATCGCCTGCCAGGGCCTGCGGTACTGGTGCATCGGCGTACTCGGCCGGCAGTGGAATTCCCGGGTCATCGTGGTGCCGGGACTCGGGCGGGTGACTCGCGGACCGTATCGGTTTCTGCCGCATCCGAATTATCTGGTCGTGATCGCGGAGGGCATCGCGCTGCCGCTGGTGCACACCGCATGGGTCACCGCCATAGTGTTCACCGTGCTGAACGCGATCCTGTTGTTCGGCTTCAGGATCCCGACAGAAGAGCGGGCGCTTCGAGCGCTGGACGCGCCGGCCCCATTGGACAGGCATGACGTCTGACGTCGACCTGCTCGTCGTCGGCGCTGGTCCGATAGGACTCGCCGCGGCGATCGAGGCGCGGATGCTCGGACTCACCGTCGCGGTGGTAGAGCAGCGGGACACCCCGATCGACAAGGCCTGCGGCGAGGGTCTCATGCCCGGGGCGCTCCCTGCCCTTGCCAGGCTCGGTGTCTCCGTCGAGGGGCGGCCGCTCCGCGGAATCGGCTACCGCAGCGCGGCCACTCGGGTCGATCATCGATTCGTCGCCGGGAACGGTCTCGGCGTTCGGCGGACCTCGCTCCAGGCCGCCTTGACCGCCAGGGCTGTGAGCCTCGGCGTGGACTTCGTCCAGGCAAAGGTGGTCTCGCTTCGACAGGACTCCGACGCTGTCGTCGTCGCGGACATCGCCGCGCGGTACCTGCTCGGGGCGGACGGCCTGCACTCGACGGTTCGAAGTCTCGCCGGGTTGGAGGCGCGGTTGCCGACCGACCGCCGGTTCGGACTGCGCCGGCATTTCGCGGTCGAACCGTGGAGTGACCTGGTCGAGGTGCACTGGACTCCGGTCGCCGAGGCCTACGTGACCCCGGTCAGCGACGGGATCGTCGGCGTCGCGATTCTCGGCAAGCGTGGGCTCGGCTACTCGGAGGCGTTGGCCGCGATCCCGGCGATCGCCTCGAGAGTCGCCGGAGCGGATGCCGTGAGCACTCTCCGCGGGGCAGGCCCCTTTCGCCAACGCACCTCCGCCCGCCGCGCGGGGCGGGTGCTGCTCGTCGGGGACGCGTCCGGATACGTCGATGCGATCACGGGGGAGGGCATCCGCGTCGGCCTCGCCCAGGCACACGCCGCGATCGAGTGCGTCGCCGCGGACGCGCCGGAGCGGTACGAGCGGGAATGGTCGCGTCGCACCAGGGACTTCCGGATGCTCACGGTCGGTCTGGTCGCACTCGCCGGTTCGCCGCTGCGGTCGGCAATAGTGCCGACGGCAGCGGCGCTCCCAGGGGTGTTCGGCGCGATTGTCGAGCGGCTCGCGCGCTGAGCCCGCGGCCGACTCGGCAGATGCCGCTAGCCCGCTGCGGCGATCAGGCCGTCGAAGAATGCGTTGAGCTTCGGGTCGACCTTCTTCTCGGATGGGTTCGCGTCGTACCAATCGACGATCTCGCGGGCGCCGGCGGCGAACGGCGTCGTTGCTGCGTAGTCCGGCACGAGCGCCTTGACCTTGCTGTTGTCGAAGATCACGGAGTGGGTTCGATCGCCCAGGTGTCCAGGACCCATCTCCGGATCGGCCGCGGCAATGGCATCCGAGGTCACGTGCACGATCTTCGCCTCGACGCCGGCAGCGTCGGCGAATAGACCGGCGATCTGGTTCCAGTTGAGCACTTCGTCCGAGGTGATCTGGAAGACGTCGCCGATGGCTTGCGGATGACCGAGGAGGCCCACGAATGCCTTGGCGAAGTCCCGGGTGTGGGTGAGCACCCAGAGGGATGTTCCGTCGCCGTGCAGCACGATCGGCTCGCCGCGCAGCATCCGATCCATGGTGGTCCAGCCACCGTTCAGGATCAGGCTGGTCGCGTCGTAGGTGTGCGACGGACGCACGATCGTCGCCGGGAAACCGCGGTCGCGATAGGCCTCGACGAGCAGATCCTCGCCGGCGATCTTGTCCCTGGAGTACTGCCAGAACGGGTTTCGGAGCGGGGTGGACTCTGTGATCGGCAGTCGACCGACCGGCTTCTGGTATGCGGATGCCGACGAGATGAAGACGTACTGGCCGGTGCGTCCATCGAACAGGTCGATGTCAGCCTGCACCTGCTCCGGCGTGAACGCGACGAAGTCGGCGACGACGTCGAACTCACGATTGCCGAGGGCTTCTCGCACGGCGGCCGGGTCGCGAACATCCGCCCGCAAGAGCTCGGCCCCCTCCGGTGCGGGACGCAGCGATGTCGCTCCGCGATTGAGGATGGTCAGCTCGTATCCGCGCTCGATCGCGAGCCGGCTGGAGGCGGCACTGATCGTTCCAGTACCACCGATGAAGAGAATTTTGGGAGAAGGCATTCCTATACAGTTGCGGCTGAAATCAGGCGAGTCAAGGCGCCACGGATGCTTTGAAGATCTGATTGGGGAACTCCCAGCCTGGCGACGATCTTGCCGGGAACCTCCTCGGCCTGCTTCCGAAGCGCCGTCCCCTTCTCGGTCAGTTCGACCGCCAGGGCTCGCCCGTCTTCCGCGCTTCGCGCCCTGGTCACCAGGCCGGCCGTCTCGAGTCGCTTGAGTAGTGGCGAGAGGGTCGCCGGCTCGAGGAAGAGGGTGTCGCTGATGTCAGTCACCCTTCGGGGGTTGCATTCCCAGAGGGCCAGCATCACCAGGTATTGCGGGTGCGTGAGACCGAGCGGCTCGAGCACCGGGCGGTAGAGGCTGATGACGCTGCGCGAGGCTACCGCAAGGGCGAAACAAACCTGTCGTTCGAGGGCAAGGGGGTCGACATCCATGGATTCGGTCACTTGTGGTCGTTCCATTCTGTCGTTCCTTCTTTCGGTCTCGATCCTAACGCGACCTGATTAGTGCGCATATAATTAGTGCACGAAGGAAGTGACCATGTCGAAAAAGAACCCATGGTGGATAGGTCTCAACCGGAGGTTGTTCCCCGTTCTCGGACCGCCGCCGCTCGGCCCCTATGGTGAGCCGCCGCTGCCGCCGGTGCGGGACATGGCGTGCCCGTTGTGCGGACATCCGATGGCCGATCACCGGATCGAGCGTCACGATGGCCAGGAAACCTTTATTCATTGCCCGGATGATTCGCGCTATCCGGCGACGCCGGACACCGAGTCCGCGCGCTAGCTGACGGGGTGCCGGTCAGCCGAGCAAGAGGCTGCGCAGCTCGTCCGGGGTGTCGACGACCGCGATCGCGCCGACCTGTTCCGCCGGAGAACCGTAACCCCAGGTGACGAAGATCGTCGGAACGCCGTGTTCGGCTGCTCCGACGATGTCGTGGTGGCGATCCCCCACCATCACGGGCCTGGAGGTGTCCGCGCCGATCAGCCGGAGCCGCCTCAGCGCCTCGGCCACGACATCCGCTTTGCGACTGCGCACCTCGTCCTCGGATGCGCCGGTGATCACATCGAAGGTCGTCGCGAGAGTGAAGTGGTTGAGCATGAGCGTTGCCGGCAGCTCGGGCTTCGAGGTAGCGAGGGAAAGGGGAATCGGACTGTCATGGATGTCCCGCAGCAGTGCGGCAATGCCCGGGAACACCGTGCTGTCGAGCGCGCCGTAGTCGAGGTAGCGCTCGCGGTAGACCTCGAGGGTTCGCGCAGCTTCGGTCGGCCCGAGTCCCGCGAGGTCCTGGAACGAGTCGAGCAGGGGAGGACCGACGTATTCGAGCAGTTTGCCTGGCGGCGGGACGGGCTTTCCGAGCTTTTCGAAGGTCCAGGCGAGGGTTCTGGTAATGCCGGGTGCCGAGTCGAGGATCGTTCCGTCGAGGTCGAAGAGGATGCAGGTCCAGTCGGGTTTCATCAACGCCAGCCTACGGCCCGCAGATGCGTACTTTGGCCGAGGCGCCAGCGGCTCCCGCGTAGCCGCCGCCGAGTCACCGATGCCGGCCCTCCGTTTCGCCGCTCAGAAGAGACGGGAATCGGCGTCATCCAGTCCGCGCATCGCGTCGTAGTCGAGCGTCACGCAGCGGATGCCGCGGTCGAGCGCGAGTGTGCGCGCCTGCGGTTTGATCTCCTGGGCAGCGAATACTCCGCTCACCGGTGCGAGATGCGGGTCGCGATTCATGAGCTCGAGGTAGCGGGTGAGCTGCTCGACGCCGTCGATGTCGCCGCGCCTCTTGATCTCGATCGCGACACTCGCGCCAGCGGCATCCGTCGCCAGGATGTCGACCGGACCGATCGCGGTCATGTATTCGCGCCGCACCAGGCGGTGACCGTCGCCGAGCAGCTCGATCTGCTCCGCGAGAAGTTTCTGCAGGTGGGCCTCGACGCCGTCCTTCTGCAGGCCGGGATCGACGCCGAGTTCATGGTCGCTGTCGTGCAGGATCTCGTGGATGGAGATGACGAGGAGGTCGGCGGTCTTCGCTTGGGCGACCTTCCAGACCTGCGTGACCCCGGCATCGGTCTGCTCGACGTCCGGCTGGATGAGCGCGACCGTGCACGGCGGACTCATCCAGTTCAGCGGCTTATAGGAGAGGGAGTCGGAGTGGACGAGCACGCTTCCGTCGGCCTTCAACAGGAGGAGCCGGGTCGCGAGCGGCAGGTGCGCGCTGAGACGGCCGGCGTAATCGACGGAGCAGCGGGCAATGACGAGACGCACCCGACGAGCCTAGCCGGATCGGACGTTACCGGCCGGTGGGTCCCGTTGGAGGCGCCGGCGCGGGAAGAGGCGTTGGCGCGGTCGCGGGAGCGGACACCGGCTCGCGCGCCGCGAACGAGACCGATCCGGCGAGGGCAACCAGCACCAGCACCAGTAGCAGTCCGTTCAGGATGCCGAACTGGTTGCCGAGGAATCCGATGACCGGCGGGCCGACCAGGAACGCGACGTAGCCGATCGTCGCGACCGCGCTCACGCGGGCTGCGGCCTTGCGCGGGTCGTCCGCGGCAGCAGACATGCCGACCGGGAAGCCGAGGGATGCGCCGAGTCCCCACAGCACGACACCGACGACGGCGACCCAGACGATTGGGACGAAGATGAGGATCAGCAGGCCGACGGCCGCGAGTGCCGCTGAGCCGCGGAGCACCGGAACCCGGCCGAAGCGATCGAGCAGTTTCACGCCGGAGAGCCTGCCGATCGTCATCGCGGTGACGAACACGCCAAAGACGACGGCACCGGTCGGGCGATCGGTGTGGTGCCCGTGCACCATCGCGTAAGAGAGCCAGTCGTTGGCCGAGCCCTCCGTGAACGCCATCCCGAGCACGATGAGGCCGATGAGCAGGGTGCGTGGATCGCGCCAGGTCGCGAGGCGGGTGCGCCAGCCATCCGAGCCTTCCGGTTTGACCGCGTGATCTGTGCCGCCGCCCTCGGGAAGCAGGTATCTGATCGACCAGACGAGCAGCGCGATGAGCAGGATCGCGAGCGCGCCGATGTGGATCGCGAGCGGGATGTGCATGGCTTCTGCGAGAGCGCCGAGGCCTGCTCCCACGATCGTTCCCGCGCTGAAGAATGCGTGGTAGATCGGCATGATGGTGCGCCCGATGGCGCGTTCGTTGGCTGCGCCGGAGACGTTCATCGCGACATCGCAGGTGCCGGTCGCCGCTCCGAAAATGATCAGGCCGGCGATCGAGAGGGGAAACGACGCGAACACCGAGACACCCACAGCGGCGACGACGAGCCCGATCGGGCCGATGAGCAGGGTCAGGAGGATGACCGCCTTCGCCCCAAAGGTCGCGACCAGGTGGCCGGACGCGATGAGCCCGACGATCGACCCGACCGCGATGCCGAACAGGAGGATGCCCACCTGGGCAGTATTGAGCTGCAGGGCGATGCCCACCGCGGGAATCCGCGCGGCCCAACTGGCGAGGCCGATGCCGCAGAGAGCGAAGATGACGAAGAGGGCGTTGCGCCAGGCGGTGAGCTGCGCGCGACTCGGATGCGCCGCGCCAGAAGAGCGGAGTTCGTTGTCGGCTCCTGCTGGCGTTGTCGATGACATAGAACCTCGTTACGGGGATGGCGGTGTTGGGGGATTGCGACAGTCCAGAACCGGATGCAGCTGCCGTCAAAGTTACCAAGCCGGACGCCCGGACGGAATGCCTTGGTCAAAGCACCGCGTCGCTATCGACTCTGGCGGCGGGCCCCGACAGAATGGGCGGATGCGACTCACTGTGTACGGCGAAGCGACCGTGCGTCTGCGAACCGGCATCGCCTGTCACGCGCCGTCGACCAACGGGGAGCGGTGATGTCCGTTTCGTTGACAGTCGCCGTGATCGTATCCTGCGTCGGAAGTGGGCTCATCGCCGGGGTGTTCTTCGCCTTTTCATCCTTCGTGATGCCGGCGCTCTGGCGCCTGCCGGCGGCGGCGGCGATCGCGGCGATGCAGACGATAAACCAGACAGCGGTCCGACCGTCCTTCATCGTTGTCTTGTTCGGCACGGCGATGGTGTCGATCGCTGCGACCGTCTGGGCCCTCCTCGATTTCAGCGGCGCATCAGCGGGGTGGTTGATCGGCGGCAGCGTCAGCTACCTGCTGGGCGTCATCGGCCTGACCGCGTTTTATCAGGTGCCGCTCAACGATGAGCTCGCGCGCACACTGCCGACATCACAGGATGCAGCGGGCATCTGGGCGCGATACGTGGTGCGGTGGTCGGTCGGCAATCACATCCGGGTGGTCGCCGGGGTCGCGGCTGCGTCGGCGTTCGCGGTCGCGATCATGGTCGCAAGCCCCTAGGCGACCAGCTCGCCGCCGGGCGCCGGCGTCACGATTAGAAGCTTTCACAAAAATTGTGAAGGCGAGAGTAGTGTCGCGGCAATGACGACAGCGGCCGCAGTGAAGACAGTCATTGAGACCCGTGGTCTCGAAAAACAGTTCGGTCCGGTGCGCGCCCTCGATGGCTTGGATCTCGCCGTCTCGGCCGGCGAAGTGCACGGTTTCCTCGGTCCGAACGGTGCGGGGAAGTCCACCACGATCCGGATTCTGCTCGGGCTGGCCAGGGCCAGCGGCGGTACGGCGACCGTCTTCGGCGATGACCCGTGGAACGCGGCATCCGTCCTCCACAGCCGCATCGCCTACGTGCCAGGGGATGTCGCCCTGTGGCCGAATCTCAGCGGAGGCGAGGCCATCGACCTGATCGCCAGGCTGCGCGGAAACGACACGAGGAACGCCGAGTACACGACCCGGCGTCGCGAGCTGTCCGAGGCATTCCAATTCGACCCGACCAGGAAGGCGCGCGCCTACTCGAAGGGCAATCGGCAGAAAGTGGCGCTGATCGCTGCTCTCGCTACGCCGGCCGACCTCTACATCCTCGACGAGCCGACGAGCGGCCTCGACCCGGTGATGGAGGCGGTGTTCAGCCGCGAGATCTCACGGCTCGCCGCCGCCGGTGCGACAGTGCTGCTGTCGAGCCACATCCTGTCCGAGGTCGAGCGCCTGTGCGACCGGGTCAGCATCATCCGTGCCGGCAAGACCGTCGAGACCGGTACCCTCGCGCAGATGAGGCACCTCACCAGGACCGAGATCTCGTTCGCTGTTGACGGCCGATCGGATACCCAAGTCGCGACGATCCCTGCGGTCCACGATGTCGTCGTGGCCGACGGGCGAGTCACTTTCACGGTGGACAGCGACGCGGTCAACTCGCTGCTTCCCCGACTGGCGAGCCTGGGCGTGCAGGGCCTGACCATTGCGCCGCCGTCCCTGGAGGAACTGTTCCTCCGGCACTACGGGGACGACATCAGGGGGAGCGAGAGCAGCCTGGAGAAGGCCGCAGCGCGATGAACGGCATCGGAACCCTGCTGCGGATGAGGCTCCGTCTGGATCGCTGGCAACTCTTCAGTTGGGTGGTCGGCATCGGCCTCGTGATGCTGTTGACCGTCGTGGCGGTCGGTCGGGAGTACGCCACGGACACCGAGCGAGAAGCTGTGCTGCGACTGGCGCTCACCAACCCGGCTCTGCTCGCGCTGCGTGGCGCGCCTCAGAATCCCAGTTCCGGCGCATTCCTTGCCTTCCAGATCCTTGCATTCATGGCCATGCTCGCCGCGTTCATGAGCACCTTCCTCGCGGTTCGGCACTCCCGCGCCGATGAGGAATCCGGCCGGGCCGAGCTCATCTCGGCGACCTCGGCCGGTCGCGTCTCGCCCACCATAGCGACGGCTATCGAGGGGACCATCGCGAACATCCTCCTCACCGTCGTCGTCATCCTCGTGCTGCTCGGCAACGGCCTCGACCCGGCCGGGTCGACCCTGTTCGGCCTGGGAATCGGCGGAACCGGCCTCGCCTTCCTCGGAGTCGGGCTGCTGTCGTCCCAGGTGTTCTCCACCTCTCGGGGAGCGAACGGCTGGGCGGCATCCCTCGCCGGCGTCGCCTACCTGTTGCGCGGGATCGGGGATGCGACCGGGACCCAGGGGGCCGACGGCCTCACCACCACCAGCGGTTGGGAGAGCTGGTTGTCGCCGCTCGGCTGGGCGCAGCAGATGCTGCCGTTTGCCGGTGACGTGATCTGGCCGGTGTTCCTCGATCTCGCGCTCGCCGTGGTCCTGTTCCTGGCGACGCTGGCTTTGCAATCGGTGCGCGACACCGGAGCCGGCATCGTTCCGGCGCGATCGGGGAGGGCGACGGCATCCGGTGCGCTCGGTGGTCAGCTCGGCCTCGCCTGGAGGTTGCAGCGCTCCTCGATCATCGGATGGGGAGTCGGTGCGCTCGTGATCTCACTGTTCGCCGGCAGCCTCGGCCCAGCGTCGATCGACGCGGTAAAGAACAATCCGGCTGTCACGACGGTAATCGCCTCCCTCGTCCCTGGGGGAACCGGCGCCATGTTGAAGGTCTTCGTCGCGGCGATGATGGGGATCGTCGGGCTGATCGTCGCCGGATGTGTGCTGCAGGTGGTGATGCGGCTGCGACAGGATGAGGCGGCCGGAACGGCCGAGCTGGTCCTCGCGACGCGGGTCAGCCGCATCCGCTGGTTCGCGAGCTACCTCGCCATCGGTGTGATTGCGGCGGCGATCATCCTGCTGCTCAGCGGTGTCATGACCGGGGCGATGCTCGCTGCGGACGGCGATCAGTCGCTGTTCGGCGAGACGATCGCGGCGGCCGTGGTGCAGCTACCGGCAGTCCTCGTCTACCTCGCCGCTCTCGGCCTGGTCTTCTCGATCGTCCCGCGCGCGACGATCGCCGTGGGCTGGGCGCTGCTCGCGGTCGGCACCTTCGTCGGCACCTTCGGAGGAATAATGGGGCTGCCGAACTGGGTGCGCGGCGTCGCCCCATCCACTCACACACCCGCGATCCCGCTCCCGAATCCGGACTGGAGCGGGGTCTGGTGGATGCTCGTTGTCTCGGTGATTGCGATGGCGCTTGCCTTCGTTGTCGTGCGCAGGCGCGACCTGGCGACCGGTTAGTGGATGGGAGACTGACGCCATGGCAGAGCAGGAGCGCGAACTCAACGACTTCGCGGAGCGCACCGCGTCCCTGCTGATCGCCGCCGGGCTCCAGCGGATGCCGGCAAGGGTGCTGATGGCGCTGATGACCTCCGAGAATGGTGGCCACACCTCCCCGGAGCTTCAACAGCGACTCGGAGTGAGCGCGGCCGCCATTTCTGGTGCAGTGCGGTATCTCCAGGGCATCGCGCTCATCCGCCGGGTCCCGCAGACCGGAACCCGCCGGGACCTCTACGAGTTGCCGGATGACTACTGGTACGCGGCATCCATGAACGCGGACAACATCTACCAGCCGATCGCCCAGCTGGCCGAGAACGCACTGGGAGCGATCGAGGATCCGGGCTCCGGAGTCGCCATCAGGATCCGCGAAATGGCCGAGTATTTTCGGTTCATGGAGCGACGGATGCCGGAACTCCTCGAAGAATGGGAGGAGCTCCGGCGGTCGAAATGACCGGGTCCGCGGGCCGAATCGGTGGCCCGTCACTTCTCCGGTGCTGTCACTTCCTTAGGACGGTCGCTGCCTCGGTCGCTCGCTCGGTGGCCGATCGGTCGTCGGTGCCGCGCAGCCGCCCGAGCGCGTTCATCAGGTGATAGATCACGAGCGCGGCGACCGTTCCGAGGATGATGCCGCTGAAGCTGGCCCGCCCGGCGCTGATGGTGAAGTCGGCGATCGCGATGATCAGGGCGATGCCCGCGGTCAGCTGGTTCTTCGGCTTACTGAAATCGACCTTGTTCTCGACCCAGATGCGCACCCCGATGATACCGATCAGGCCATAGAGCGCCGTGGTCACGCCGCCGAGCACCCCCGGCGGAATGGTGAAGATCACGGCGCCGACCTTCGGGGAGAGCCCGAGCAGGATCGCGACGATTCCTGCCACCCAGTACGCGGCGGTCGAGAAGACCCTGGTGGCCGCCATGACCCCGATGTTCTCCCCGTAGGTCGTCGTCGGCGATCCTCCTCCGATCGCGCTGATCACCGTGGAGAGGCCGTCGGCGAACAGCGCCCGACCGGTCAGCGGGTCGAGGCTGCGGCCGGTCAGCTGGCCAACGCCCTTGACGTGGCCGACATTCTCGGCGATGAGCGCGAGCACGACCGGGAGGAACATCAGGTAGATCGGCAGGTGGCTGAAATCGAAGGACGGGGTGATGAATTCCGGCAGCCCGACCCACGGCGCCTTCTCGACCGCGGCGAAATCGACCTGGCCGAGGAGCACTGCGACGAGATATCCGATCGCGACACCGAGGACGATCGACAGCCGGCCGATCATCCCCTTGAACAGCACGGTGATCAGGATGATCGCGAGCAGGGTGATCACGGCGACGAACGGCGACTTCTCGAAGTTGCCCTTTGCCGCAGGCGCCAGGTTGAATCCGATCAGGGCGACGACCGTCCCGGCGACGATCGGCGGCATCACCGCATTGATCCATCCGGTCCCGGAGAGGGTGACGACGATTCCGACGATGGCCAGCAGCACCCCGACGATCAGGACTCCGCCGAGTGCGACGCTCTTGCCGTCGGATGCCACGGCCGCGGTGATCGGCGCGATGAACGCGAACGACGAGCCGAGATAGCTCGGCAGCCGGTTCTTCGTAATGAGAAGGAACAACAGCGTGCCGATCCCGGAGAACAGCAGGGTGGTGCTCGGCGAGAATCCGGTGAGCAGCGGCACCAGGAAGGTGGCGCCGAACATGGCGACGACGTGCTGGGCGCCGAATCCGATGGTGCGCGGCCAGCTCAGCCGTTCCTCCGGCAGGACGATCTCGGATGCCTTCACATCCCTGCCGTTGCCGTGCAGCTTCCAGGGGAGGGCCATCGGTGCTCCTTACAGGTTCGGGCGTTGCGGGGATCGAGCTCTGCCAGAGAATATTGCCCACCGTCCGTCTCGGGGGCGCGACGCGCTCTGGGACCTGTGAGATGCCCCAGTTAATGCCGCGGTCTGTCATCGGCGTCCGGCGAACATTTAGGCTTGAGCCCATGAGCCCCGATTCCTCTCCGCTTTCCGGCGCCCCCCTCAGTTCTGGCATCAATATCGACGAGTTGGACGCGGACATCCGGCCGCAGGATGACCTGTACCGGCACGTCAACGGGCGCTGGATCGAACGCACCAGCATCCCGTCGGACAAGGCCAGGTACGGGTCGTTCTACCTCCTGGCCGAGGAAGCGGAGGAGGCGGTGCGCGACATCATCGTCGAGGCGCAGACCGCGGAGCCCGGCACAGAAGAGCGCAAGTTCGGCGACCTGTATGCGAGCTTCCTCGACGAGGCTCGGGTCGAAGAATTGGGTGCGACGCCGCTCGCGCCGCTGCTCTCCGAGGTGGACCGAATCGGTTCGATCGATGACTTCCTGGCGACGCTCGGCCGTCTCGAACGGCAAGGCAGCAACGGATTCTTCCAGCTGTTCGTCGACAATGACCCTGGCAACCCCGAGCGCTACCTGGTCTTCCTTGAGCAGGGCGGCCTCGGTTTGCCGGACGAGTCGTACTACCGCGAGGATAAGTTCGCCGAGATCCGCACCTCCTACAAGGCGTTCGTCGAGACGATGCTGGCGCTCGGCGGAGTAGAGAATGCGGCCGATCGCGCCGCCCGGATCTTCGCTCTGGAGACCGAGCTCGCGGCCGAGCACTGGGACAACGTCAAGAGCCGCGATAGCGAAGCCACCTACAACCCGACCACCTGGGACCAGGTGCACGGGTTCGACCTGTGGCGGGATGCCCTGGACGTGCCGGCCGGCTCTCTCGACGAGCTTGTCGTTCGTCAACCGAGCTTCCTGGCCGGGCTCGCGGCGCTACTCGACGATGACCATCTGGAGGCGTGGAGTGATTGGCTGCGCTGGCAGGTGATCCGATCCAATGCCGCGTACCTCTCGAGCGAGTTCGTCGCGGCGAACTTCGATTTCTACGGCAAGACGCTGACCGGAACGCCCGAGATGCGGGCTCGCTGGAAGCGCGGCGTTTCGCTGGTCGAAGGCTCCCTCGGCGAAGCGGTCGGCCGTATATACGTCGAGCGGCATTTTCCGGCTGAGGCCAAGGCGAGCATGGACATCCTGGTCGCCAACCTCATCGAGGCGTACCGACAGAGCATCACCGGCCTGCATTGGATGACGGATGCGACCCGAGGGCGGGCGCTGGAGAAGCTCGACAAGTTCACGCCGAAGATCGGCTTCCCGGCGAAGTGGCGCGACTACAGCTCCCTCCAGATCGATGCGTCCGATCTGCTCGGAAACGTCAGGGCGACCAACGAGTTCGAGTTCCAGCGGGAACTCGGCAAGATCGGGAAGCCGCTCGATCGCGACGAGTGGTTCATGACCCCGCAGACGATCAACGCGTACTACAATCCCGGGTTCAACGAGATCGTGTTCCCGGCGGCCATCCTGCAGTTCCCCTTCTTCGACGCGACGCGCGACGCCGCCGCGAACTACGGCGCGATCGGTGCGGTGATCGGCCACGAGATCGGCCACGGCTTCGACGACCAGGGATCCAAGTACGACGGCGACGGACGCCTGACCGACTGGTGGACGGCGGAGGACCGCGCCGCGTTCGAGAAGCTGACCGCATCGCTGATCGAGCAGTACAACGCGCTGGCCCCGCTCCAGGTGCCGGACCACCACGTCAACGGCGCGCTCACAATCGGCGAGAACATCGGCGATCTCGGCGGGCTGAGCATCGCCTGGAAGGCCTACGTCATCTCGCTCGACGGCGCAGAACCGCCGGTGATCGACGGGCTGAGCGGCGCGGAACGCTTCTTCCTCTCCTGGGCGCAGGCCTGGCAGTTGAAGGCGCGTAACGAGGAGGTGATCCGCCTGATCTCGATCGATCCGCATTCGCCGAACGAGTTCCGTTGCAACCAGATCGTCAGGAACATCGACGAGTTCTATAACACCTTCGGCGTGACAGAGGCGGACGAGCTATGGCTCGAGCCACGTGAGCGCGTGACTATTTGGTGACCACCCGCGACCAGAACCGGCGCGATCGGACCCGTCACCCACGCCCGGGACGTCATCGCGGAGCCGATGGAGCCGAGAACTTCGCCGGCACATTCAGCGCGCTGGGGAACCTCGCGTTCGCTGGCGCCCAGGTCTCCGCGAGTGTGATCGACCTGCAGAGTGGGCTGACGCTGGTGTCGATCGACGATCGAATAGTCCTGCCGACCGCGAGCGTCGGCAAGACCCTGCTTCTGATCGAGGTCTCTGCGCGCATCACCTCGAGGGACTTCGTCGGCCACGGCATCCTCGACAAGGATCCGGGCGACGCCGTGAGGAGCGCCGGACTGTGGCAGCACCTCCAGGCGCCGGCACTGCCGGTGGCCGATCTCGCCGCACTGGTCGGCGCGACGAGCGACAACCTGGCAACCAACGTTTTGCTGCGGCAGGTAGGGCTCGACGCGGTGCGGGCCCGTACGGAGTCACTCGGCCTCACCAGGACCACGCTTCTCGACCTCGCGCGCGACACCAGGGGACCGGATGACGCACCGCAGTTCTCGGTCGGCTCGACGGCGGAACTGGCCTGGCTGTTCTCCGCGCTCTACCGCAACCAGATCATCGACCATGTGACCAGTCAGCGCGTGCTCGGCTGGCTGGCACTCGGATCCGACCTGTCGATGGTGGCCAGCGCGTTCGGTCTCGACCCGCTGTCCCATCGCACAGCCGATCACGGCATCCAGCTCGTGAACGTGACCGGCGCGGATGTCGGGGTGCGGTCCGAGGTTGGAATCCTGCGTGGAACGCGCACCGGTGTCGCCTACGCGGCGACCATCCAATTCGACGACTCGGCGCTGCCGACGAGGCTCGGTGTGCTCGAGGCCATGCGCGTCATCGGTTACGACCTGCTCGAATACGTTCACTGATCGAGCATGACCCCCATAACTGGGGGTCGTGAAAAGTGAGGAATTAGGCAGACGACCTTGTCCACCCTTTGGGGGACGTGCTAGTTTTTGCTCGCGCACCTGAGTTGCCCATCACCCGAAGATGAGCGGCTGACCCCCGACTGAGTGCGCCCCTATAGGTGGTGACCCGAACCATTTCTTCCTGACCCGCCGGTCACGAATCCGTACCCCCGGCCTGGTCGCGCTTACCCACATTCATCGCCGTCACCGGCGTTCCCCAGTCGAGCCAATTTGTCCATGGCCACCTCGCGGTAAGCGCAGTTTGCATTCATCTAAACACCTTTACCCGAGGGGCATGAAAATGAAGAAATTACTGGCAGCCTGTACGGCTGCCCTGCGGGCCATGGGGCTCGCCGGCGGCCGAGCGTCATCGCTCACATCGCGCCATGCGACCGGTCGCCCGCGCTTGACCAAAGTCATTGCGGGTTCGACCACCGCCGTGCTCGCGATCGGCCTTGCGGTCGTCGGCGTGGCCGCACCAGCGACCGCGACCGCACAACCCACCAACTCAGTCTCGAGCACCTGTTCAGCGCTCACCGTCGACTTGTCCGGATACACAGCAGGGCAAGCCGCAGTCGATGCGGTCCCTGCCACCGACGGCCAGCCGTACATTGCACCGACCTACAAGACCGTGGTTGTCACCCCGGCTGTTCCCGCGGTCACTCACATCGAGATCCAGTTCACCTTCAAGAACGAGAACAACCCGAATAGCCCCAGGTGGGAGCCCGAGGGATGGAACTCGGAGAGCAATCCTGAATCGCTGGGTTGGCACCAGACTGATACCCGGGTGGTAACCGACACCCCGGCCGTTCCTGAGGTTACCGCGCAGGTGATCGATGATCCCGGCCAGCCGTATATCGCTCCCACGGCAGGAACGCCTGCAGTGCTGGCGACGACCAACCATGTCACTGTGACCATTGGTGGTGTTGGCCAGGCCAGCACCGACTTCCCCACCAGCTACTTGCACACCTTCCCTTTCGCCGACTCGACCTCCGCGCACAGCTGGAACGTCACGGTAACCACGGCGGACGACTCGGTTTACACCTTCGACGGCCCGAGCACTCCGTGTGCGACGCCGGAACAGCCGACTGCCACCCCGGCGGGGTGTGACACCGAAACGGGCAACGTCATTGGTGGCTACATCACGATTCCGGCGACTGAGGGCGTCAAGTACCAGATCGACGAAGTCGCCGCGGGTCCGGGCGACCACGACGCCACGCCGGGTGCCCACACCGTCACCGCGCAGGCCGACACCGGCTTCACCCTGGAAGGCGTCTCCAGCTGGCCGCTGACCGTCGGTGCAACGGGCGACTGTTTCATCCCGGTCCAGGCAGCAGCGGCAACACCTTCCGCGGAGGTCTGCGGGTACGACTCCGGCACGCTCACTTCCGGTTACATCACGATCCCGGCGGCCGAGCACGTGACCTTCAAGATCGATGGCGTCACCTACGCAGCGGGCAAGCATGAGTTCGCGAACGGTGACCACACTGTGACTGTCACCGCAGGCGAGGGATACGTTCTCGTGGGCAACGCAAGCTACAAGGTCACGATCGACGGTGCGGGCGAGTGCCTGACCCCGGTCACGCCGGGCGACCCGACAGCGCAAAACCAGGCCTGTGACCTGGTGGGCGGTGTAACCGACGGTTACATCACCGTCGGCGAGCTGACGAATGTCGACTACACGATCGATGGTGTGCCGGTCCTTACCGTCAAGACCACCGCCGCCCCGGGTGAGCACACCGTGGTCGCGACGGCTAAGAACGGTTACCGACTTGTCGGCGTTGGCAATGAAGTCGTTGTCGACGGTCACATCACCTGGCCGCTGACCGTCGCAGAGGCCAGCCTCTGTGATTTCAACCCGCCGACATTGGCGCTCTTGACAGCGAGCGCCTCGGCGACGAACCAGGTGTGTAACGCCGGATCGACCACGAGCGGATTCATTTCGGTGGTCTTCTTCGCGGACGACCCGTCGGCCGTCCAGTACTTCATCGGAGACCGGGAGCTCACCACGGCCAACACCGCGGTGGCACCTGGCACCTACACGGTGACGGCGGTTCCTCGCGACCCGAATGACACCATCGATGGCACCAGCACCTGGACACTGACGGTCGCCGCCGTCGGCACGGTGTGTGGTGAGCTGACGACGCTGGCATTCACCGGCGTCAACGGCAACAACCTGGGTGGCATGCTCATGCTCGGCATGTTCCTGCTGATCGGTGGTGCCGGTGTCTACACCAGCACTCGCGTACGGATCCGCAAGAACTAGCACCAGATAGCGCACGATCGGATGCCTCGGCTTCCTCCACCAGGAGGGAGTCGGGGCATCCGGCTTTCTATGGGTATGTTTTCCAGAGGATTCCACTACCGTCAAGGGCGACAGGCAAGGGTGACATGACAACCACAACGCGAGCGACGACCAGCCTGATCGTCTACTACGCGCTCGGCTACGTCGGTGCATACGTCGCACTCATCACCCCGGTCGCGACGACCCTCGCGCTCAAGGTCGCCAGCCTCGATCCGCAGGACAAGGTCGCCAGCCTCGGCATCATCAGCGCGATCGGTGCGTTCGTCGCCCTGGTCGTCAATCCGCTGGCCGGCAGCCTGAGCGACCACACGACCTCGAGGCTCGGGCGGCGCCGCCCGTGGATAATCGGCGGCACCATCGGCGGAGTGGTCGGGCTTGCCACGGTCGGCTTTGCCCCGACCCTCTTCGTCGTCGCGATCGGCTGGGTGCTGGCGCAGGCGTCATTCAACCTGGTGCTCGCAGCCCTCCAGGCGCTCCTTCCCGACCAGATCCCTCTCGACCAGAGGGCGAGGGTATCCGCGGTCCTCGGCATCTCGCAACAGGTCTCGCCACTCGTCGGCATCGGTATTGCCAGCGCGGTGATGGCGCTCGGTGGCGGCTACGGCCTCACCTTCCTGGTGCCAGGGCTGGTCGGCGCGGCGCTCCTGGCGCTGCTCGTCGTGCGGCTTCCCGACCGCGTACTACCGCGCGGCGATAGCGGCCGGTTCAGCATCGGCGAGTTCATCCGCGGCTTCCGGGTGGATCCGGCACAGGCACGAGACTTCGGCTGGACCTGGGTCGGGCGATTCTTCGTTATTCTCGGCTTCGCGGTGTACACGAGCTATCAGGTCTATTTCATCACCGACCGCCTCGGCGTACGGATCGCGGATGTCCTGCTCCTGCAACTCGTCTCGCTCCTGATCTTCACGGCGGTACTCACCGCAAGTGCGATCGTCGCCGGCCGGCTGTCCGACCGGTGGCGGCGGCGCAAGATCTTCGTCTACGCGGGCGTCGTCATCGTCGCGTTCGGCCTGGCCACGCTCGCGCTCACGTCGAGCATTCCGGTCTTCTTCTGCGCGGCGGCGATCATGGGTGCCGGCATCGGCGCGTTCTTCGCCGTCGACCTCGCGCTCGTCACGGATGTTCTGCCGGACAAGGAGAATGCCGCAGCGAAAGACCTCGGTGTCTTCAATATCGCCAACACGCTCCCTCAGTCACTCGCGCCGGCGATAGCCCCGCTGATCCTGGCCGTCGGCGGGGGCGGAAACTACACGCTGCTGTTCCTGGTCGCCGCGGTGTTCGCCGTCCTCGGTGCGATCTTCATCATGCCGGTCCGCTCGGTGCGCTGACGACACTCGTTGTGTTCCGCGGTTCATGTCGGCGGTTCGCGTCCGTGGTGTTCGGCGCGGTGTTCGATCCGCCGCGCAAAAGGAGGAGACTGATTCGATGCCAGCAGAACTGAGTGTCATCGAGAAGGCCGCTGTCGTGGTCGGCGGCGGCTTCTGGAAAACACATGCCGCGCCGGGCATCCGTTCCGTCCTCATCACCGACGGGCCGCACGGGCTGCGCAAGCAGGAGGGCGGAGGGGATCATCTCGGGCTGGGTACGAGCACACCGGCCACCTGTTTCCCTCCCGCGGTCGCCCTCGCGTCGACCTTCAACGCCGAACTGGTCGAGCGGGTGGGAATCGCGCTCGGGAAAGAGGCCAGGGCGGAAGACGTCACCGTCCTGCTCGGGCCGGGCGTCAACATCAAACGGTCCCCGCTGTGCGGGCGCAACTTCGAGTACTTCAGCGAGGATCCGCTGGTGAGCGGGCGGCTCGGTGCGGCGCTGGTGCGAGGCATCCAGAGCCAGGGGGTCGGGGCATCGCTCAAGCATTTTGCGGCGAACAACCAAGAGACGAACCGCATGACGGTGAGTGCCGAAGTCGACGAGCGCACCCTTCGGGAGCTGTACCTTCCGGCGTTCGAGATGATCGTCAAGCGGGAGCAACCCTGGACGGTGATGTGCAGTTACAACCGGCTGAACGGCGTCGCGGCCGCAGAGTCGCACTGGTTGCTCACGAAGGTGTTGCGGGATGAATGGGGATTCCAGGGAGCGGTGGTCAGCGACTGGGGTGCTGTCGACGGCCGGGTTCCCGCGCTGAACGCCGGCACCGACCTGGAGATGCCCGGTCCGCAGGGCGACAGCGTCACGGCGATCGTGGAGGCCGTGGCATCCGGCGAACTGGACGAGCGGGTGCTCGACGCATCGGTCGAGCGGATCCGCGCGCTGGCGGCGAAGGCGGGGCCGGCGACCAGCGGCTACGACGTCGACGCCCATCACGCGCTGGCACGGCAGGCCGCTGAGGAGTCGATTGTGCTGTTGCGCAACGACGGCGTCCTCCCGCTCGGACCGACGGAGCGCATCGCGGTGATCGGCGAACTCGCACGCACCCCGCGAATCCAGGGGGCCGGGAGCTCGCAGGTGAACCCGACCAGGGTGGACAATGCGCTCGACCAGCTCTCCGCCCGGGCATCCGTCGACTTCGCCGCCGGCTACACGCTCGGCGGACGACCCGATCCCGAACTGCGCGGCAGCGATCTCAGGGATGAGGCGGTGAAGCTCGCCGCGCGATCAGACTCCGTGCTGCTGTTCCTCGGCCTGCCCGAGCGGGACGAGTCCGAGGGGTATGACCGGACGCGGCTGGAGCTGCCGGATGACCAGCTCGCCCTTGTGCACGCTGTCGCCGCGGTGAACCCGCGCACCGCCGTCGTGCTCACGAACGGCGGAGTGGTCACCCTCGAACCGTGGCACGACAGCGTCGCCGCCATCCTCGAGTGCTGGCTGCTCGGCCAGGCCGGGGGAGCGGCGATCGCGGATGTCGTCTTCGGCGGCACGAGCCCGTCCGGCCGGCTGGCGGAGAGCATCCCGTTGCGGCTTCAGGACACCCCGTCCTACCTGAACTTTCCCGGGGAGGGTGATGTGGTGCGTTATGCGGAGGGCATCTTCGTCGGCTATCGGTACTACGAGACGGTCGAAACGCCGGTGCGCTACCCGTTCGGCTACGGACTCGGCTACACGACGTTCTCGTACTCGGAGTTGCGGGTCGGCCGCGACCGCGTGAGCGTCACCGTGACGAACAGCGGACGTGTCGCGGGCAAAGAGGTCGTGCAACTGTACGTCTCCGCACCGCCGAGCGGCGTGCGGGTGCCCGCCCGAGAGCTGCGCGGGTTCGCGAAGGTCGCGCTTCAGCCGGGCGAGAGCCGGTCGGTCACCATCTCGCTGGACGATCGCTCCTTCAGCTTCTGGGACGTCGACTCGTCGTCCTGGGTGATCGCCGGTGGGGACTACTCGGTGCAGATCGGCAAGTCCGCGCACGACATAGTGCTGCGCGCCACCATCCGTCGGGCGAGCACCCGGCCGTCGCATCCGCTCACTCTCGAGTCCCCGGTCTCGGCCTGGCTCGCGCATCCGGTCACCGGCCCGCTGCTCAGGAGGACGGCCGCAAAGGAGGCCGCGGAGGAGGGTGGTGCTGACGTGCTGGAGATGGTCGGATCGATGCCGATGCGGCGGCTGCTGCGCTTTCCGGGCGTCGAAATCGACAGGCGGCAGCTCGAACTGCTGCGGAGGGTCGCGAACAACCCTGTGGTGCTCGGCGTTGCACGGGGGGTCGCGCGACTGCGATCCACCATCGCGCGGTCGTCGGACTAGTCGTACCCGGCCAGGCCAGGTGCTTTCGGCTAGGCCAGGCGGCGATCGGCTTCCGGCTCGGCCGGCGAGGTCACGTCGACGCCGAACATCGCGGTGACGGCGGCGCTGAACGCCTCACCATCCCCCGAGCGGGCGAGTTCGCGGGCGCGGACCGATGGCGTGTGCAGCAGCACCCCGGTGAGGTGACGCAGCGCAGCCTCGACCTTGCCGTCCTCGTCGCCCCGCGCGCGGGCGCGATCGATCTCGGTCTCGAGCAGTTCGAAAACGTGGGTGCGAAGCGCAACGATCGCCGGGGCCAGTCGTTGCTCCGCCTCGCGGGCGACAAACTCCGCGGTGGCCTGTCCGACCATCTCGCGGGCCTGACTGGCGGCGTTCAACTCTTCCACCGGGGCATGCAGGCTGATGGTCTCGAGGTCGAGCAGCTCAATGCCTTCCACGGCGGCGATGGCCGGATCGACGTTGCGCGGGAGTCCGAGGTCCATGATGAGACGGCGACGGCCTGGCAGGGCCATCCCTGCGGTGAGAACCGGGGTCTCGGATGAGGTACAGGTGATCACGAGGTCGGCGTCGGCCACGGCATCCCGCAATGAATCGCTCGCGGTGATTGCGTGCTTGATGGCGAAGCGTTCCGCCCGGCCGGACGGGGAGAAGACGGTGAGATCGTCGACGCCACGGTCGCGGAGGGCGGCGAGAGTGGTCGCCGCATACTGACCGGTGCCGACGATGAGTACGCGCGTCGCGCTCCAGTCGGCGATCCGGCTCGAGGCCATCTCCAGGCCGAGACGCACCAGTGAGCGGCCGGCTCCTCCGATCGCCGTGCGGGTCTTCACGCCGCGGGAGGTGCTGGATGCCTTCTGAAAGAGTTGTTCGAGGCCGGATGTCGTGGTGCCGTCGACCCTCGCCTGCTCCAACGCACGCCGAACCTGTCCGGAGATCTCGTCTTCGCCGACCACGACGGACTCGAGCCCGGAGGACACCGCGAACAGGTGGTTGACGACCTGGGTGCCGAGTTTCACCGAGAGCGAGCTGCGGAGGACGTCTGCGGCGACTCCGCTCACCTCGCTCACGATGCCGACGGCGGATTCGACGGTGACGGCGCTCGGGGCAGTCGGCGACTCGTCGATCTCGAGGTAGGCCTCGAAGCGGTTGCAGGTGGCGAGCACGACGGCACCGGAGATGAAATCAATTCGATCGATCAGGGTAGCCGCAGCGGCGGAGGTGCCGATGGACAGCTTTTCGAGCATCTCGAAGCTTGCGTTTTGATGGTTGGCGGTAATACACAGGAGCACGTCGTTAACCTTAGACACGTGAACCTGGTGATTACCCATCCGTTGCTCGATGGCCGTACGGCGTCCTCCCCCATCATCCGCGCATTCCGCGGTGACCGGCCAGAGACGACACCGGTCTGGTTCATGCGCCAGGCCGGCCGCTCGTTGCCTGAATACCGCGAGTTGCGCGTCGGCACGGCGATGTTGGACGCCTGCCTCGATCCAGAACTCTCGAGCGAGATCACCCTCCAGCCGGTGCGCAGGCATGCGGTGGATGCGGCCGTATTCTTCAGCGACATCGTCGTGCCGCTGAAGCTCGCCGGCGTCGACGTCAGCATCGTCCCCGGACGTGGTCCGGTGCTGGGGACCCCGATTCGCACGGCCGCGGATGTCGCAGCCCTCCGCCCTCTCGATCCAGATGCCCTGGCTCCGATCGCCGCCGGGGTGGCTCGCACCGTCGAACAGCTCGGTGTAACCCCCTTGATAGGTTTCGCCGGCGCACCGTTCA
>JAODMG010000073.1 GCA_025464895.1 Microbacteriaceae bacterium | reverse complement strand
GAGCGCGACTACGACGAGTACGGCTATGAGTTCGGCACCGCGGGGCAGCGCCTCGACGCGCTCGCGTTGGACCTGCCGATCGTCGAGGCGCGCTGGGGCAAGCTGAATCCGGCTCCCACCCGCAAGATCCCGATCCTGATCGGTGGTGGCGGTGAGAAGAAGACGCTCAAGATCGTGGCCAGGCACGCCGACATCTGGCACAGCTTCAGCGACACGGAGACGCTCGAGCGAAAGCTCGGGATCCTCGCAGAACACGGCGACACCGTCGGCAGGGACACCAGCGAGATCGAGATTTCGACGGAGATCCGTATGCGCACACCGGAGCAGGCCGACGAATTGCACGCCCTCGGCGCAAGCCTGTTCACCGTCGGGATCTCCGGACCGGACTATGACCTCGAGCCGGTGAAGCGGTGGTTGGCCTGGCGCGACTCGAAGAACGGCCAGTGACCCAAGACACCGTGCGGGGGAATGACGTCCGTCGCCGCTAACCTGAGTGAAATGACCACAACACCACTTCACGGCAGGCAGGCCACCGGGCTGTCGACCTCCGTGCTTATCGCCATCGTCGTGACCGTGCTTGCCTGGGCGAGCGCGTTCATCGTGATCCGCGGCGTTGCCCCTCACTTTGGAGGCGGGTCGCTCGCGCTCGCGCGCCTGGCGGTGGGCTCGGTCGCGCTCTCCCTCGTGATGATCGGGCACCGCTGGGTAAAGCCGACCGGTCGGGAGTGGCTGCTGATCCTGGTTTTCGGGGTTGCCTGGTTCGGCGCTTACAACGTCACTCTCAACCTGGCCGAGCACACCCTCGACGCCGGAACCACGGCGATGATCATCAACATCGGGCCGATCCTCATCGCGCTCGGCGCCGGTGTCTTCCTGGGGGAGGGGATACCCAAGTGGCTCGCGATCGGTGCGGGCATCGCCTTCCTCGGAGTCGTTCTGATCGGCATCGGCACCGGAATTGCGGCCGGCGCCAGCTCGAATCGGTTCGGGGACGGAAGCGGTCTTCTCTGGGCGCTCGTTGCGGCAGTGGCATACGCGGTCGGAGTCTTGTGCCAGAAGCCGGCGCTCAAGCGATTGCCCGCTCGCCAGGTGACCTTTATGGGCTGCGTCATCGGGATGATCGCGTGCCTGCCGTTCCTCGGCGAACTGATCGGCGACCTGCAAGCCGCTCCGATCGCGAGCATTCTCGGCGCGGTATACCTCGGTGTTGTGCCCACCGCTGTCGCCTTCAGCACCTGGGCCTACGCGCTCTCAAAGATGCCAGCCGGCCAGCTCGGAGTGACCACCTATGTTGTCCCAGTGCTCGCGATCGTGCTTGGCTTGATCTTCTTCGGGGAGGTCCCCGCGCCCGTTGCGATCGCAGGTGGGGCGATCTGCCTTATCGGGGTTGCTGTTTCGCGCAGGAGACCTGTGGCGTAACGTGGGCGATCGGGCCCACCGACTTAGCCGTTTCATAGGGAATTGACATCTCTGCGGAAAAGTATTGGGATGGATCGGTAACAGTTTGAGGTCGAAACCTTCTCTCTGCTGCGTGATCTGCCTGCAGCCCAAGGAAGTCCCGTAGGAAACAACCACTTGACCGGTTGTGCGGACTTCGCTGCATTGGGGTGCGCGACGCCGAGGCGAAAGGTCAATTGGACAGGGCAGCTCGTGGTCACAGGAACGTCGCACCGGCTCAGCGGAGAGCTAGACATCCCCGCATCGAAATACCACGCGCATCGGGCGTTGGTCCTGGCTTCGCTAGCACCGGGCACCAGCGTTATTCACGGCGTCTCAGAGACTCGGCAGGTGGAATGGACTGTCAGCGCGCTGCGGGCCCTCGGCACCGAGATCCGTGTCGAGAGCGATCGCTATATCGTCACGGGCGGTCCGTATCGGGCGACGGATGTCACGGAGCGGGGGAGCCGAGGAGCGGTGGGTCTCCTCAACATGGGCTCGTCCGGTACCTCCCTGTATTTCCTGACCGGGCTCGCGGCGCTATCGAACCGTCCGACCACTCTCACCGGCATGAAGTATTTCCGTCGCCGTCCCATAAACGCGCTCCTCGACTCCCTGGGGCAGATGGGCGTGAGACTCACCGCTGACGAGGCGCGGCCCCCGATCGTGGTGCAACCGGAACGGCCGCTCGGCGGCGAAGTGAGCATCGCCGGCACCCTCTCCCAGTGGGTCAGCGGGCTGCTCCTGCTTGCACCGTCCGCGCGCACGGCGACCACCATCCACATCACAGGCGGCGTCCTGAACGAGCAGCCCTACGTCGACTTGACGGTGCGGATGATGCGTCAATTCGGCTATCAGGTCGAGCACAGCGACGACTGGCTGACGTTCCACGTACCGGGGAACCAGACGGCCACGCCAACGAACTATGTCATCCCGCCGGACATCGGTTCTGCGGCTTTCGGCATCGCGGCGGCGGCGCTGCACCCTTCGGACGTGCTGCTGAGGGGCCTTCCCGCGATGACGTCGGCAGAGGCCGATCATCCCGAGGCGGAGTTCCTCGATATCGCCACAGCCATGGGGGTCCCCATGGTGCGCGACGAGGCGACCGGATTTGTGCGGATCAGTCACGACGGGCTCCGGCTGCAACCGCTCGACATCGACTGCACGCCGATTCCTGACCTGCTCCCGATTGTCGCGACCATGGCCTCGTTCGCCGAGGGAACCAGCAGGCTTGGCAACGTCGGCCACATCCGACTCAAAGAGTCCGACCGGGTCGCGGCCATGCTGCAGCTCAATCGCCTCGGTGGCGCGGCCGATCAGACGCCGACCGAACTCCGGGTGTCCGGCGTCGACAGCCTGAGTGCCGCGAGACTGTCCTCCTTCAACGACCACCGGGTGCTCATGTCGCTGGCGATCGCCGCAACCAGGGCCGAGGGGCGCTCAACTCTCACCTATCCCCGCGCCTATCGCATCTCCTATCCGACCTTCCTCGAGGAAATGACCGGTATCGGACTCGATTTCGACATCGCGCCGAGAGTCCCATCGTCTGTCACAAGCCCCGCGCCCGCTGCCGCTACCCCCGTGCGGAAAATCCCTGCGACGTCGGTTGCTGCGGCACAGGTTGCCGCAGCCCCGGTCATTGCATCACCGAGGGAGATCGTCCCCCTCACCGAACGCGTGCGCCAGCTGGCCGAATCGCGCCCGGAGGCGCCGGCCGTGATAGAGGTCACCACCGACGAGCCGGCCGTGACGAGTTGGAAGGAGCTGCAGGACGAGGCCGACCGGGTCAGCGCTCTCCTCATCGAGCTGGGCGTGCAGCGGGGCGAGGCTGTGGCGCTGCAGCTTCCCAACTGGCGCGAGTTCGTCGCTATCACGCTCGGAATCGTGCAGATCGGGGCGGTGGCAACGCCGATCATGCCGGTCTTCGGACCGCGCGAGACGACGATGACGCTGTCGCGTTCGAGCGCGCGGGTGATGTTCCTCCCCAACGTGTACCGCAAGCGGCAGCCGGCGATCGAGCTCGTGGACGTGATCGCCGAAGCGGAGGCCACGAATCGGCCCATCGCCCTTGAACATGTGGTTGTGCTGCAGTCGGAGAACCGCGACGGACAGTTCGCGCCCGTGGCCACCTCTCCGATTCCGGTGCCCGCTGCCGAGCTCTTCAACTGGACCTGGCACTACTACGACTCCTCCCTCGCCGCCGTGACGCCTGACGTCCCGCGATTGAAGTCGCTCGCGCCGGCTCTGGATGACTTCTGCCAGTTGCTGTTCACCTCCGGGACCACCGGTGAGCCGAAGGGTGTGCAACACACTCACCGCACCCTCGCAACCGCCACGGCGATGGAGACGGAGCACCTCGGGCTCGGCGAGGGCGACCGCATCTTCGTGCCGTCCCCGCTCGCGCACCAGACCGGATTTCTCTACGGGATGCTGTTGGCCTGGAATCTCGGCGTCCCGAGTGTGCTCCAGCCGGTGTGGGATGCGCCGCTGGCGCTCGAACAGGCCTTTGGGCGCGGCAAGGCCACCTTCGTGCAGGCCGCGACCCCGTTCCTCACCGACCTCGTCGACTCGGTCGAGGCGGGTATCCCCGCGCCAGAGTCGCTCCGCATCTTCGTAGCCACCGGCGCAGCAGTGCCACGTGCGCTAGCCGAGAAGGCGACGACGACCCTCGGCACGGCGGTTCTCGGCGCGTTCGGAACCACCGAGACCTGCCTCGCCACCCTGGCGTCACCCATCGATCGACTCGAGAGCGCTTGGGGCAGCGACGGGCGGCCGCTTGCGAGCATCCGAATTCGGATCGTGGATGACGACGGTGTCGAGGTGCCCACGGGCGTCGAAGGCAACTACGAGTTGTCGTCGCCGACCATTTTCAGCGGATATCTGGAGCGGCCGGACCTCACGGCAGAGGTGTTCACCGCCGACGGCTGGTACCGCACTGGCGACCTCGCCCGGGTGGATGATGCCGGGTTCCTGCATATCACCGGTCGGGTGAAGGATGTGATCAACCGTGGCGGCGAGAAGGTTCCGGTGGTTGAGGTGGAGAATCTGCTCTATCAGCACCCGCTCGTCGCCGACATCGCCGTCGTCGCGATGCCAGACGAGCGGCTGGGCGAGCGCGCCTGCGCGTTCGTCGTGCCGGTTGCCGCGGATGAGGTATTGGGCTTTGCCGACATGCAGGAGTATCTGGAGCGAGCGGGCCTCTCGAAGTACTACTGGCCAGAACGACTCGAGTTCATTGACACGCTGCCACGCAACACCATAGGTAAAGTTCAAAAGAACGTTTTGAGAGAAATGGCAGCCGCCCTTGTTGCGGCGGCGAAGGAGAGCAAATGACGTCCATCGACCTGGCACCAGAACGCGAGACTGCCGTGCCGTTGGGCGACGAGGAGTTCCTGGCCCTCAAGCACGACGTCGACGTTTGGGTGCGCGGTGCCGGTGAGGACTTCGCCGAGCAGATCGAGTCCACCGGTGTTGTTCCGCCGGAACTGTTCCAGGAGCTCAAGACGCACGGGTTCCTTGGGCTTGCCGCTCCGAAGCGGCTCGGGGGCCGCGGCATCCCGTTCAGTCAGTATCTCGAGCTGATGGAGATCTTCTCCCGGTCCCATGCGTCCATTCGCATGCTGGTGCACGTCATCAACGGCACCTGGCGCGCGATGGATGACTTCGCCACCGATGCCCAGCGGGACCAGTTCGTGAAGCCTTCTGTCTCCGGGGACGTGCTCGTCGCGTTCACCCTGACAGAAGCGACGGCGGGAACCGGTGCCGACATCCGCACTACCGTTCGGCGCGAGGGCGACACCTACTACCTCAACGGTGAGAAGCACCTCATCACCTTCGGCGTGAATTGCGACTATTGGCTGCTCGCCGCCCGCCTCGAGGGATCCCGCGGTCACGAAGGAACCGTGGCACTGCTGGTGCCGAACACCGGCCTGCCGGGCGCCGAGGTCATCGACGATTCCGCGACCATGGGCGTGCGCGGCACCGACCACGCCATCCTCCGATACAGCGAGGTGCCGGTGCCTGTGGTAAACCGCCTCGGCGAGGAAGGCGAGGGCCTGGCGGTAGCGCTCGGCGGATTCCTGCTGCCAAGCCGCATTTCGGTGGCCATGAGCTGCGTCGGGCTGGCCGAGCGCGCGCAGGAACTCGCGATCGACTACGCCAACCGGCGCGAGACTTTTGGCAAGAAGATTGCGGAACGGCAGGCGATCCAGTTCTACCTTGCCGAGAACTACGCAGACATTGCCGCGGCCAAGGCGCTCGTGATGCAGGCGGCCAAGGCCTTCGAGACCGGAGCACCGGATGCGGCCGTGCTCTCCAGCGCCTCGAAGATGATCGCCGTCGATATGCTCACCCGGGTAACCGACAAGGCCCTCCAGGTGCACGGCGGGCAGGGGTACTGGAAGCGCAACGCCATCGAGCGCGTCTACCGCGACGCCCGCGCCCAGCGCTTCGAGGAGGGAACGAACGAGATCCAGAAGCTCATCGTCAGTCGCGCCGTCATCGCCGGCGACGTCAGCAACTGAGAGCCTCACCGCCACCCCGCTCCACCCCACCGCCGGCTACGAGACCGGCCATACCCCCAGGAGAAATCCGCTTCATGGCTAGCTCAACCGAAAAACAGGTCGCACTCATCACCGGTAGCTCACGGGGCATCGGCCGAGTGCTCGCGCTCAAGCTGGCAGCCAATGGCACCGACGTCGTCATCAACTACAAGAGCAATCGGGAACTCGCCGAGCAGACCCTCGACGACGTGCGAGCGGCGGGCGCCGACGGCATCGTCGTGCAGGCCGACATCGAGGAGCCGGATGACATCGACGCGATGTTCCAGGCGATCAAGGAGCGCTTCGGCAAGCTCGATGCCTTCGTAGCGAACGCCGCCGCGAGTGCCTTCAAACCGGTCTCCCAGCTCAAGCTCCATCACCTCGACCGCAACTGGGCGATGAACGTGCGATCATTCGTGCTCGGTGCCCAGCGTGCGGTCGAACTCATGCCGGTCTCCGGCGGTCGCATCGTGGTCGTCACCAGCTACGGATCGCTGCGGGCCTTCCCAACCTACGCGTCGCTCGGTGCGTCGAAGGCTGCGAACGAGGCGTATGTAAAGTTCATGGCGACCGAATTCGGCCCGAGAAACATCACCGTGAATGCGGTGAACGGCGGCCTCATAGATACCGACTCGCTCGAATTCTTCTACAGCCGGGTGCCCGGCATGGCCCCGATGCAGAGCGTCATCGAGAAAGTGCCGCTCGGTCGCCCCGGCACCGCGGATGACATGGCGTCCGCCATTGAATTCCTTCTCTCCCCGTCGGCCGGCTACATCACCGGACAGACGCTGTCGGTTGACGGTGGCCTCACCGTCGTCGCGCCGCCGTTCTGGGCCGACACGACCGGTGACCTGCGAGCATCCGTCTTCGGTTCCGAGGGCTAATTCTCCATGGCCGACGAGCTGCCCCTCCTGCGCACGCCGTGGCAGCTCGGCGGCTTGCGGATCCCGCATCGCGTCGTCATGGGCAGCATGCACACCGGCCTCGAGGTCGGCGACGACGGTGAAGGGCTTGCCGCCTTCTACCGGGAGCGCGTTGATGGCGGCGCCGGGTTGGTGATCACCGGCGGTCTCGCCGTGAGCGAGATCGGCCGCGGCGGGCCAGACTACGCCGTGCTGCCGGAGGCCGCCCCACGCCTCGCGGTCGCGGTGCGAGCCGTGCACGAGGCGGGCGGGCTCATCGCGGCCCAGCTCTTCCACGCCGGCCGCTATGCAGTGCTTCCTGAAGGATCCGTCGCGCCATCCGCGGTGCCGTGGCGTGCCGCACGCGGCATCGTGCCGAGGGCGCTCGACGGACACGAGGTGCTCGCCACCATCGACGACTTCGCGCGCGCGGCATCCGCTGCCCATTCTGCGGGGTTCGACGCGGTGGAGGTGATGGCCTCTGAGGGGTACCTGGTCAATCAGTTCTGTTCCCCGATCACCAATCTGCGCGATGACGAGTGGGGCGGGGACGCCGCGCGGCGACGGCGCTTCGCGGTCGAGCTGGTGACCGCGGTGCGGGGGGCGGTGCCTGCCGGAATGGCGGTGCTCGTACGAATGTCGGGCAATGACCTGATGCGCGGCTCGTCAACGCCGGAGGAAATCAACGACATCGCGCTCGCTCTCGTCGATGCAGGCGTGGACGGAATCAGCGTCGGGGTCGGCTGGCACGAATCGGTGGTGCCGACCGTGCAGGGGTCGGTTCCGCGCGGAGCCTGGCTTCCTGAGGCCGAACGGATCGCCGCGGTGGTGGGCGGCGCCGTTCCGGTCATCGCCAGCAACCGAATCAACGACCTGCGCGACGCCGAACGGGTGCTCGAACGGGGCACCGTCGATGCCGTCGCCCTCGCGCGTCCCTTCCTCGCAGACCCGACGATCGTCGCCCGCAGCTTCGCCGGCGATTTCACCCGCGTGAACTCCTGCATCGCCTGCAACCAGGCCTGCATCGACCGTTCGCTGGTGTTTCAGCCGGTCTCCTGCCTGGTGAACCCGCGGGCCGGCCGCGAGACGGTGTTTCCCCTCGAACTCTCGGCGACGCGTTCCCGCGTCGCGGTGGTGGGTGCGGGCCCGGCCGGTCTGGCCGCAGCCGTCGACCTCGCCCGCCGGGGGCACGCGGTGACCCTCTTCGAAGCGGGGGAGCCGGGCGGGCAGTTCGGGCTCGCCGCCCGCATCCCCGGCAAGGAGGACTACGCGCTCACGGTCTCGTCTGCTCTCGCCGAGCTCGACGTTCTCGGCGCGGCGCTGTCGTTCGGAGTGACCGCAACCACAGCTGCGCTCGCGAAATTCGACGGAGTCATCGTCGCGACCGGGGTGCGCCCGCGCACCATAGACATCCCCGGCTTCGACCTTCCCCACGTGATCAGCTATGAGCACGCGATCCAGCAGGGCGTGCCGGACGGACCGGTGGCGATCATCGGCGGTGGCGGCATTGGCGTGGATGTCGCGAGCTTCCTCGTCGAGTCGCACGACGAGCGGTCCCGTGCGCTCGAATTCTCCACCCGGTTCGGACTCGGCCCGACTGACGGGCTGGCGCGACCCGGATCCGCGCTATCCGGATCATCGGGACGACGCGCGATCGCCCCAAGGCCGGGCAGCGAGGTGACCATCCTCCGCCGTTCCGGCAAATTCGGGCAAGGCGTCGGCATCTCCTCCCGCTGGGTGGTGCTATCGAATCTGCGTGCCGCGGGGGTGCGGATGCTCGGCGGAGTGCAGTATCGCGCGATCACGCCCGACGGGGTGGAGGTCGAATCGGCGGAGGGTGTTGAGCTGGTTCCGGCACGTACGGTCATTGTCTGCGCGGGCCAGGTGGAGCGGTCGGGCCTCGTGGATGAGCTGGATGCGGCGGGCATCCGCCATCTGGTTGTCGGCGGCGCGCGGCACGCCGAGGGTGTAGACGCGGTGCGCGCCACCTCAGAAGCCCTGGCCGCAGCGCGGGAGATCACTACCGCGTCGCGATAGTTGACCCGCCGTCGACGGACCGCGAGATGCACTTTCCTGGCGCTTTTGCGAATGCCGACCAAACATGGTCCGTTAAGCTCGCCAAAATCTGCAAGAATGATTAGTCGAGTCTTTGGCCGCCCGACCCTCTAATCAGGTGGCATCGACTCCCATCAGAGCTTTTCTGCCGAGTGTGCACCCCACGCTCACGGCAAGCAGTTCGCCCCAAAAAAATACTTATGGAGAATTGTGGCTGTAAAAATCCGTTTGAAGCGCATGGGCAAGATCCGTGCTCCGTTCTACCGAATCGTTGTCGCCGACTCGCGCACGAAGCGTGACGGTCGTGTGATCGAAGAGATCGGCAAGTACCACCCGACCGAGGAGCCCTCGTTCATCGAGGTCAAGTCGGACCGTGCACAGTACTGGCTCGGCGTCGGCGCGCAGCCTAGCCCGCAGGTCGAGGCGATCCTCAAGCTGACCGGCGACTGGGGCATCTTCAAGGGTGACAAGAACGCCACGAGCACGGTGAAGGTCAAAGAGGCCAAGGTCGAGTTCGTCGCAGACGAGAAGAAGAAGGCCGTCCTGAAGTCCAAGGCCGAGGTTCCCGCCGCCAAGGTGGAGGAGCCCAAGGCAGAGGAGCCCAAGGCAGAAGCGCCGGCCGCGGACGAGACCGCTGCCGCAGCAACGGGCGACGACCAGGCGGCCGAGGCTGTTGTCGAAGCTCCAGCGGAGGCCGTTGCCGATGAGGCGCCGGCTGACGCTGACGCCGACAAGGCGTAGTCCGTGCTCGCAGCCGCTCTTGAGCATCTCGTCAAGGGGATCGTCGATCACCCTGACGAGGTCCAGGTTGTAGCGAAGAACTCCCCGCGCGGCGACGTTCTCGAGGTGCGAGTGCATCCTGAGGATCTCGGTCGCGTGATCGGTCGTGCCGGTCGCACAGCGAAGGCGCTCCGCACCCTCGTGTCGGCCCTGGCCGATGGACGCAAGGTGCGCGTCGACGTGGTGGACACCGATTTCTAGAGAAGCGGTTCCGAACAAGACCCAGTTGAGGGTCGGTCGTCTCACCAAGGCCCACGGGCTCAAGGGAGCGATCAAGGTAGAGCTGTACACGGACGACCCTGGGCGACGTTTCGTCCAGGGCGCCGTGTTCACTCTCCAGGTTCCGACCACGTCGCCATGGCATGGCAAGACCCTCGAGCTCATCGAGCTCAAGTGGTTCAATTCCCATGCCGTCGCGTTTTTCAAGGATGTGCCGGACCGCTCGGCGGCCGAGGCGCTGGTGAAGGCGATCCTCTGGGTCGACCAGGATCTGGACGAGAGCCCGGATGAGGACGACGCCTGGTTCGATCACCAGCTCGTCGGCCTCTCGGTCATCCGTGACGGGGTCAAGGTCGGCGTGATCAGCCTCGTCGACCATCTGCCGGCGCAGGACCTGCTGCATGTCACGACGGATGCCGGAGAAGTTCTCGTTCCGTTCGTCAAGGCCATCGTGCCAGCGGTCGATATCGCGGCGGGCACATTGACGGTGACGCCGCCAGCCGGACTCTTCGAGGAGATTCCGGATGACGCGGACGACGATGAGCCCGCGCAGGGCACCCCGCCGGACGACGAGACGGCACGGGATGACGCCGCCGAACGGGTTGACGCCGTCGCCGAGCCGGACGAGTCCGACGGACCTCCTCCGAGCGACTAACGGCGACAGTCAGGTCAGTCCCGCCGCTGTTCCAATGCCTTCACGGCGAGCCGGATGGCGCGGGTCACATCCTCGGCGCTCCCGCCGGCCTGCCCGGCAGCGAGTCCGACGAGGAACGTTGTGAGCGGTGCCGCGGGACGCGCGACCTCGTTGCCCGCGTCATATGCGAGGTCGAGAATGAGTTGGTCGTCGAGCCGAAATCCCGGGTCGAGAGAGAGCTCCGCGGCGAGACGCTCCAGCCAGCTGTCGACCACCATCCGAAAGTTCGGTGCCTGTTGCTCAACGGACATGCTGCGCCTCTCTGGTGGGACGGTCATAGCCTGCCCCCAGCCCCTCAACCGTGATCCAGCCTAGGAACCGGTTGTTTCCCTGCGGTTACGTCGATATGAACATGTTTCGATTTCGTCGGCTCTTCTAGACTTCATGGATGCGCATCGACATCGTCACGATCTTTCCGGAGTTCTTCTCCGTGCTCGATGTCTCGCTGCTCGGAAAGGCGCGCCAGACCGGCCTGATCGACCTCCGGGTGCACGACCTGCGCGACCACACTCATGATCGCCATCGCACCGTGGACGACACGCCATACGGTGGCGGCGCCGGCATGGTCATGAAGCCGGAGCCGTGGGGCGAGGCGCTCGACAGCATCCTCGACGCTGCTCCGCCGTCTGCCCTGCCCGTCGTCGTCTTCCCGTCACCGGCTGGCGAGTTGTTCACCCAGAAGCTCGCCGCGCAGCTGGCCACCGAGCGGAGCCTGGTGTTCGCGAATGGGCGCTACGAGGGCATCGACCAACGCGTCGTCGACTACGCCTCGACCCGCACGACGGTTCGATCGATCAGCCTCGGCGACTACGTGCTGAACGGGGGAGAGGTCGCGACCATGGCGATGATCGAGGCCGTCGGCCGCCTCATCCCCGGTGTCGTCGGCAACCCGGCGAGCCTCGTCGAGGAGTCGCACTCCGACGGACTGCTCGAGTACCCGAGTTACACCAAGCCCGCCGAGTGGCGCGGTTTCGGGGTGCCACCGGTGCTGCTCAGCGGCAACCACGGTGCCATCGCGCGGTGGCGTCACGAACAGCAGTTGGAGCGAACGCGAGAGGTGCGACCCGACCTCCTCAAGGCCCAGCGGAACGAGTAGCGTCGGCACGCTCCGCGGATGCCAGGCGAATTAGCCGCGGGCGGTGAGGATGACCGGACCGTCCTCGGTCACGGCGACGGTGTGTTCTGCGTGGGCCGCCCTCGATCCGTCGAGGCTCCTGAGAGTCCAGCCATCCGGATCGGTGAAGATGCGATCGGTCCCGAGCATGAACCACGGCTCGATCGCGAACACCAGTCCGGCGCGGAGGGGAAGACCGCGTCCGGGGCGCCCGTCGTTCGCGATGTGTGGATCGCCGTGCATCGTGCGGCCGACTCCGTGCCCGCCGAAATCGGTGTTGATCGAGAATCCGGCGGCGTGCCCGACCGCACCGATGGCGGCGGAGATGTCGCCGATGCGGTTGCCGATGGTGGCTGCGGCGATGCCGGCAGCCAGTGCATTCTCGGTCGTTTCGATCATCCGAAGGTCTTCGTCCCGTGCCGTGCCGACGACCACCGTCAGCGCGGAGTCGGCGACCCAACCGTCGACGGATGCCGCGAAGTCGAGGCTGATGACGTCGCCATCCGCGAGCCGGTAGTCATGGGGCAGCCCGTGCAGCGCGGCATCGTTCACCGAAGTGCAGAGCACCTTGCCGAACGGCATCGCACCGAAGGACGGGTGGTAGTCGATGTAGCAGCTCTCGGCGCCGCTGCGCCGAATCAGTCCGTGCGCGATCGAGTCGAGCGTGAGCAGGTTCACCCCGACAGCGGCCGCCGCCTTCAGTTCGGTCAGGACGTCGGCGACGAACGTGCCCGCCGCCCGCATCTGCTCGATTTCAGCCGGCGTTTTCAGTTCGATCATGGTTCTCCTGTGCGTGTACTCACTGCTTCGAACGCGCGATTAGAATTAAGTAATGTATTTTCGGCGTTCGCTCTACTACATCCAATTCGCCGCGCTGCCCATAGTTCCCCTGTGGGTTTTCGCCGGGCGCGGCCTCTTCGGAGTTTATCTGGGCTGGCATTTCTTCATTCAATGTTTCCTGTGCCCGCTCGCCTTCCTCGTTCTCCTGGGCACTCTCCTATTGACCCTGGCCAGGGAAGAGGTCCGGCGGGACAAGGCCGTGTCGAGGCTGGATGCCGTGCTGCTGCGAGCCGCGTACCTGTTCGGAATCGCCTATGGCTTCTTCATGATCGACGCTCCGATTCCCCACGATCGCGGATCCTCCGTCTTCACCACCCTGTTCGGACTCGACCTGAACGTGATCTCGTACACGATCTCCAATACGGTCGGTCCGCTGGCCGCGGTGCTCGCCCTCACCGCCCTGTGGCAGTCGCTTCGCCAGCTTCCCCAGGAACAGCGGGAGGCGATCCGGGCGCGTCTGCTCGGTCTGCTGCATCCCGTCCACCTGGACTGAGCCTGCCGCCGGGCCGGCCGAGTGGCGGCGAGTGGCGTCGGTATGACAGAATTACCCCTTGTGCCAACGCACGGCTCTGCCACAGGGGAGCCGGAATCACACTCGGCGCATCCCTCTTTCTGCAGTATCTAGATCGTGATCGACCTGTGGCGGTTACAGAGAGCGAACCATCATGCATATTCTCGACGCCGTTGATGCGGCTTCACTGCGCACCGACATCCCGGACTTCCGCGCCGGTGACAACGTCAAGGTGCACGTAAACATCATCGAAGGCACCCGCTCCCGCATCCAGGTTTTCCAGGGTGTCGTCATCGGCCGCTCAGGTGAAGGGGTCCGCGAGACGTTCTGTGTCCGTAAGGTCAGCTTCCAGGTCGGCGTTGAGCGTACCTTCCCGGTTCACTCCCCGGTCATCGACCACATCGAGGTCGTCACCCGCGGCGACGTTCGTCGCGCCAAGCTGTACTACCTGCGCGACCTGCGCGGCAAGAAGGCCAAGATCAAGGAGAAGCGCGACGCGCACTGAGCGACGCCGAACTTGAGCGACGTCGAACCCAACTGGCGTCCAACCAAGTGAGTCTGATTTTTTCTGAGCTCCCCACCACCTAAAATGATGGGGAGCTCAGGGGTTTAATGACACAAACAGAATCGTCTAGTCGCACTGACAACGAGGCGGTGGCGAAGCGTCGTCGCAGTCGCGGAGTGAAGCTATTCATCCGGGACATCGTGTTGATTCTCGTCGCAGCCATCATCATCTCGGTCGGTATCAAGACCTTTCTTATCCGGTCCTTCTACATCCCGTCGGCGTCGATGGAGAACACGCTCCAGATCAACGACCGCATCATCGTCAACGAGCTGGTTCCGAATCTCGTTCCACTGAAGCACGGCGATATCGTCGTGTTCAAGGACCCGGGTGGATGGCTGGACGAACAGCCGCCCGTCGTCAATCAGAACGCGTTCGCGACCGGAGTCGACTGGGTCCTGTCTGTGGTCGGATTGAGCGCTCCTGACAGCAACGACCACCTGATCAAGCGGGTGATCGGTCTGCCGGGAGATACGGTGGCCTGCTGCAACTCCCTCGATCAGATGACGGTGAACGGGATTCCGATCGTCGAGCCGTATCTCAAACTCCCGGCCGGCGTCAAGCGGCCGTCCGCCACCGATTTCAGTGTCGTGGTTCCGAAGGACTCCCTCTGGGTAATGGGGGACAACCGCTACGACTCCAAGGATTCCCGCTACAACACGGCGACGCCGAGCAAGGGATTCGTCCCGTACAGCAACGTCGTCGGTCGGGCCTTCATGATCAGCTGGCCGTCCAGCCGCTGGACCTGGCTCGACGACTATCCAGAAGTGTTTGCCGGCGTGGACGGTGTGAAGAACTAAGTGGCGGTAACAGATCCATCCCTTGACGTCGAGACTCTCCTGCACAGCGGGGGAGCCAGATACGTCATCGGTTGCGATGAGGTCGGTCGCGGCGCGATCGCCGGACCGGTGGCCGTCGGCGCGTGCGTCGTCGATGCCGGTGTCGGCATGTTTCCGGCTGGACTCCGGGATTCGAAGATGCTCAGCGAGAAGCGGCGAGAGGAACTCGCTCCGCTGAGCGCGACCTGGGCGCTGTTCTCAGCGGTGGGCATGGCGTCGGCCCGCGAGATCGACGAGCTCGGGATTTCAGCGGCGCTCGGCCTCGCTGGCAAGCGCGCGCTGACCATTCTGCATGGGGCCGGCGCCAACATCCGGGAGAGCGTTGTCCTGCTCGACGGACACTTCGACTGGTTGAATCCGGCGCTGTCATCGCGGGTGACCGTGCAGACCCGCATCAAAGCCGATCGGGACTGTGCGTCGGTCGCGGCGGCATCCGTCGTCGCCAAGGTTCATCGGGATCGCCTGATGATCGACGCGGACGTCGCGACTCCCGGGTACGGCTGGGCCGGGAACAAGGGCTACGGCAGTGCCGGCCACTTTGCTGCGATCGCGGAACTCGGTGCGACCGACTTTCATCGCCGGAGTTGGCTGAAGCAGCCGGAGCTCGTCGAGCTGTAGCCCTACCTCACATCCGCATTCGAACTAGGATTGACCTGCAATGGAAGAAGACGAATTCGAAGACTACGACCGCGAGGTCGAACTGGCGCTGTATCGCGAGTATCGGGATGTCGTGTCACAGTTTCGCTATGTCGTCGAGACCGAGCGTCGCTTCTACCTCGCGAACGAGGTCGAGTTGGTTCGGCAAGACACCGAACACGATTTCTACTTCGAGCTGACAATGAACGATGTCTGGGTTTGGGACGTCTATCGCTCGGATCGCTTCGTCAAATCCGTCCGCGTGTTGACTTTCAAAGACGTGAACGTCGAAGAACTCTCCGCCAAGGAACTCGAGCTGCCGAAAGAACTCGCGCTCGACGAGTAGCCGGTGTGGCGCAGTCAGCGGGCAGTCGCCCGTGTGACCGCCGGGAGCGGGCGGGCATCCGGTCCATGACCCGATGACGCCGCGTGCGCCCCGACGCGCGGCCTCGTATCCCCCTCACGGGGGTCAACCGATTTGTCTATGCGGTTGCATCGATTCATAATCGAAAGGCGGTGTCACGAGTTCGCGGAAGAACTGTGTCACGTGTTCGGTGGCGCTGTTTTTGGTGAGCCCTACACGAAACCGGAGTCTCTACATGGTCCACTCGGTGGCAATCGACAGCATTCAGCTCTCCCTTGGTTGGGAGGACTACCTGATGCTGATCGTGTATTTCGCAGTAGTCATCGGGATCGGTTTCATTGCGCGAAAGCGCGTCCGCACCAGCATGGACTTCTTCCTTTCCGGGCGTTCCATGCCAGCCTGGATCACCGGCCTCGCATTCGTCTCTGCCAACCTCGGTGCGACCGAAATTCTCGGGATGGCGGCAAACGGCGCCCAGATCGGGATGTCGACGCTGCACTACTACTTGATCGGTGCCGTACCGGCCATGGTGTTCCTCGGTCTCGTCATGATGCCGTTCTACTACGGCTCCAAGGTGCGCAGCGTTCCGGAATTCATGCTCCGTCGATTCGGCAAGGCGCCGCACATCGCGAATTCACTCGCCTTTGCCGTCTCCAATGTGCTCATCGCCGGCATCAACCTCTACGCGATGGCGATCGTCATCGAAGCGATGCTCGGATGGCCGCAATGGGTGGCGATCCTCGTCTCGGCCGGATTCGTGTTGGTCTACATCACGCTCGGCGGACTCTCCAGCGCCATCTACAACGAGGTGATGCAGTTCTTCGTGATCCTGGCCGGGCTCATCCCGCTCACCGTCGTCGGCCTCAACCGTGTGCACGGCTGGAGCGGGTTGACGAAGGCGCTCCAGAATACGGACAGCGTCAAGCTGCTCTCCACCTGGGCAGGAACGGCGGTCGGTCACGTCACCAACCCGATCGGCGCGGACTGGCTGGCCATCGTCTTCGGCCTCGGATTCGTCCTCAGTTTCGGATACTGGACCACCAACTTCACCGAGGTGCAGCGGGCATTCTCGGCGAAGAACATGTCTGCCGCCCGCCGCACTCCGCTCATCGGCGCGTTCCCGAAACTGTTCATCCCGTTCATCGTCGTGGTTCCCGGCCTCATCGCCGCGGCGGTTCTCGGCAATCAGCTGAGCGCGACGCCCGGCGTCGGGCACCTGACGTACAACGACGTCATCCCGAAGCTCATGCAGATGTATCTCCCGACCGGTGTGCTCGGTGTGGCGGTCACCGGACTCATGGCGTCGTTCATGGCCGGGATGGCCGCCAACGTCTCGAGTTTCAACACGGTATTCACCTACGACATCTGGCAGCGGTACATCCGACCGCACATGCCAGACGCCCACTACCTGCGCGCGGGCAGATGGGTCACGGTCGTCGGGGTTTTCATCGGCATCGGCACTGCGTTCCTCGCCGCGCAGGCCGGCAACATCATGACCTACATGCAGACCCTGTTTTCGTTCTTCAACGCTCCACT
>JAODMG010000159.1 GCA_025464895.1 Microbacteriaceae bacterium | reverse complement strand
TTTCGGGACCCGGATCAATCGTGACGGTGAGAAAGATCGCGGCGCTCGACAGCGGCGCCGCGATGCTCTGAGCTTCAATCGGGACCCGGTCCCACGTCTCGCCTGCCATCTGTGGACCATCCCCTTCTTCGACCCAGCTTGCTTCGATCCGATCTTCCCTCATCGGATCGAGGCGGGGCAATCGTCAGGACGAGTTTGTCTTTAGTCCGCTCCTAGAGATCTTCAACAGAGTAGGTTTCCGAATCCTTTGAGATACGCGACAACGGCACCGTCCAAGTAGGCCCACCTCGATTCCACGTCAGCCGCAAATCTCCCCCAAAGTTCGATCATCACTTATCTCGCTAATTCGACACGGGTTCTATCCGATTCGGACCACAGAAGTCTCGCAGGGCCACGCGCACGAATCCAAAACAACGCGCTAGCGGCGCGAGGTAGTGTCGCCCCAACTAACTGGAATGCAGAGTCAAAGAGTCACTACTTCCTAGTCGTAGACCGGCTCACGGGGATAGGAGCTAAGCAACAAGGTCGACGGCCAGGAAGGCATCAATTCCACATCGCGTCGTCGAGTCCGCGGATTCGCCGGCGCCGCATTCTTCATGGCTATCCTTCTGACCACATTCAACCTCCACACTTTGCAACCTTTCTAAAAGAAGAAACAGCTGCAGCACAAAAAGACCTACCCAAGGACCCCGCCGATAGGAGACCCCCGTCGTCGACGCGACCGTGTGAGCACAAACATATACACCGGAACAAGCCCCAACGATCCCGCCATCCTGCTCTACCACGAAGGCAAACTGGCGTTCCCGCTGAGAACCTAGGCAACCGCCCACACAACCGACCGCAGACCCGTCCTCGTCCTCAGTTGTTGAGTCGGGAATTCATCCACTCGAAGAGATCGTGTGATCGGGCTCGGAGTTCGGTGTGCACGCGATGCAACTGGTGATAATCCTTCGCGCCTTGGGGCGAAGGGGAAACGACTGGTGCGTGTCGCACCATCCGTGCCACAGCCTCGTCCCATGAAGGATGCATACCGCTGCCGACTGCCGCGCAGACCGCCGCACCCACCCCGGCCGCGTCGTCAGCTTCCGCCCGTTTAACGTCGACGTCGAACACGTTCGCGACGATCGTCGCCATAAGGTCCGAGCGTGCGCCGCCGCCAGATAGGATCACCGTTTCGAAGCGGCGATCGAGGGCGGACGCCATCGCCGCGGCGTGGTCGGCCATCGTGAAAGCCAGGCCCTCCAGAATTGAACGGTAGATGTGGAAGCGGCCCTGGCTGCCGTCGAAGCCGAGCAGGGCACCACGCCGGTGCGGCGCATGATCGGGCGCGAGCCAGTCGAGGATCGCCATCAGCCCATTGCTCCCGGGTGGCACATCAGCGGCGCCGGCGTTCAGGCGGGCCTCGAGCTGATAGAGGCCCTCGCCGTTGACTTCGGCCGCTCCCCCGTTCGTCTCGGACTCGAGCAGGGACCGGAACCAGCTGACCGTCCACATCCCGCGCCGGATCCCCTCGCTCTCGTAGAGGTACTGCCCTGGGGACGATCCGAAGTTTACCCAGAACGACTCGGATTCGCAGGGTTCCGAGCCGATGGTCATCGACGACACGTAGGTTCCGAGAGAGAGCACCAGCTCCGATTGCGAGCGAAGTCCGGCACCAAGTGCTTCGACGGCCTTGTCGTTCGCCGTCGCGTAGACCATGATGCCGGCGGGCAGGCCCGTGGCTTGGGAGGCCGCGTCCGTCAGCGTTCCGAGGGCGTCGCCCGGGTCGACCAGTTCGAACAGCAGCTCCCGAGGCATACCCGTCTGTCGGTAGGCGTCCGCATCCGTCGACCAGCGCCAGGTGCGCGTGTCGATCGGCCAGACGCCTTGGTAGTTGGCGGACGTGTCCTTGAAAGCGCCGGTCAGACGGTGCGTGATGTAACCAGAGGACGTGGTGACGTACCGGGCCTTCTCGGACGTTCTCTCGTAGGAGAGCCCGACCCGCGCGTCCATCCAGCTGAGCATGGGCTCGATGAGATGCCCGTCAGCGTCAAGGATCGCGCGACAGAATCGGATCGTACAGAGGCCGACCGCGACGATCTCTGACGGATCACCGGCGAAACGCGAGAGCGCAACCCGGCAAGCCGACGCGATCGAGTCCCAGACGTCGTCGTCCGGATGGACCACTTGTCCCGGTTCTGGGCTCTGATAGGGGCGCAAGCCGACGCGGGCGGTCGCGTATATGCGTCCCTCCGCATCCATGATCGACACCTTGGTGCTCTGCGAACCGTTGTCGATCGCGACAACATACTTCCGCACCGGATCAGCCGCCGCCACTGGGTCAGCCCTGTAGCGGGAAGATGGTACCCGGGTTCATGATCCCATTCGGGTCGAACGCGGTCTTCAGCTTCTGCAGGATCGGATAGGCGCTCCCGTGCTCGGTCTCGGTCCATGCTGCGCGGTACTTGCCGATGCCGTGGTGGTGAACCATCGAACCCCCCAGTCGGAGCGCCTCCCCCACGATGATCGCATTGATTGGTTCGTGGTACTCCGTGATCTCGTCGCGCGGTTCGCAGCGGATGTCGTAATCGTAGACGAAGTACAAGTTTGTTCCCGTCTGGTAACTGTGCGAAGAGTGCGCTCCGAGCAGGGTGAGATCGGATGCATGCGGGAAATTCCTGCGCACCCGCGTCATGACTGCCTCGTAAAGGTCGTTCACCCGGGACCAGTCAATGGAGACCTCGGTTGTGTAACCGAGGTGCGCATCCGCGATCATCGTCGCCTTCTCGGCATCGATGGACCGCTGGTCCCAGTTCAGTTGATTGAACCAGTTCTCGATGAGAGCCGAGTCGACGCGCTCGTGCGGGCGGGAGGCAAATACTTCTTCGATGGCAACGGCCGTGGCTTCGGCAAGCGGCGCTGGGCCTTCGGCCATGAGCACGACCACGTTCTTGTCATTCGCGAAGTGCGAGAAGTGCTGGCGGGCATCCTCAGGCGAGTAGACGCGGCAGATGGAGGGGCGGTAACCCGAAGTGATCAGCTCACGGAGCGCATCAACGCCCTTTCCGAAGTCGTCCAGGAGGAAGCCGTAGAACTTGTTGTTCTCGGGCTGGTATTTGAACACCTTGATGGTGACCTCGGTGATGTAGCAGAGCGCTCCTTCATTTCCGATGACGATGTGCCGAATGTCGGGGCCCGCTGCGCGGCGAGGAACGTTCTTGATGCGGCTGATCGTTCCGTCGGGAAAGACTGCCTCGAGCCCGACGACCATGTCTTCGATGCCGCCGTACAGAGTCGAGAACTGTCCGATCGAGCGGGTCGCCGTAAGCCCGCCGTACTGCGCGAGCGGCTTCGACTGCGGTGAGTGGCCGGTCGTGAGTCCCTGGGTCCGCAGTTGGTCCTCCAACACCTGAAGCGGAACGCCGCATTCGACCGTCGCCATCATGTCGACGGGGTTGATCGAGACGATCGCGTTCATCCGCGACCCGTCGAGAACGATGGAGTCTGCAACCACTGTCTCGAGACCGCCCTCGGTTGCGGTACGCCCGGTTCGCGGCACAACGGCGATGAGGTTATCGTTCGCGAAGCGCAGTACGTCCGCCACTTCTTGTGCGGTGCGAGGGTAGGCGATTACAGACGGGAACGGTCCGTCGTACATGCCGTGTGCTGCCGAGTACTTCTTGAAGCGATCGACGCTGGCTTCACGCAGCGCGGTCTCATCGGTGTCGAAATGGTCGGAGCCGAGCATGTCGGCGACGGCCGACACGATCTGCTCAGGGGTCAGGGTTGAACGGGATGCCGTCATGGTTGCTCCTGGCACTGAGATCGAGGGGTGGGGTTATCGGATCGAGGCAGCTCAGCGCACGAGGTACCCGCCGTCGACCACGAGCGTGTGGCCGTTGACGTAGTCGGATGCGCGGCTCGAAAGAAAGATCAAGGCGCCCATCAGGTCGGCCGGGTCTCCCCAGCGGTTCGCCGGGATGTGTTCGAGGATGCGGCGGCTGGTGTCGGCATCCGCCCGCGTCTGTTCGGTGATCGCGGTTGCGAAATATCCAGGAGCGAGCGCATTGACCTGGATGCCGTGCTCGCCAAGTTCGTCGGCGTACGCCTTCGTGAACCCGACGATGCCAGCCTTGGTCGCTGCGTAGGCCGGCGACATCCGCCCGCCAAGGAAGGAGAACAGGGAGGCGATGTTGACGATCTTGCCCGAGCCCTGCGCGATCATTAGTTTGCCGGCTTCGTGGGCGAGGTCGAATGCGGCCGTGAGATTGACCGAGACCATCGGGTCCCACTTGCTGCGGTCGAACGCGATCACGTCGTCGAGCAGGCAGATGCCGGCCGAGTTGATCAGGATGTCGACCCCGCCAAGGCGGTCGACACAGGCCGAGACAACTTGCGAGGGCACGCCGTTCTGCGTGATGTCGCACTCAAGAAACTCGTAGCGCCCTCCACGTTCTTCGACCAACCGAGCCGTGGCGTCGTCGTCGTCGGCAAGGCTCGGCACGAAGACGTCGGCTCCTGCTGCCGCAAGAGCGACGACGAACGCCCGACCGAGCCCGGAGTTGCCGCCGGTGACGATCGCCCGCTTGCCCTTGAGTGAAAAGAAGTCTGTGCTGAATTCGGCGATGTCCATGCTCACGCGTCCTCGGTGTCAGAAGTCGAAACGAACGGGTCGGCGATTCCGATGTAGCGGGTCTCCAAGTACTCGTCGATGCCTTCCAAGCCGCCCTCCCTACCCAATCCCGAATGCTTGACGCCACCGAACGGCGCGGCCGGGTTGGAGACGACGCCGGAGTTGATGCCGAGCATCCCCGTGTCGAGCTCCTCCGCCAGGCGGAGCGCGCGGTTGAGATCCGCCGTGAACGCGAAGCAGACGAGCCCGAAAGGGGTGTCGTTCGCAAGCTTGATTGCTTCGGCTTCCGTGCGGAAGGTGGTGATGGGCGCGACAGGTCCGAAGATCTCTTCGTCGAGGATGCGCGCGCCCGCGGGCACACCCGTCAGCACGGTCGGCTGGTAGAAGTATCCGGGGCCGGGGATGCTCGACCCTCCGAGCGCGACATGTGCTCCGTCTTCGATTGCACCGGCGACTAGCGACGACACCTTCTCTCGAGTCGCCTCGTCGACGAGCGGCCCTACCGTCGACTCCGGTTCGGTGCCGCGGGCGGCCGAGAATCCGGCCATCCGCTCGACGAAGGCGGTAGTGAACTCTTCGGCCACCGACTCGTGCACGAGAAACCGGTTGGCGGCGACGCACGCCTCTCCGCCGTTGCGCATCTTGGCGAGGATGCCGCCGGAGACGGCGGCCGGGATGTCCGCATCCTCGAACACGATGAATGGCGCATTCCCGCCGAGCTCCATCGAGACACGCAGCACCTGTTCGGCCGAGTCGGCGATCAGCCGCCGGCCCACCTCTGTAGAACCGGTGAACGACAGCTTGCGCAGCCGCGAATCCTTGATCAGCGGGCCAGTGACTTTGCCTGCGCTGGTGGTCGGAATGACGTTGAGCACGCCCGGCGGAAGGCCAGCCTCCTCGAACACCTGCGTCAGCAGCAATGCGGTGAGCGGAGTGAGTGCGGCGGGCTTGAGCACCATCGTGCAGCCCGCCGCGATGGCCGGAGCGATCTTTCGCGTGGCCATCGCCAGCGGGAAATTCCACGGCGTGATGAAGAGGCACGGCCCGACCGGTCGCTTCACGACGAGAAGCCGGTTGGCGCCGTCGGGGGCAGTGGAGTAGCGGCCGGAGATGCGCGGCGCTTCCTCAGAGAACCAACGCAGGAACTCTGCGCCGTACGCAACCTCGCCACGCGACTCGGCGAGCGGCTTACCCATCTCTAGAGTCATCGTCAGCGCGAACTCGTCGGTGCGAGCGGTGACCAGGTCGAACGCACGGCGCAGGATCTCCGCGCGAACGCGGGGAGGGGTCTTCGCCCATCCACGCTGAGCCCGGTGCGCCGCATCCAGTGCCGCTTGCCCATCCACCGGTGTGGCGTCGGCCACCTCGGCCAGCGTCTCCCCGGTCGATGGATCGGACACGGCGAAGGTGTGGCCGGATGAAGATGCTCGCCACTGCCCATCGATGTATAGATTGGTTCGGATTCGGCCAAGCAACTGCTGCTCATCGAGCGCTGTAACACTGTTCGCGGTCGTCATCGCGCCACCACCTTCTCTTCGACCGGCACCAGACGGAGCGGGGTGCCGACCAGGTCTTCGTAGAGCCGGAACGGCGTCATCTCGCCGGCCCGGTCACCGTGGATATTGCGCGCCCGGCGGAATACCTGCTCGACGATCGCCGATAGCTCCACCGAGATGCCGACCGAGCGCGCCAAGTCGACCGACAGCCCAAGATCCTTGCAGGCCAGGGCCATCGCAAACCCTTCGTCGTAGTCGCCGTTCTCGAGGATGGAGAGCACGTCGTGCTCCACGAAGTTGCTGTTCGCGGGGCTTGCGACCAGCGCATCCCTCAGCACACCGAGGTCGACTCCCGCCGATACCCCGACCGCCATCACTTCGGCCGTTGCAACGAGGTGCGAGAACCAGAGCTGGTTGATCATGAGCTTTACCGCGTAGCCAGCACCGTGAGCGCCGACGTGCAGGATGCGCTCCGGGTCGCCCATCGCTTCGAATACCGGGCGCAGCCGCCCTACATCAGCGGCATCGCCCCCGACGAAGATCTGCAGCTTCCCGTTCGCCGCCCCGACCGACATGCCGCTCACCGGCGCGTCCAGGATGTGCAGTCCCCGCGAGGAGGTGGAGCCACGAACCGCGTTCGCCACCTCCGGCACCGACGTCGACATATCGATCCACGTTCCGCCGTCGGCTATACCCTCGAGCACTCCGCCTGGCCCTGACACCACGTCGGCAACGTGTCGCGGCGTGGGTAACATCGTGATCACGAGGTCGCTCTTCGCCGCAACCTCGGCGGCCGTGGTGGCCCATATCGCTCCCCCGTCGATCAGCTCCTTCGCCGATTCGGGCCGCAGATCGTTGACCACTAGCGGGTAGCCAGCCTGCTGAAGGTTGCGGGTCATCCCGGTGCCCATGCTTCCGAGGCCGATGAATCCCACCGTCGGCAATCCGTGTGTTGTCATGTTCATCCTTCGTGATGCATTCGGTCGAGTTGTCGGGCCCTATTCCGGGGCGGTATAGAAGGGGTTGGCTGGCCGGTGGCGAGCATCGAGGATGCGGTCGAGCGTTGGCTCGCCCGTCGCCCCGTTCCGCAACGCGGTGGCGGTTGCCAACCGGTTGTTGCGGTACACGGCGTCCGCGTCGTCCGCGCCTGGGTTCACCCAGACGGCCGCGATGAGCGCGGCCGTCTGGGTGAACGACTCGGGGATGACCCCGTCGGCCACCGCATCCGCAACCCCCGCCGCCACCCCGGCCTGCGCCGGGCCCCAGATCATATTGCCGTGCACTTCACCGGCGGGCGCCGACTTGGTCACGAATAGGGTCATGGGCTTGACGGGCAGCGACGGCTGAAGCACGGCGACGAACGGCACGTGTCCAGCGCTCGGGGAGGCAAGAGCGGTGGCCCAGGCGACCCCGGTCGGGCCGCCGCGGTCACCGAGCACGGTGTTGATGTGCGCAGCGTTCACACCTTCGCCCACGAAACTCTCGCCGATCTGCGGTGCAGTGGCCTCCGACATCAGATGAGACCCTTGCTCTTCAGGAACTCCTCCGCCACCTTCGACGGCTCACGGCCGTCAACATCGACCTGGGAGTTCAGCTTCTGCATCTGCTCGGTCGTCAGCAATGGTGACAGCTTGGCGATGATGCTCGAGATCGCGGGGTATTTCTTGAGGATCGAATCCTGCATCGAGAAGGCACCCTGATAGACCGGGAAGAATTTCTTGTCGTCCTTCATCACGGTCAGCTTGAGCGCCTGGATGCGACCATCCGTGGCGAAGACCTCGCCGAAGTTGCAGTCCTGGCCCTTCTGCGTTGCCGTATAGATCAGTCCGGTGTCGAGAAGTTTGACGTTCGAGTCGGGAACGTTGATGCCGTAGGCCTTCTTGAGGCCGGGCCAACCGTCGTCACGAGTCGAGAACTCACTTTCGATGCAGAACGTTTGGTCCGACTGCGGTAGCTTCGCAACATCACTCAAGCTCTTCACCCCCAACTTCGACGCCGTGGATGACAGAACGGCGAACGCATAGGTATTGTTCAGCGGCGCCGGGTCGAGCCAGGCGATGCCTTTGGCTGCGTCGGCCTTTTTCACCGCGTCGAACTGGGCTTGCGGGTCGGTGATCGGCTTGGTGTTGCCTTGATAGGTGATCCACGCGGTGCCGGTGTACTCCCAATAGCCGACGAACTGCTTGTTCACGAGCGCCTGACGCACATTTGCCGAGCCGACCAACTTGGTGTTCGCCTTCAGGTTCGCGCCGTGGGCGTTGAGCAGACCGGTGGTGAGATAAGACAAAACGTACTGCTCCGAAAAATCCTTCGAGCCGATGTCACCGGTCAAGCCTTTCAGCTCGGCGCCCTTGCCGCCGGCTGCGGATGCGCCGGAGCCGGCGCATCCGGTGAACAGCACGGCGGCCGCCACAGCGATCGCCACCACCGAGAGATGCTTCTTCGTGATCATGGATTCCTACTTTCGAGATGGTCGCGGGGCACGACAACGGACCGCCGCGAGACGGGTGATGCAGGGGTGTAATGGTGTTGCGGTTGAGTTGTTCGGTGATCAGAGCCCGCGAGGACGAACAATGTCTTCGACGATCCCGGCTAGCCAGTCGATGAGGATGGCGATGGCCGCCACCAGCACTGCTCCGACCAGCAGCACCGGGAAGCGCTGAAGCTTGAGTCCGTTGACGATCATGTCGCCGAGGCCGCCCGCGTTGATGAAGGTCGCCACGGTCGCGACCCCCACGGCGAACACCAGCGAGGTGCGCAGGCCGGCGAGGATGGTGGGCGACGCGAGCGGGAGTTCGATCTGCCGCAACACCTGGCCGGGCGTCATACCCATCCCCCGCGCCGCTTCCCTCGCATCAGGGCTCACCTGTGCGAGACCGATCATTGTGTTACGAAGCGTCGGAAGGAACGAGTACGCCACCAGTGCCACAAGCGCAGTCGCGAATCCGGTCTGCCACACGATCGCGAGGAGGATAACCACACCGACGGCGGGCGTCGCCTGCCCGATATTGCCGATCACGAGCACTATGCTCCGGAACACCCTCGAACGCACGCGGTGAACGAGGATGCCCACCGGGATGGCCAGTACGGCCACGAGCGCCGAAGCCACGATCGTCAAGACAAGGTGCTCCCGGATGCGCGCAGCGATGTAGCCGGGGTTCAGCGTGCGCTGTTCGATCGAGTCGAGCCGTAGGGTCGACACCCAAATGAAAGTCGCAAGCAACAATACGGCGACGAGTACCGGAGCTGCGGCGCGCCGCGCGATCACGGCTCTGCGGTCGCGGGCAAGAGAGGCCAGCGCCGCGTTCAGGTCAACCGACGTCGTGGTTGTCATTCTCGAGCCCCGATGCTTGCAGGTCCTCCGAGTAGAGCCGAGATCGAGGCGTGGTCGAGTGACCCCATCGGCACCCCCGCCAAGTCGACGACGTTGATCGCCTGGCTGCCGGTAAACACCATGAGATCCAGCGCATCCCTCATCGACACATCGGAAGCAATGGAGGGGGCACCATCGACCACAGATTTGAGTCGAGCATCCGTCACAGGGATTAGTGTGAGCCGCTTGATTGCAGCCCCCTGCCCGATGAAGGAGGCAACGTACTCATTCGCTGGCGCCGCAAGAATCCTCGCTGGTGTGTCGAACTGCTCTATCTTGCTGCGTTCGCTCATCACCGCGATGCGATCGCCGAGCCTAATGGCCTCTTCGAAGTCGTGCGTGACGAAAATGATGGTCTTGCCGAGCTCGGCCTGCAGCCGCAAGAACTCCGCCTGCAGCTTCTCGCGCGTGATCGGATCAGTGGCGCCGAACGGCTCATCCATCAGCATCACTGGCGGATTTGCAGCGAGCGCTCGAGCGACGCCGGCCCGCTGCTGCTGCCCACCTGAGAGCTGCTTGGGATACCGCTTTGCAAACAGAGCCGGATCGAGCTGCACGGTGCGGAGTAGCTCGTCGACGCGTTCGGCTACCTTGTCTTTC
>JAODMG010000157.1 GCA_025464895.1 Microbacteriaceae bacterium | reverse complement strand
CAGGCCGGCGCCACGGTGCTGCCGTTCCGGGACGGCGACGTCGCCCCCGCCATTCGGGCGGCGCAACCGGACGGCGACATCGACCTGCTCATCGGCATCGGCGGCTCGCCCGAGGGCGTGCTCACCGCGGCGGCGGTGCGCGGCCTCGACGGATGGATGGAGGCGCGGCTTGCGCCCCAGCGACCGGACGAGATCGAGCGAGCACGAGAGGCGGGAATCTCCACGACACGGATTCTCCGGCTGGACGACCTGGTGGCGGGCGACGGGTACCTCTTCATCACCGCTGTCACCACCGGCCACACCCTGTCGGCCGTCGCGAGAGAGGAAGACTCTGTCACGACCGACTCGTGGGTGATCGATCCCCATCGCGGTGCCCTCAGGATCACCCGTCGGCATCCGATTCCGGCCGGCGGCGAAGCTGGGCGCTGATGCTCGGCTCTGGCCCTCGGCGTGACTTTCGGCGTTAAGAAGCGGCGATTTTTCGTTGCCGGTGCCAATGGCCCCCGGCATCCGGCTGGCTAGTGTTGAAATGCGAGCTCGAAGCCGTCGCTGCCCGCGGAAGCGCAACTACGGAGGATCGATGACGAATACCGACACCGGCAGCATGTTTCTGCACCCGGACCGCAACCTCGGGATGGAGTTGGTGCGGGCCACCGAGGCTGCGGCCATCCGTGCCGTCCCGTTCATCGGTCGAGGCGACAAGAATGCGGCGGATGGTGCCGCGGTCGATGCGATGCGCAAGTTCCTCGGCACGGTCAACTTCGACGGGGTGGTCGTCATCGGTGAAGGCGAGAAGGACCACGCGCCGATGCTGTACAACGGCGAGCACGTGGGAAACGGGCGGGGACCCGCCTGCGATATCGCCGTGGATCCGATCGACGGAACGTCGCTCACGGCCGCCGGACGGCAGAACGCGCTGTCGATGATCGCCGTCGCCGACCAGGGCACCATGTACGACCCGAAGGCGGTCTTCTACATGAACAAGATCGTGACCGGGCACGAGGGACGCGGGGTCATCGACCTTCGTCGACCGATCGGAGACAACATCCGTGCGCTCGCGAAGGCGAAGAACAAGGAGGTGTCCGAGATGACTATCGCGGTACTCGACCGACCACGCCATGCCCAACTCATCGAGGAGATCCGGGATGCCGGAGCCGGGACCCGGCTGATGTTGGACGGCGATGTCGCCGGCGGCATCAACGCGGCGCTCGAGGAAACCCGCATCGATATGTGCGTCGGGGTCGGCGGCACTCCGGAGGGAATCATCACGGCCTGCGCGCTCAAGGCGGTCGGCGGCTTCATCCAGGCGCAACTCCGGCCGAGGGACGACGACGAACGCCAGCGCGCGATCGACGCCGGTCACGACCTCGATCGCATTCTCGAGGCCGACGACCTGGTGCGCAGCGACAACACCTACTTCGTCGCGACCGGGGTGACGGACGGCCAGCTGGTCGGCGGCGTGCGCAAACACGGCCCGGTCATCCACACGGAGAGCATCGTTCTGCGCGGCAAGTCCGGGACGATTCGGCGGGTGTCCGCCGATCACCTCGCGGAGAAGTGGTTGTAGCCGGTCGGGCGGTCAGTATTGCGCAGGCGGGTTGGTCGACTGGATGTGACGTCGAACCGGGCAGCCGCTAGCCGTACTCGCCCAGCATCGACTTGCGGTCAGTCCCTGTCGTTCGCAACTTCGAGTTCGGCGAGCAGCTCGTAGGCGCTGAGATCGCGCGGCAGCTCCTCGATGGCCTCGTGGGCGCCGAGCACCTTGGACTCGTCGAGCAGGTTGAGCTTGCGCGCGGACGGCAGCACCTGCCGCTCGAGCGATCCGACGAAGCCGTTGTAGTGCTTCACGGTGCTCTCGATCGACCGGCCGAGCTTTTCGACGTGGTTGGCGAGGGTGGCCAGGCGACCGTAGAGCTCCCGGCTCAGGTCGAAGAGCATCTTCGCCTCCTGGGTCACGACATCCTGTTGCCAGCTGAAGGCGACAGTCTTCAGCACAGACCACAGGGTGACCGGTGAGGCGAGGGCCACCCGCTTGCCGAAGGCGTAGTCCATGATGCCCGGGTCGGCTTCGAGCGCGGATGACACGAGGGATTCGCTCGGGATGAAGGCGATGACCAGCTCGGGTGACGCGTCGAGTCCCGCCCAGTAGGCCTTACTGCTGAGCGTGTCGATGTGCGCTCGCACCGCACGGACGTGCTGGCGGATGAACTGCTCGCGCCGCGCGCCCTCCTCGCCGGTGGCGGTTACCGCGATCTGGCTCGCCTCGAGGTAGGAGTTGAACGGGACTTTCGCGTCCACCGCGATGTTCTTGCCACCGGGGAGGTGGATGACCATGTCTGGGCGACCGGCGCCGGCATCCGAGCTGATGCTGGACTGCACGTCGAAGTCGACCCGCTCGATCAGGCCGGCCGCCTGCACGACGTTGCGGAGCTGGGTCTCGCCCCAGACACCCCTGGTCGCGTTGTTCCGGAGCGCCGAGGCGAGGGACTCCGCCGTGCTGCGCAGGCGCTCCTCCGATTCGGCCGCGGTGCGAAGCTGCTGGCTCAACTCACCGTGCTGCTGGCTGCGCTGCGTCTCGAGTTCTGTGACCTTGTGCTGCATGGTGCGAAGCGATTCCTGCACCGGCGTGAGGGCCTGCAGCACCTTGCTCTCGCGCTGCTGGCGTTCCGTTTCGGCGAGCTGCTCTCGCCGCTGGCGCTCGGCCAGGTCGCGATACTGTTCCTGCTGCGCGCCGACCTGTTCCCTGAGGGCGATGGCGGTCGCCTGGATGGCGGCGAGGTCTGCCGCGAGCCCGGCCCTGGCATCCGCCTCCTCCATCCTGATCTGTGCGAGCGAACGCTCGTGCTGGGCGGTCAGGACGGCCGGGTCGACTGTGCTGGCCACATCGGCGGATGCACCGACACTGCGGCTCTTCGCGAACAGAATTCCGATGATCCCGCCGAGCACGACACCCACGAGAAGGCCGATGATGAGTGAGGCGATGGGATCCATGAATCCAGTGTGACAGCGGCGGACGACAAAGCCGGTTGCGCCGAGGGCGTGGCTGCCGACTCTCAGCCAGGTTATGGCACGTCGACCAAGCGTCGCCGACGGATGACGTAGCTGACTGCGACGGAGCCACCGATGGCGAGGATCGCGGGCACCAGCAGCGCAGGACCCTGGCCGGTGAACTCGATCAGCAGCACCAGGGCGGTAAGTGGCGCGCGCATCGTGCTGGCCAGGAAGGCCGCGGCCGCGATGAATGCGAACGCGGCCACCGGGCTTCCCGGCCAGAGCATCAGCCAGAGACCGCCGGTCGCCGCCCCGAAAGCCGCGCCGACCGCAACCGACGGTTGGAGCGTGCCGCCTGCGCCACCGGAACCGATCGTTGCCGTCGTGGCGGCCGCCTTGAGGAGAAGGAGGATGGTGATCAGCGGGATGCCGACCGCACCATCGAATGCGACCTGCCCGAGCGCCTGCCCGTTTCCGAGAATGGCGGGGAATGCGAGGGAGAGGAACCCGACCCCGGCGAACACCAGCGGCATGATGACGAGGATGCGCCACCCGCGCGGGCGACGATCTCCGGCCGCCTTCATCAGCCAGACGAAACCGACGGCGGCGAATCCGATGATCGGACCGGCGACGATCGACCAGACCACGATCGTCGGCGAGAGGGTGAACTGGGGGAGGTGATAGAGCGGTTCGATCGGCACCACCAGCCGCGCGACGAGAGCGGCGATCGCCGAGGTCGCGAGCGCGGGCAACACCGTCGCGAAGGAGATCTCGGCGAGCAGGATCTCGACCGCCAGGAGCGCTCCACCGAGAGGGACGTTGTACACGGCGGCAAGGCCTGCACCGGCGCCGCAGGCCACCAGGATCCGGCGTTCTCTCGCGGTGACCCTGGCCTTGTCGGTCAGCCAGCCGGCAATGAGCGCGCCGATCTCGCGCGGGGCGACCTCCTTGCCGATGGATGCGCCGAGACCGACGATGACGATTTGGATCGCGGCATTCAGGATCGAGACGATCCACGGCATCCGCTTGCCAGCAACGCTTGCCTCGACCGACACGACCGGCGTGCCCCAGCGGCGAAGCGCCCACCAGGCGAGCGCGGCGAACACCCCGGCCGCGCAGAGCGCGATCACTCGCCGGGACGGGTCGGCCTGCAGAACGTCGTCGAGGAAGCTGCCGGATGACGACCCGTAGGCCAGCGTCTCGACCAGCCGGAGGAGGAGTGAAGCGCAAAGGCCCCCGACGCCAGCACCGACGCCGACCAGGGCGGTGACGACCACGAGTCGGAGGATCCACGGGGCACGGCTGGGGGTGGTCGAACTCACCTGGGAATCTTAGCGACTGCCGCCTGCCCGGGGTGGCCGCGCAAACATTTCCAGAACAATAACGACCGGCCATCGATGGCCTGCCCGCGGCTAGCATGGCCGCATGGACATCGTGAACCACTGGCTTTCCGGCGCGTCATTCGAAGGAGAATCGACCCGCACGGCACCCGTCTACAACCCGGCCATCGGCACGGTCGCCCGCGAGGTGCGACTCGCATCCGCCGCCGACATAGACTCGGCGGTCGCCGTTGCGAAGGCGGCGTTCCCGGGCTGGGCCGAGACATCGCTCGCCAAACGGCAGGCGGTGATCTTCACCTTTCGCGAGCTTCTGAACGAGCGCAAGGAGGAGGTCGCGAGAATCCTCACGGCCGAGCACGGCAAGGTCCTCTCCGACGCGCTCGGCGAGGTCGCGCGCGGGCTCGAAGTCGTGGAGTTCGCCGCTGGCATCCCGCACCTGATGAAGGGCGAATACAGCGAAAACGTCTCGACCGGCGTCGACGTCTACACGACCAGGGAGCCGATCGGTGTTGTCGGGATCATCAGCCCGTTCAACTTTCCGGCGATGGTGCCGCTGTGGTTCTTCCCGCTCGCGATCGCGGCAGGCAACACGGTCGTGTTGAAGCCGAGCGAGAAAGACCCGTCGGCATCCATCTGGTTGGCCGAACTCTTCGCGGAGGCCGGCCTCCCGCACGGCGTATTCAACGTGATCCACGGTGACAAGGTCGCGGTCGATGCGCTTCTCGAGAATCCGGATGTCGCCTCCATCTCGTTCGTCGGATCCACCCCGATCGCGCGGTACATCTACGAGACCGCTGCCAGCAACGGCAAGCGCGTCCAGGCGCTCGGCGGCGCGAAGAACCACATGCTGGTTCTGCCGGATGCCGACCTCGATCTCGCCGCGGACGCCGCGGTCAACGCCGGATTCGGCTCGGCGGGCGAGCGCTGCATGGCCATCAGCGTGATCGTCGCGGTCGACACGATCGCCGACGAACTGGTCGCCAAGATCGCCGAGCGGATGACCGGACTCAAGGTCGGCGACGGACTCCGCTCATGCGATATGGGTCCGCTGATCACCCGCGAGCACCGCGACAAGGTGTCCGGATACATCGAGCTCGCCGAAGTCGATGGGGCCACCGTCGTTGTCGACGGCCGCGGCGTCGAGATCGACGGAGAGCCGAACGGATTCTGGCTCGGCCCGACGCTGTTCGACCGAGTGCCGCCGAGCTCCAAGGTCTACATCGACGAGATCTTCGGACCGTTGCTGTCCGTGGTCAGGGTGCCGAGTTTTGACGAGGGAATCGAGCTCATCAACAGCAGTCCGTACGGCAACGGCACGGCGATCTTCACCAACGACGGTGGCGCGGCGCGCAAGTTCCAACGCGAGATCCAGGTCGGGATGATCGGCATCAACGTGCCCATCCCGGTCCCGGTCGCGTACCACTCGTTCGGCGGCTGGAAGAACTCCCTCTTCGGTGATACGAAGGCCTACGGAAGCGACGGCGTGCGCTTCTTCACCCGTGAGAAGGCGGTCACTCGCCGCTGGCTGGACCCGTCGCACGGCGGCATCAACCTGGGCTTCCCGGAGAACCGCTAGGAGCGCGCCGTCGTTGGCGTCAGAATGAGAGGAATGAGATTCCTGCGCCGGCGCCGGCGCCGCACTGTCGATCCTCGTCCGTTCGACGCCAGCCGGCTCGACTCCCCGCCCCCGGCATCCATCGAGCGATTTGTCGAAGAGGGCATGCTCATCGTGGAATCGGCGGTGCGCATGACCGTGAGGAATGCCATCGTGCTCTCGGTGCTGCGGGATCATCGCGACTTCGACTCCGATGTCCTCAGATCGGTCGCGCGTGACCGGCTGCTCGATCTCGCCGACGAGGAGGACGAGGCCGCACGGCGCGTTGGCCAGAGGGATGGCGGACATCCGGACGAACGCGGCGTGCGCCTCGTGGCGCTCCATCTCGGAGTGGCCGAAACGCTGCGGGAGCGCGCCGCGGATGCCGAGTTCGTGGAGGGGATCCTGCGGCAGGCGCGCGATGCGGCCCTCGAGGACATCGCGTCGACCATGATGACCGCGCCGGTCGAGCGAACGCCGGACTACGACAGGTACAGGGCGGACCGGATCGCCTCGTTCGTCGGACTCGACCTGACCGAGTTGGCGGCGCAGCGGGGCGTCGACCTGATGGAGCTCTAGAGCCGCATCCCGCCCGATACCTCGCGAGCGGGCAGATTCCGCCCTATGACGCGAGTTTTGGGATGGATTTTGCCCGCTCGCGGTCGGCCACGGCGCCGATCGCCCCGATGCGCGCGCTGGTGATCGACGAGAGTTCGGCGAGATCGGATGCATCGTGCCGCCGGGCCGCGTGCACGATGATGGCAGCGCACGCCTCGGCATCCGCGAGCGCGTTGTGGTGGTCGAAGTCGTCGAAACCGGCGGCCATGGCTGCGACCGGGAGCCGGTAGGAGTCGAGGTTGTAGGTCTTGCGCGCGACCTGCAGGCTGCAGAGGTACGACAACGAAGGGGTCTCGATCTGACTCGCGGCACAGGCTGCGGTGATCACGCCCATGTCGAATCCGGCGTTGTGCGCGACGAGCATGTCGCCGTCGGCGAAGGCGACCAGCTCGGGAAGCTGTTCGCTCCAGAGCAGGGCGTCCGCGACATCCGCCGCCATGATTCCGTGGATGCGGATGTTCCATTCGTTGAACGAGTCGTGACCGAACGGCGGTCTGATCAGCCAGCCGACCTTGTCGACGACCTGGCCGTCTCGCACCTTGACGAGGCCGACAGAACAGGCGGATGCGCTGGACGAGTTGGCGGTTTCAAAGTCGATTGCGGTGAAGTTGACGGCCATGCTCGCATCGTCTCACGCACGTCCGACCGAACGCCGTAGACCCGCCAGCGATCCCGGCATCGACCGCGGAATCGGAGGAGATGTGGAGGAGAGGAACGCGCGACCCGCACAGCTACGACCCCCACATTCCGTGCTGCGGTTGCCGCGACCCCGATACGATAGACCCCCGTGGCTCTCACTATTGCAATCGTCGGACTCCCGAATGTCGGCAAGTCCACTCTTTTCAACGCCCTCACCAAGAACCAGGTGCTCGCCGCGAACTATCCCTTCGCCACGATCGAGCCGAACGTCGGCGTGGTAAACCTCCCGGATGAACGCTTGACCAAACTGGCAGAGATCTTCGGCAGCGAACGCATCCTCTCCGCCCCCGTGTCATTCGTCGACATCGCCGGCATTGTGAAGGGGGCGTCTGTCGGGGAGGGGCTGGGCAACAAGTTCCTCGCCAACATCCGCGAGGCCGACGCCATCGCGCAGGTGATTCGCGGTTTCGCCGATCCGGATGTCGTGCACGTCGACGGTAAGGTCGACGCGGCATCCGACATGGAGACCATCAATACCGAGCTCATCCTCGCCGACCTGCAGACCCTCGAAAAGGCGGTCGAGCGGTACGAGAAAGAGGTCAAGACCAAGCGATCGGAGCCGATCGTCCTTGAGAGCGCGAAGGCGGCGGTCGAGTGGTTGAACGCAGGCAAGCCGCTGTCCAGCGACACGAAGCTCGACCTCGAGCCGATTCGCGAACTCGGGCTGCTCACCGCGAAGCCGTTCATCTACGTCTTCAATGTGGATGAGGCGATCCTCGGCGATAGCGCCAAGCTGGCCGAGCTCGCCTCCCTCGTCGCCCCGGCAAAGGCCGTCTTCCTCGACGCGAAGCTCGAGTCCGAACTGATCGAATTGGACGCTGAGGATGCCGCGGAGCTTCTCGCCAGCACCGGCCAGGAGGAGAGCGGCCTCGACCAGCTCGCCCGCATCGGCTTCGACACCCTCGGCCTGCAGACCTACCTCACCGCTGGGCCGAAGGAGACCCGCGCTTGGACCATCCCGAAGGGCGCGAAGGCACCCCAGGCGGCCGGTGTCATCCACACCGACTTCGAGAAGGGGTTCATCAAGGCGGAGATCGTCGGCTTCGACGACCTCGTCGAGACCGGCTCGATCGCCGAGGCCCGCGCGAAGGGCAAGGCCCGCATCGAGGGCAAGGAGTACGTCATGCAGGATGGCGACGTTGTGGAGTTCCGGTTCAACGTTTAGGCGATCGTATAGAGAACGCCCAGGCCCTCGTGGTCCAACCCCTCCTCCCCGGGACCGGGTTCTCGGGTTCCTCAGACATGTCGTAGCGCTGGCTGCGCAATGTCGGTGGCTCGGTATCTAATACCTGTATGCACATGCTCCTCGACCCGCGCTTGGCAGAGACCCGCGTGCTCTTCGGCATGGCCGAGGCCGAGGTCGCCCAGCGCACCCAGTGGCGCGCCTCCGCGTCGGTCTTCGCGGCGATCGCCGACGTGCTGCACGAGGCGATCGCGCATCCCGAGGTCTTCATCGACGAGCAGATGATCCGCGGCGACGCCGTCGAGC
>JAODMG010000142.1 GCA_025464895.1 Microbacteriaceae bacterium | reverse complement strand
CGATCAAGGCGGAGTCGACCCCGGACGGCGGACCACCTGATGCGCGGCGTGAAGACTGGCCGACTCGCAACCACCGCCCTCAAGATTCTCACGATCTTCGGGGCTCTTTCGGCCTTTGGCGGCGCAGTGATCGCACTGAGCGGCGGGGGTGGCGTTCCGACCAGCTACCTCGACGGGAGTCCCTTCGCATCGTTCGTCGTTCCAGGGCTGATCCTTGGCATCGTTGTGGGCGGCACTCAGACCGTCGCCGTCGTCGCGTTGTTCCAACGGCGCTCTTGGGCACCGCTGTCCTGCGCTATCGCCGGGTTTGGAATGACAATCTGGATCTTCGCCGAACTCGCGATCATCGGAGAGTACTTCTGGCTCCAGACCCTCTACTTCGGCCTTGGGATTCTGGAGCTTGCGTTTGTCCTTGCTCTGCTCGGAGCCGTCCCATCGACAATCAAACCGCAGCCAGCGAGTGGGCACTAGGGCAAAACAAAACCCCCGGACAGCTTGCGCTTTGCCGGGGGTTTAGACATGTGCGGAGCCGGTGGGATTTGAACCCACGGAGGAGTGTAAACCCCTCTCCACCTTAGCAGGGTGGTGCACTAGGCCGAACTATGCGACAGCTCCCAGTTGCTCGTCAGCAATCATAGCGGAGCAAATTGCCGTAGCCGATTCGGTCTCCCCCCGGACTGGGGCGGGTACCCCGCTTGTCCCCTCAAAAGCGGACACGTAGTCTCGTGGCTGACCCCAGCAACGGACGTTCCCGGGCCCCCTGTTTTGACGCTGACGCGACGCCATCCGAACGGACAATAGTCACCCCCATGTCGTTTTCACCCCAAGCCGCATGCACGATCGGATTCATCATCCTGGGCCTCTGCGCGGTCGGCCTGGTCCTTGCTCTCGCTGTGCAATCCTTGCTGCGCAGTCGGAAGCGGCCGGAAAATTCGGCAGGACCCGGCGGCGGCGTCTAGTTGCGGTGCACCGCGCAGGTATTCTCGGCCGCGGTCTGACCCTGCACGCCCGGCACGACCTCGGATGACGTGTCCAACGTTGGCGCAGCGGAGGCGGTTCCCTGTGGCGCGGGCGTCGATGCCGGCTCTTCCTTCGATCCGAGACCGGTCTTCGCCGGTTGGAACGGTACGTCCGCCTTGATCTTCGCGAACAGCTCGGCCGCTGTCCCCACCACCGGCGCAACCTTGCCCGCGTACACTCCCGGCTGCCCGGTCACGCTCGGGTACTGCACGAAGACGACGTTCTCGAGCGGCAGGCCCTTCAGCACCTGGGCCATCGCGAGCATTGTGCTCACGTTCTTCAGATTCGAGGAGACGATTGTGTTCTTGCCCACCGCGGTCGCGATGGTGAAGAGTTTCACCGGATCCGAGAGCGCGCCGCCTGGGGCCTTGATGGTGCGCACCATCGACGCGAGGAATTGTTGCTGCGAGCTGATCCGGCTGAGGTCGCCCGCGTCGCCGACACCGTGCCTGGTGCGCAGGAAGTTGAGCGCATCCTGGCCGGACAGGGTGTACTCGCCTGCGGCGGGGACCGAGAATCCGGAGTAGCGGTCGTTTATGGGGCCGTCGATGCAGACGGGGACCCCGCCGATGGCCGTGGAGATGTTGACGACGCCGGAGAATTTCACCTCGACCGCGAACGGAATGTCGAGTCCGGTGAGCTTGCTGACGGTGAGGACAGTGCACGGCAGCCCGCCGTAGTACAGGGTGTTGTTGATCGGCATCGCCGACATCGCGCTGAAGTTTCCGCCCTTCGGATCTGGGCAGGATGGGATCGGAACGACCATGTCGCGCGGGATGCTCACCGCAACCGCGTTGGTCTGGTCGGCGGAGACGTGCAGCAGGATTGTCACGTCGTTGAGCTCCGCTGAACCGCGGCCGTTGCATCCGGAGTTGTCTTCGCACACATCGCTGCCGACGATCAAGACGTTGAAGCCGCCCTCGTATGAGGAGAGCGCGGGCGGCGGGCCAGGGGTGTCCTTCTGCCCCACCAGTGTGACGCTCATGATGCTGTTGTTCACCTGGGCCATCGCGAGGGCGGCGACGGATGTGCCGCTGACCAGGATCACGGCGAGCGCGATGCCCAGATACCCCAGCGCCACGACGAGCGGCCTGGTCGCCTTCAGCCGTCCATGACGCGGAGTGGTAGCTCGCCTCCGTCGGCGCTCGGAGTCCGGGCGTACCTCAGCCATGAGATCGTCCTTTCGGTCTGGATACGTCGTCGATAGGCAGTTGGCGCGGGTCGCGAACCCCGCAGCGCCCCCGCGCAGATAGTGGTGAGTCTAGACGGCGGCGAAAGGATTGCCGATTCGGGCCGATCGACTCCAGGGCAGTACCGGTTCTCGCCGTTGCGGCCCTAGCCGCGGATGTTGCGGGGGTCGTTACCGCGGAAGATCACGTTCTTTTCGCTGACGGTCCCATCGGGAGCGTGAGTGCTCAACTCGCCGCCACCATGCCACTTCAGCCAATCGCAGGCGGCGTCCCATGCGGCCTGTTGGCTGTCGTGTCGGGACAATTCTTGTCCGTACACCCGCGCGATCCAATCGGACCCGCTCGGAACTATATGCGCATACGCCATCGTCACCCTCGTTATCGGTATTAGGGGTGGTGATACTCGGTGCACCGACACTACTTCAAAGGCCATCTACCCGCAGCAAATCGGCCAAACTGAACGCGATTCGCCTACGCTGCGTAACAGTGCGGCGGCTTGTCATCGGTGCGGTGGTTACAGCCGGCGCATTGACCACAAATCGGCGCACGGATGAGCCAAATACCGCACAAACCGGCGCGAAACGCCTGCCACATCGCTGAAGCGGAGGGCGTGGGATTCGAACCCACGAGACATTTCTGCCCACCAGTTTTCAAGACTGGCTCCATCGGCCACTCGGACAGCCCTCCATCGCTCATCGATCGCCTGCACCCACCAAGGCGGGCGCGGATCGATCGCGACGTATGAGTCTAACCGCTGAAGGGTTTCGAGCAGGCGTATTGGCCAGCGGTCAGGCCAATCGGCTGATCGCTCGCCAGCGGTGACGAGCTCGGTCGCGACCCGTGACCGGCTGACTCGCGCACAACGACCCGAGACCTAGGCGGGCAGGCCGCCCCGTGCGACCGCGGCCTCGAAGTCGACTGCGGACTGGTCGCTCACGTCGTGCTGGAACGCCGCCATCACGACGCCGGGGGCAGCAGTGAAGTGCCGAACACCGACCTCAGCAAGCGCGACGAGGTCGTCGGCCGACCGCAGGCTCGCGGCGAGAACATCCGTTTCCGAGTCGGCGACGACGCGGTGCATCGTTGAGATCACCGCCAGTCCGTCTCGGCCCGTGTCATTGAGGCGACCGAGGTACGGCGCGATGTAGCGGGCACCGATGCTGGCTGCGGCAAGCGCCTGGGCTGGCGAATAGACGGCGGTCACGAGCACACGCACGCCCTGAGCCACGAGGGCAGTCGCTGAGGAGAATCCGACGCGCGTCGCGGGGACCTTGACGACCACCAGGGGGCCGAGCTCGGCAATGCCAGCGGCGCTTCGGAGCATGTCGGCGGTCGTCTCACCCCAGGCTTGGAAAAAGATCTCCCGGGCGCCCCCCGCGGCCCAGCGCGAATAGAGGCGCGGAATGTCGGCGACACTCACTCCTGCACGCTCGAGAATCGTGGGGTTCGTAGTGACACCGTGCACGAGCGAATCGCCGAGTAGGGTGCTCACCAGGTCCACATCGGCACTGTCGACATACAGTCTGGTCTCGCGACTCACGTGCTTCCCCTCAGGTTTGAGCGGCCCGCGCGGTGCCGCCCATCGATTGCATCGATGAGGCAACCCTAGCCACCCGTCGGCTAATGTAATTACAGGTACGAGGCTCGCCTCCCCGGGCGCCATTCGTCGCCTGCGCGATGCAGTCCGCGAAAGGTATTTATGAGCCAGACATCCCCTACGGGAGACGTCATTATCGTCGGCAGTATCACTGCGGACCTGACGACCTTCTCCCAGCGTCTGCCGGCCCGCGGTGAAACCATCCTGGGGGATGCCTTCACTCTCGTTCTCGGGGGAAAGGGAGCCAATCAGGCTGTAGCCGCCGGCCTCGCCGGAGCCACGGCTCGAATGGTCGGGTGCATCGGAAATGACATCTTCAGTGCGCTCGTGACGACGGGACTCCAAGACGCGGGCGTCAACATCGACCACGTCAGGACCGTCGAGGGTCCCACCGGAATCGCGCACATCCGCGTCGACGCCTCCGGCGAGAATGACATCGTGATGGTGCCACTCGCCAACTCGACGCTACGCGAGTCTCAAATCGACGACGCGTTCTCCGCCATCGGCGCCTCCTCAAGAGTATTGCTCACACAGCTCGAGATCCCCTGGGCGCTCACCCAGTACGCCATCCGCAAGGGGCACAATGCCGGACTCACCGTGGTTCTCGACCCAGCCCCGGCAGCAACGCTCGACGAGGCGATCTGGCCGCTCGTCGACATCGTGACACCTAACGAGACCGAGGCGAAAATCCTCACCGGAATCCCCGTGGTCGATCGCGAATCGGCGATCCTCGCCGGCCGCTGGTTCACCGACCGGGGCACCCGGTACGCCCTCATAACGATGGCGGCGGAGGGAGCCATCCTCGTTTCGGCCGAGGATGTGGTCACTTTCGGCTCGATCCCGGTCACCGCCGTCGACACGACCGCAGCGGGAGATGCGTTCACCGGCTACCTCGGGGCAGGCCTCGCTGCCGGCTTCGACCTCCACGCCGCGATCGAACGGGCCGTCGCCGCCGGCGCGCTCGCAGTAACGAAGCACGGGGCATCCCCGAGCCTTCCGAAGCGAGCAGACGTCGACGCCCTGCTTTCAACCAAGAAGGGATCCAACTGATGCGCAGAACGAACACCACCATCAACCCGCAGTTGTCACGTGTGATTTCCGAGACCGGGCACACCGACCTCGTGGTTGTGACGGATGCCGGCCTGCCGATTCCTCTCGGCATGGAGCGCGTCGACCTCGCCTACCGACCAGGTGCCCCCGGATTCCTCGACGTACTGGACACTGTGATAGCGGAGCTCGTCATCGAAGGAGTAACGGCCGCAGCCGAGGTCGCCGAGAGCAGCCCCCGCATTCTCTCCGCGTTGCACGAACGATTCGATCCGCTCGGCATCGAGATTGTGCTCATTCCGCACGTGGAATTCAAGAAACTCACCCACGGTGCCCGCGCCTTCGTCCGGTCCGGCGAGTTCACACCCTATGCCAACGTGGTGCTCCACGCGGGTGTGGCCTACTGAGTCGGCGGTTTCAGATGATCAACGAACTCTTCGGGGCAGCTGAGGGCGCAGCCGGGATCGAACGCCGAGCCCCAGTTCCGATGTACCACCAGCTCAAAAGGCGCATCGTCGATGAGATCGCTCGCCTCGGCCTGCAACCAGGCGACCTGCTGCCCGGTGAGCATCGCTTGTGCGAGCAGTTCGGGGTGTCCCGAACCGTGGTTCGACAGGCGCTTCAACAGCTCGAACACCAGGGTGTGATCGACCGGGTTAAGGGCAAGGGCACATTCGTCGCTCGTCCAAAAGTGCCGGAAAGCCTCGCCCATACCCTCACCGGTCTCTACGAGGAGGTCGCGGCGCGCGGGGGACACGTGCACAGTAATGTGCGTCGGCAGGAGATCATCCCTGCGGATCACGAGATCGCGGAGGCTCTCGACGTCGAGCCCGAATCGGACGTCGTCGTAATCGAGCGTCTTCGCTTCGTCGACGGTGAGCCGTGGTCGCTCACAACGACCTACCTCCCGCTCGCTGTTGGTGTCTCGGTGCTTCACGAGGACCTTTCCGACCAGTCGCTCTATGCGCTCCTCGCCGAGAACGGCGTGCGCGCCGTCCGCGGCGTTCGATCGGCGGAGGCCGTATCGGCCGATGAGATTCAGGGACGCCTGCTCGCGATTGGCGAAGGCCAGGCACTCCTGGTGCTGCGAAGTGTCAGTTTCGATGAGCACGACCGGCCGATGGAGTTTTTCGTCGCCTATCACCGCGGCGACCGCAGCCGCTTCGAGTTCCAGCTGCGCTCGACTGCTCCGTCACAGGGCAGCGCGTCGCTTCGACACACGGGCATCGTCCCCAGCGATGCCTCTGAGGAACGGGATATCAGCCTGTAATTACACGTTGCTCAAATCGCGGCTAGAGTAGCGGAGCGCCGTCAGGCGTCCATCGACCACAGGAGTCCGTTGTGAGCCAGTATTCCCCCCTCCCGATAGCGCCGTTGAGCATACGGTTTGACCACGTGGCCGCAACACTCTCGCCGGAGGGGCCGACGCTCACCCGGCGGATGTCGGACCTCGAGGGACTATTCCGCGACCGCGCCGCCTGGCAGGAGGCGGTGGCCGAAGGAGACCCCGTCGTCTACTCCGTCGTTTCGTCGCCGGTGCCCGAGATCGACCGCGAACTTCCGCAGTCCATCACAACCATCCAACCGGGAACAACCGCGGGTGAGCTGTGGATGACCAAGGGCCATCAGCACCCTAACCACCAGGGTGAGATCTATCTCGGCATTGCGGGGAACGGCGGTCTGCTCATGTTCAACGGCACCGAGTCGGCATGGCTCGACATCGTGCCCGGCACAATCGGGTACATTCCACCGGGATGGGCACATCGCAGCGTCAACATCGGCGACGAGCCATATTCTTTCCTCGCCGTGTATCCCGGCGGCGCCGGCCATGACTACGACTGGGTACTCACCAACGGCATGGGTCGCCGCGCGCTGGCCGGCGCCGACGGCATCAGCTTCGTAGACTACTTCGAGGGCTGATCGTATGATCATCGCTCACGACCTTGGAACGACCGGCGACAAGGCATCCCTGCACCACGATGACGGGCGCATGGTCGCCGCCGTGACCGTCAACTACCCCGCCCAGTTCGGCGAAGGCGGGCTCGCCGAGCAGGATCCACGCGATTGGTGGAATGCCGTCGTCGAGGCGACCAGAACACTCGTCGAGCGCTCGAGCGTCAGTCCCTCGGATGTTATCGGTCTCACGGTCAGCGGTCAGATGATGGGTGCCGTCCTTCTCGACTCCACCTATCAGCCGGTGCGCGACGCGATCATCTGGGCCGACACCAGAAGCACCGCTCAGACTGCGATGCTCGAGCGGGCTATCGGGCAGGAGCGGGCGTACTCCTTGCTCGGCCACCGCCTCAACTCCACCTATTCGATCGAGAAAATCATGTGGGTGCGCGACAACGAGCCCGATGTGTTCTCGCGTGTGCGGCACTTTTGCGTCGCGAAGGACTTCGTCGTCCACCGCCTCACCGGCAGGCTGGTCACCGATCGCTCGGATGCCTCCGCCACGAACGCGTACGACCAAGGCGCAGGAGCCTGGTCGGCCGAAATGATTGCAGCCTCGGGGTTGCCCACTTCGATTTTCCCGGAGATTCTCGATTCGACGGCTGTCGTCGGCCACCTGACGGACGAGGCGGCGAGCGCGACCGGACTTCATCGTGACACTCGTGTCGTGATGGGCGGCGGGGACGGTCCTGTCGCCGCGGTCGGTGTCGGGGTGGTCGCACCCGAAGACGGCGCCTACGTGTGCCTTGGCACTTCAGCCTGGATCTCGTTCGCGAGCGACATCCCGGTCTACGACGCACGCATGCGAACGATGACCTTCGACAACGTTGTGCCCGGTAGCTACGTGCCGACTGCGACAATGCAAGCCGGCGGTGCCGCGATGCAGTGGGTTTCGGAGCTTCTCAACCCGGAGCCCACTGGCCAGGCGCTCTCAGCGCTCGTCGCCGATGCAGAGATGGCTGAGGCGTCCACGGGTGGGCTGTATTTCCTTCCCCACCTTCTCGGCGAACGTTCGCCTTACTGGAATCCCGACGCCGCCGGTGCTTTCGTTGGGATCAACCGGCACCACGGCCGAGCACACATGACCCGCGCGGTGCTCGAGGGAGTCGCGTTCAACCTGCTTACCTCCCTGCGGGCGTTCCGCGAGTCTGGCGCCGTGGTGAACCGTATCGACGCTATCGGAGGCGGGGCCGCAAGCGATGTATGGCTACAGATCATGGCCGATGTCTGGGGCATCCCCGTACGCCGGCGCACGATCATTGAAGAAGCCAACAGCCTCGGGGCCGCAGTCATCGCCGCGGTCGGGCTCGGGCTCGTCGACGACTTCGGCGCCGCGCGCAACCTCTCAGAGGTCACCGCCGAATTCACCCCCGACGAATCGCGACACGCAGACTATCTCGGCCGCCACGAACTCTTCGTCGACGCCTACGCCAACCTCGAACCGTGGTTCGCCAAGCGGATGGTGCGCAAGTGACCATCCTCGTGACCAGTCGTTCGTTCTCCTCCGCCTCCCTCGACCTCGTCGCGCGCCTCGTCGCAGCAGGGCACACCGTGTCGATGGGCCCGGCAGATCACGACCTCGAGGCGCTTCGGCCGTTACTGCGGAACGCCGAGGGTTGGATCGCCGGCACTGGACCAGTGACGGCAGAGCACCTGGACGCCGCCCCTCTGCTCCGTGTCGTCGCCCGCTACGGGGTGGGATTCGAGGCGGTGGATGTCGCCGCCGCGGCCGAGCGCGGCATTGTCATTACCAACACCCCTGGTGCGAACAGCGGTGCGGTGGCCGACCACGCCGTCGGGCTCATGCTCGCCGCCTCGCGAGGCACCACCGAGGGAGACCGTCGGGTGCGCCGCGCGGACTGGACGGTTGTCCGCGGTCGCGAACTCGGCTCGCTCACCGTGGGTATCGTGGGCTTCGGGCGCATCGGCCAAGGCGTCGCACGCCGACTGTCCGGATTCGACTGTCGAGTGCTCGCTCACGACCCTTGGATGACCCGTCAGCAGATCGAGGCGGCGGGGGCGATTCCCGCGGAAATGGCGACCCTGCGCGAGCAGTCCGACATCATCTCCCTGCATCGCCCTGGCGGAACAACGATCGTCGACTCCGAATGGCTCTCCACCGTGCGCCACGACCTCGTCATCGTCAACACCGCTCGACCGGAGCTTGTTGACGAGCACGCGGTCGCCACCGCCCTGCGGAACGGCACCCTTGGGGCGTTCGCAGCCGACACCTTGGCCGGCGACACCCGCGCGGACACTTCGCCACTTCTCGCCGACGACCTCGCCGATCGAGTGGTCGTCACCCCACATTTCGGTGCCCAGACCGTCCAGGCGGTAGACAGCATGGGCGAGATGGCCGTTGCCAACCTCATTGCGGCGCTCTCGGGAGAGATCCCGCCCAACCTCGTTCCCACGAAGGAGAACTCATGACGGGCTCCCGGGGCACTGGCATGAGCTCGCACATGGGATTCGTCGGTGTGAGCACAAGCCAGTCATCGATCATGAGCATCTTTCCGACCTGGGCCGACATCCTGGGCCTCCCCACTCGCACCCTCATCGGCCACGACCTGCCTATGGATGCCTCGCCGGCCGACTACCGGAGACTCGTCGAGCACATCCGCGACGACCCCGACCATTTGGGAGCTCTCGTGACAACGCACAAGATGGGCATCTTCGCGGCGGCTCATGATCTTTTCGATGATTTGGATGACTTCAGCACCCTCTGCGGCGAGATCTCAAGCATCTCCAAGCGGAATGGCAGACTCGTCGGTCACGCGAAGGATCCGATCACCGTAGGTCTCGCGGCGGAGGAATTCCTGGCTCCCGATCACTTCGCCCGCACCGGTGCCGGCACGATCTGTTTCGGTGCAGGGGGCGCTGGCACGGCTCTCACCTGGTACCTGGCTGGGCGACCGGATACCCCCAATGGCATCATCGTGACCGACACCAGCCAGCCTCGCCTCGACCACCTGCGCGAAGTGCACAATCGCCGCGGAACCCCTGGCGACCTCATCCGCTATGTCCGCGCAGACGACTCCCCCGCTATCGCCCGGGCGCTCGCCGCGGGCCGCGCGGGAACCTTCGTCGTCAATGCGAGCGGCCTCGGCAAGGACCGTCCGGGCAATCCGATGCCGGATGGAACCCACTTTCCTGAACAATCCTCGGTATGGGAGTTCAACTATCGCGGCAGTCGTGAGTTCCTTGCGCAGGCCCGCGACGAGGAATTGGCATCAGGCCTCGAGGTCTTCGACGGTTGGCGTTACTTCATCCACGGATGGTCGCAGGTGATCGCCGAGGTATTCGGCGTGGATATTACAGAGGCTCTTGTCACGCGGCTCTCCCATGCGGCCCTCGGTACGCGATGATGACCGTTCGCGCGGTTCTCGGCGACCTGGACCCCTCTGTCCTCGGCACGGTCAATTATCACGAGCACCTTTTTCAGACGAGCCCTCTCCTGCCCGGAGATGAACTGGATGACGAGGCCGCCTCGTCGAGCGAGGCCGTTTCGCTTATGCGGAGTGGCTTCGCGTCGATGATCGATGCGACCCCGATCGGCTTGGGCCGCAATCCAGAGGCCCTCGCCCGCATCAGCGCCTCCACAGGGCTGACGGTCATTGCCGCGACTGGGGTACACCGCGAGGCCCACTACCCCGAAGAGCACTGGTTGCGCCAAACGACCGTTGACACTCGCGCACGCCTCTTCATCGATGACCTTCTCGAAGGGATGCCGCGGCGTGACGGCGAAGGGAGGCGAGCCGAATCGCCCAGCGGCGAGCCGGTGCGCGCGGGCGTCATCAAGGGTGCCGTCGACTACTGGTCCATCAGCCGCTTCGAGAGGACAACGCTCGACGCCGTCGCCATCGCGCACGTCGCGACTGGAGCGCCTGTAATGGTGCACCTCGAGTTTTGCACCGGCGCCCACGAGGTACTCGATCTGCTCGCGGCGGCCGGGGTCCACGAGAACCGGGTCGTGCTCGCGCACGCCGACCGAGACCCCAACGCCGCGCTGCACCTCGAGCTCGCAGCGCGTGGTGCGTGGTTGGGCTTTGACGGCATGGCTCGTCCCCGTACGCGAAGCGACTCCGAACTACTCGATCTCACCGAGGCGGTCATCGCAGGGGGTGCGGCCGACCACCTTCTTCTCGGCGGGGATGTCGCGCGTCGAAGCCGCTACCTCGCTTACGGTGGGATTCCGGGCCTGGCCTACCTTGGCGAACGGTACCTTCCGCTGCTTCGCGGCCGAGTGGGAGACGCGGTAGTAGAGAAGATATTGACGATCAATTCTCAGCGCTATTGCACCTGGTCCTCCACCGATGGGTTTCCCGTCTAGGGCGCCGCCCCGAATGGTCGCGGCCCGTCTCTGGATCGATGGGGCCATCGGCGGTATTGTTATGTCCGGTCCAGCGTGGGATACCGGTGGGCGCATGCGCCGGCACTCGGCTGCGGCGCCATTCACTGCCTACCGAGGACCGCATGCCAACGATCTACGACGTCGCCGCCCTCGCCGGCGTCTCCCCGGCCACGGTGTCGCGCGTGCTCAACGGCATCCCTGTCTCGCTCGATCGCGCGCAGCGTGTTCGGGATGCCGCGGAGGCCCTTTCCTTCACTCCGAATCGCGCCGCGCGCACGATGCGCAACCGCCATTCCGAAATTATCGCCCTCGTGATCCCCGACATCGAGAACCCGTTCTTCACCGCGATTGCCCGCGGCGTCGAGGATGTCGCACAGTCGGCTGGCTTCTCGGTCGTGCTCTGTAACACAGATGACGACACCGCGAAGGAGGCAAGGTACCTCTCGATCGCCGTCTCGGAGAACATGGCCGGGGTCATCCTCGCATCGGCGGACCCCTCCGTGGATCTCTCCCGGCTCCAGCGGCTCGACCGCCCGATCGTCGCGGTCGACCGGGTACCGCTCGGTTGGCTCATCGACAGCGTCGTGCTCGACAGCGCCGCGGGCGGCCGCGACGCCACCGAGGCCCTCTATGCCCAGGGATTCCGACGCATAGCCTGTATCACCGGGAGCCCATCGGTGCCAAACTCGGCCGAGCGCGCCGATGGTTGGCGCGAGGTGGTGCATCGGCACGGTGACGACAACGAAACGTACTTGCGGCATTCCAACTCTCGGGTCGAAGGCGGCCGCGCAGCGATGCACGAGCTCTTGTCTCTTGCCTCTCCGCCCGACGCGGTTTTCGTCGCAAACAACCTCATGGGCGTCGGGGCGCTGCAAGCCCTCGCTGACGCAGAACTCACACCCAAGGATGTCGGTGTCGCCGTGTTCGGCGACCTGCCGTCCTCCGTGCGCCCTCCTACCGACGTGATCGTGATCCCCCAACAGACGCGACGACTCGGTGAGAGCGCCGCGAGGCTCCTTCTCGAGCGCATCGATGGCGATACCGAACCGGCGAGAACCATCGTTCTGCCGAGCGTGCCCAGGGAGCCGCACGCCAAATCGGTTTGACTCGATAGAGGCACCTGAGCCGCAGCCACGTCGCCGCGCCGGCCACGACGAAGCCCCTCCCCATCGAACTGGGGAGGGGCTCGTCAGTCCTGCGGGTTGCCGCAGTCCATCAGTTTCTACTTGTACAGCAGTTTCTACTTGTACAGCAGTTTCTACTTGTACAGAACAGCCGCGATCTTCGGGTCGGCCATATTGGCCTTGTCGTACCAGAAGAAGCCGGTGTCGATGATCTTCGCCGGGGTCTTGCCCTTGATCGCGTCGTATGCGGCCTGAACTGTCTGCTCACCGATTCCGATGGGGTTCTGCGTGATCGCACCGGCCATCACGCCGCTGTTGATCGCGTCGATCTGGGACTGACCGGAGTCGAAACCAACAATGGCAACCTTGCCCGGCTTGAGGCCCAGCTCGGTGACGCCATCGACGATTCCCACAGCGGAACCCTCATTGGTGCCATAGAGGCCCTTGAGGTTGGGGTGGGCCGCGATCATTGCCTTCGCGATGTCGGCCGACTTGAGGTGGTCTCCGTCGCCGTACTGAATATCGACGATCTTGATGTTCGGGTGGTTCTTCTTGATCTCGTTGACGAAGCCATCCCGACGCTCGACACCGGTCGAGTTGATCTGGCTGTGGCCGACAATGCCGATCTCGCCCGAGTCGCCGATGATCTTCGCCATGTTCACCGCGGCGAGCGCGCCGGCACCGAGACTGTCAGTCTTGGAGATGCTCAGCGGGACCTTGCTGTCACAACCGGCGTCGAACTCGACGACGGGGATGTTTGCTGCCTTGGCCGCGTCCATGAGCGGGATGCATGCCTTGGGGTCAAGGGCCGCATAGCCGATGGCGTCGGGCTTCTTATCGATTGCCGCCTGGAACATTTGGAGCTGGGCATCGACCTCGGTCTCGGCGGCAGGCCCTTCGAAGGTGACCTTGACACCGAGCTTGGCGGCGCGTGCTTCGGCGCCCGTCTTGACCGCCTGCCAGAACTGGTGCTGGAATCCCTTGGAGATGAGGGCGATGTAGAGCTGCTTGTTGCCGGCTTCACCACTCGAGCCAGGCGCTCCCGCAGAACAGCCTACGAGCGCGATGGCGACCGCAGCGGTTGCGACGAGCACTGAGATCTTCTTACTGGTTTTCATCAATAACTCCGTTGTTTTGACTGACGGCCAGCATCTTTGCCAGCCCCTCATGGTATCGATTTCAAGCGGTCTGATGACGTTAAATACATGTAGATACAGAATCGTTATCTACCCTCGGAAAGCTGCCCTGCGCTGGCGCAACGAGTCCGTGAAAACCGCGACGAGAATGACGGCGCCGACCACCACGTTCTGCCACTCGGTCTGGATAGACATGATGCGGAGACCGTTAATGAGCACGCTCATAATGAGCGCGCCGATCAGTGTTCCCATGATCGACCCGCGACCGCCGAGAAGCGAAGTGCCACCAATGATCACGGCCGCGATGGCCTGGAGCTCATAGCCCGCGCCGAGCTGCGGCTGGGCTGAACCGAGGCGAGATGCGATGACCGTTCCGGCGACTCCGGTGAAGAGTCCGGCCACCGTGTAGACGATGATCTTCCACTTGCGGGTATCGACGCCCGACAGGCGCGTAGCCTCTTCGTTGCTCCCGATCGCGAAAGTGTAGCGGCCGAGTAGCGTCTTGCTCAGGATGATGTATGCGACGATCGCGAGCGCGAACAAGATCACGACAGCATTGGGGATTCCAGGGAAGAGCGTTCCGAGTGCGATCTGATTGAAGCCCGTGGCATTGGGGACGCCAGAGAAATAGATGGGGCGAACACCCGAAATGACAAGCGCAAGTCCCTGAGCGATGAGCATCATGCCGAGGGTCGCGATGAACGGCGGAAGCTTCAGTACAGCGATATTGAAGCCGTTGATGAAACCGATCAGGGCCCCGACGAGGATTCCGCCGATGACTCCGACCACGAGGGGTGCGTGGAAGTTCACGATGAACACGGCCGTCATGACCGCGGTAAGCGTCATTCCGGTGCCGATCGACAGGTCGATTCCACCCGTTATGATCACGAACGTCGTGCCGAGGGCGAGGATGCCGATGACTGCGGTCGAGAGCAATATGCCCGTGATGTTGCTGAAGGTAAAGAACGCGCTATTGGCGAACGAGAAGAAGACGAGCAACACGACGAGGGTCGCGAATGCAAGCGATTGTTGGATCTTCGCTCGGAGGAACGACACGACCGGGCGTCCAGTCACTACCCCTTCCGCTGTGATCGCCTTGACTGGTTTCGTCGCAGTGTTTGGATTCATTGCTTTCACTACTCCTTGTCGTCGCCCGAGCGGGTCGCATAGTCCATGATTTTGGCCTGGCTGGCCTCTTCGTTGTCGAGCACCGCAGTGATCCGGCCACCAGCCATCACGACGATGCGATGGGATAGCCGGAGCACTTCGGGAAGCTCGGAGGAGATCATGATGATCGACTTTCCTCCGGCGACAAGCTGATCGAGCAGGCGATAGATCTCCTCCTTCGCACCGACGTCAATGCCTCGTGTCGGCTCGTCGAAGATGAGGATGTCGCAGTCACGCGCGAGCCACTTGGCGATGACGACCTTCTGCTGGTTTCCTCCCGAGAGGTTCTTCGTGGTGGTGAAGATCGACGGAGTCTTGATGCGGAGCGAGGTCACCAGGTCGCGTGATTTCTGCTTGCCCGGCTCGGTCTTCATGAAGCCCAGCGAATTCGCGTGGTCGCCGAGAGAGGCAAGCAACACGTTTGTGTTGACATCCTGCTCGAGGAGAAGACCGAACTGCTTGCGGTCCTCGGAGAGATATCCAATGCCGAGGGCGACCGCATCCGACGGGTTCGAGATCTTGACCTTCTTGCCTTCCACGTGGATGATCGCACCCTCGGAAGGGTCAGCCCCGATGATCGCTCGTGCCACTTCGGTGCGCCCAGCGCCCATGAGCCCGGCGAAACCAAGGATCTCGCCCCGCCTCAGCTCGAAGCCGACGTTCTTGAGCAGGGACCTGGTGCTCAGCCCTTCAACCTTGAGCATGACGTCGGCGTTCTCTGAACCGCGCGCCGTCGGGCGAGCACCGGCATCGATGTGACGGCCCACCATCATCTCGATCACGGTTGGAATGTCCAGCTCATCCTTCTCCAGAGTGCCGATGTACTGTCCGTCGCGAAGCACAGTGACGCGGTCGGAGATGCGGCTGAGCTCCTCCATTCGATGGGAAATGTAGATGATTCCAGTGCCGGACGCCTTCAGCGAAGCGATTAGGTGGAAGAGCGTGTCGGTTTCGGACTCAGTGAGGGCGTAGGTCGGCTCGTCCATGATGAGCACCTTCGCATTGAACGACAGTGCCTTGGCGATCTCGACCATCTGCTGCTTCGCCACAGTGAGGCTCGATACAAGATCCCGGGACTTGAGATGGATGCCGGTCTCCTTGAGCAACTCGTCCGCGCGGCGGTTCAGCTCTCGCTCACGCATGAACGGGCCGAAACGCGGTTCGCGACCCACGAAGATGTTCTGCGCGACGGTGAGGTGCGGCATCAGGTTCATCTCTTGGTGGATGATGCTGATTCCGAGCCTCTGAGCGGCTTTCGGGCCGTCGATAACGACCTCTTCACCGTCGAGAAGAATGCTGCCGGCGTCCCTCGTATAGATCCCCGAGAGGATCTTCATCAGACTGGACTTTCCCGCCCCGTTTTCTCCGACCAGGGTCAGTACCTCGCCGCGATTCAACTCGAATTGAACATCTTTGAGCGCCTGGACGCCGGGGAAGCTCTTACTGATTCCGCTGACTTTCAAAAGCTGGGTCACTCGTTCACCTACTTCTTCGGAGGATGGACGCACTGTCGCGCGAGATTGATCATGCCGCGGATGATGCGAAAAACCGGATGCATTCCGGTATCGATCGCATCACCGCGGAAGTTGTACTCTAATGTATCTAAGGCGCGATGACGCGCGCACCTTTGTCCGGACTGGCCTTCACGGGTGTCGGACTGTCCTCACCGAGAGCGAGAATCGCGTGCAAATAGGTACTCATGCCTTGGTCTTCACCGGCACTTTCGATGAGGCGGGGCTCACGCGAGCCATCGTCGAGACGAAGCGAGCAGGTTTCGACCTCATCGAGATCCCGCTCATGGATCCGGCGACCTTTGACCGTCATCTCGCCGCGCGACTTCTGCGCGAGCATGACCTGGCGGCCTCGGCATCCCTCGGCCTCAGTGAGTCAACTGACCTCACGAGTGCCGATCCGGCAGTCGTTGCCGCGGGCGAACGGATGCTCGGCGAATGCCTCGACATCGTGGGCGCGATCGGAGGCACGCACCTGTGCGGCGTGATTTACGGCGCGATGCGCAAGTACATGGAGCCGGCAACTCCGGCCGGACGAGCATCGAGCGCCGCAGCCCTCCGCAGGCTCGCCTCGCGTGCCGCTGATCTGGGAATCCACCTCTCGCTCGAGGTTGTCAACCGCTACGAGACCAACCTCATGAACACCGCTCGCGAGGCGCTCGTATTCATCGACGAGATTGGCCACGACAACGTCTCGGTGCATCTCGACACCTATCACATGAACATCGAGGAGGCTGGGCTCCTAACGCCCGTTCTCGATGTGGGGGGCCGCCTCGGATACGTGCACATCGGAGAGAGCCACCGCGGGTACCTCGGCTCTGGCACGGTCGACTTCGGATCCTTCTTTCGCGGACTCGGTCGAATCGGCTACGACGGTCCGGTCGTCTTCGAGTCATTCTCATCCGCCGTCGTCAATGCCAACCTGAGCAACACCCTGGGCATCTGGCGTAACCTCTGGCAGGACTCTGCGGACCTCGCCGCCCACGCGAACACGTTCATCCGCAACCAGCTCGCAGCGACCGAATCGATCGCCATCCAGTAGCGAACCGGACTGAGGGAGGGCCGATCTCTCGCAACACCCAGATCCGCTCCCGCGCCTAGAGCGACTCGAGGACGCGGGCGACACCGTCTTCCAGATCGGTTCCGGTGATCTCGTTTGCGACGGCGCGCACCTCATCCGGCGACTGCCCCATCGCCACTCCGCGGCCACTGTGGGATGCCCAGAGCAGCATGTCGATGTCGTTGCGGCCATCCCCGACCACCAGCACCCTGGACCGCGGGATGCCGTGCCATTCGCGAACCCGTTCGAGGGCGGTCGACTTGTTCACGCCATCCGGAGCGATGTCGAGCCACGCCGTCCAGCCGACGTTGTAGGTCACCTTGTGGAGACCCATCTTTTCCACGATCGAGAGGAAGTCCTCGATGGCGTGGCCGGGAGAGATGACGACGACACGGGTTGCTGCGTGTCCTAGAAGTTCGTCGAATGGCACCTTGACGCTGCTCGCGCCGAGGGTCGAATCCGGAAAGTAGCCGGAGTAGCGGTAGAGGCCGGTCTCGTCTTCGATCGCGTAGCTCGCCCCCTCCAGGCTGCCCCGAATGGTGGTCAGCACCTCGGACGGATCGAACGCGTCGACGTGTACCCGCGAGTATCCGCTCGGCGCATCCGTGTCCCGCTCCAGGGTGATCGCCCCGTTCGAGCACACCACGTACTGTGGCGTCAACCCCAGCCGATCGAGCACCGGAAGCGTCATCGAGACGGACCGCCCGGTGGCGAGCATCACCTCGTGACCGAGGTCGCGCACGTGCCTCACCGCGGCGAAAACCGCTTCGGTGATCTCACCGTCCTCTCGCATCACCGTGCCGTCGATGTCCAGGGCGATCAGCCAGCGATCGGCATCCGCGCGCGTCGTCATCAGGAGGCCGGCTCGATCAGTTCGAGGCCTCCGAGGTATGGCCGCAGCGCTTCTGGGACCACGACCGATCCATCCGCCTGCTGGTGCGTCTCGAGTATGGCGACCAGCCAGCGCGTGGTCGCCAGGGTGCCGTTGAGTGTCGCCACCGGCGTCGTCTTACCCGACTCCGTGCGGTAGCGGATGTCGAGCCGCCTGGCCTGGTACGTCGTGCAATTGCTCGTGGAGGTGAGCTCGCGATACGTTCCCTGGGTGGGCACCCAGGCCTCGATATCGAACTTCCGCGCTGCGCTCGAACCGAGATCCCCCGCGGCGACATCGATCACGCGATAGCTGAGTTCGCACGCCTGCAGCATCGATTCCTGGTAGGAGACGAGCCTCTCGTGCTCGGCCTCGGCATCCTCGGGCAGCACGTAGCTGAACATCTCGAGCTTGTTGAACTGGTGCACCCGCAGGATGCCGCGAGTGTCTTTGCCAGCGGAGCCGGCCTCCCGGCGGTAGCAGGTGGACCAGCCGGCGTAGCGGAGCGGCCCACCCGAAAGGTCGAGGATCTCATCGGAGTGGAAGCCGGCGAGGGCGACCTCACTCGTCCCGGTCAGGTAGAGCTCATCGGCCGGCAAGTAGTAGATCTCGTCGGCGTGCTCGCCGAGGAAGCCGGTGCCGCTCATGATCTCCGGCCGAACCAGGGTCGGCGTTATGAGCGGTTCGAAGCCTTCGGTGAGCGCCTTGTCCAGCGCCATGTTCATGAGCGCGATCTCGAGGCGCGCACCGATTCCGCGGAGAAAGTAGAACCGGCTGCCGGACACCTTCGCGCCGCGGGTGAGATCGAGTGCCTTCAGCAGCTCGCCGAGTTCGACGTGATCCCGTGGTTCGAAGTCGAAGCTCGCCTTCGAACCGACCTCGCGCAGGGTGACGAAGTTCTCCTCGCCACCGGCGGGAACGCCGTCGATGATCGGATTGCCGATGCTGCCGACGATCCTCACGAACTCGGCTTCGGCATCCGTCGCGGACTGGCCGAGTGCCTTCACCTTGGCCGCGAGCGACTGTGCTTCGTGCAGAAGCCTCGCCTTGTCGTCACCCTTCGCCGCCGCGACCTCTTTGCCGAGCGACTTCTGGCTGGCGCGCAGGCTCTCGGATTCGGAGATCGCTGCGCGGCGGGTGAGGTCGGCCGCGATGGCGTCGTCGACGAGTGCCGGGGATGCGCCGCGGGCCGCCTGTGACGCTCGCACTGCATCGGGATTCTCGCGGAGCAGCTGGGGATCAATCACCGTGCAAGTCTATTCGGCGAGCGATGCCGTACCGTTGGCAGCGTGACGACGTCAACGCGCCGGGCCGCAATTGTCTACAACCCGATCAAGGTCGACCTGCCCAAGCTCAAAAAGGCCATGGGCCAGGCCGAGACTGACACCGGATGGGGGGCGACCCACTGGTTCGCGACCACGAAGGATGACTGGGGCCAGGGCGCCACCCGCGAAGCGCTGGTGACCGGGGCCGATGTTGTGCTCGTCGCCGGCGGGGATGGCACGGTGCGCGCGGTCGCCGAGGCGCTGCGCGGCAGCGGAGTGCCCATCGCCCTGGTGCCGTCAGGCACCGGGAACATCCTCGCTCGCAACCTGAGCCTGCCGCTGAACAGTGTCGAGCAATCGATCACGATTGCCCTCACCGGCGCCGATCACCCCATCGATCTCGGGATCACCGAGATCGAGCGCGAGGCCGGCGCATCCGAAGAGCACGTATTCCTG
>JAODMG010000113.1 GCA_025464895.1 Microbacteriaceae bacterium | reverse complement strand
CATCGAGTTCGCCAGATCCGCCCTCGAGGTGAACTTGCCCTTGAGGTACCTCTCGGCAGTGTGATAGTCGGTGACCGCGGGCGTTTCGAAGAGGCCGGAGGGGCGGACGATGATCCAATCGAGGTCGCTGTCTTTCACGATCGCTTCCATTCGGGTCATGTCGGCGTAGAGCGTCTTGCCGAGCACTCCGACGACGAAGGGCTGCAGCACCTTCTCGAAGAAGAATCCGCCGTGCGGTCCGGCGGCCGGGTCGACGGCGCTCGAGGTGACGCAGATGAGGCGTCGAACTCCGCCACGGTCCATGGCCTGGATGATGTTGGTCATACCTTGCGAATACACCGTGATCGGCTCTTTGCCGAAGGGGACACCCAGGCTGGAGAGCACGGCATCCTGTCCATCGACCGCTCGATCGACCGATGCCTGGTCGTAGACGTCGCCGGCCAGAACAGTGAGGTGAGCGTCGCGAATCGGGAAATCTTCCGGGTGGCGGGTGATCGCGGTGACCACGTGCCCCGCTGCGAGCGCCTGCTCGGTCACGAGCCGCCCGGTCGGACCGTTCGCTCCGAATACTGCAATCCTCATGTGTAGTGCTCCTTCCGGTACGCTGTATTCAGCAGACCATACAATATAGAAACCGTATCATATGAAACCCGAAGCAAATAACCCAGAGAATGCCCGCCGCATGAGACGCACAGTCACTGAGCTGAAAGCCGCCCTGCGCGACATGCGCGTGCAGCTCTCCCTGCTCAACCATCACATCGGCACTCGGGCCGATCTCAAAGACGCCGACCTCGACTGCCTGGACCTGATATCCATCTACGCGCCGATCAGTCCGAGCTCTCTCGCGAAGCGCGCAGGCCTCCATCCCGCGACGATGACCGGCATCCTTGACAGGTTGGAACGAGGAGGCTGGGTCGTCCGCGAACGCGACGCGAACGACCGTCGCGCCATCGTCATCCGGGTGCTGCCAGAGCGCAACCGGGAGATGTTCCATCTGTATTCGGGCATGGACTCGCTGATGGATGAGATCTGCGACGGGTACGGGGTCGATCAGCTCGAACTCATCGCGGACTTCCTGCGCCGCACCACCGGGGCCGGACAGGTCGCCACCGAGCAGCTCGAGCGGTAGCCCGATGTGTGGCGACGTTCGGAGCCTGAGGAGCCTCCCTGCCTGTCTTTGCCTGGCTCCGGCGTCGGACTCCGGAACTGCATTTCCGCTGAGGCGGCCGCCGGGGGGCGATACTGAGGAGGCGAGCGTGGGCGAGATCTACCATTTGACGGCGCTCAGAGGCATCCGCGGGACCTTCTCCTACACGGCCATCGGCGCCGACCGGATCGAGGTGGCCTGGGAGGTACCCGGCATGCGAGAACGGTGCGTCTGGACGATGCTTCCGCAGCCGGGCGGCGTACGCGTTGGGCATGAGGTCGGCCGCTCCGGCCCCCTCGCCATGGTTCTGCGTGCTGCGTTCGCCGAGCTCGCCGAACGCCGACTGGATCGACTCGAGCAGGTGGCGGCCGCTCGGCTCACATGAGAAGGCGCGACAGCACCCGGTCGGCGAGGGGCATGCCTCCGGTCTGGCAGGTGGGGCAGTACTGGAGGGTCGAGTCGGCAAAGATGACCTGCCGCACGGTGTCGCCGCAGACCGGGCACGGTTCGCCGGTGCGCCCGTGCACCTGCAAGTTGGACTTCTTCTCCCTCTTGAGCTCGGATGCGGCTACGCCGTCCGCCCGCGCGATCGCGGCTCTGAGCGTTCCCTGCATCGCGTCGTAGAGGCGGGCGACCTCGTCCGGTGCCATCGAGGCCGGCTTGAACGGCGACATCCCCGCCGCGTGGAGGATCTCGTCGGAGTAAGCATTGCCGATGCCGGCGATGATCGACTGGTTGCGCAGCACGCCCTTGATCTGCGATCGCCCTTCGGCGCTCAGGATGTCCGCGAAGCGCTGCTCAGTGAACGTCTCGCCGAGCGGGTCGGGTCCGAGGCGGGCGATGCCGGGTACATCGACGGGATCGTTGACGAGATAGATCGCGAGACTCTTCTTGGTGCCTGCCTCCGTGATGTCCAGGCCGGATCCGTCCTCGAGGACCAGACGGGCAGCGAGCGGCCCCTTGCCGAGGCGGCCGGATTGCGCCGGTGCTCCCTCCCGCCAGCGGATCCATCCGGCCCGCGCCAGGTGCATGATCAGGTGCAGCTCGCCGACCCTGATGTCGAGAAACTTGCCGTGGCGCGACACCCCCTCGACGTACTGGCCGGAGAGGGCAGAGACGGGAGGGTCGAAGGTCTTGAGGGCGGCGAAGGACAGGAGGTCGAGCCTCTCGACCCTGCGTCCGTTCAGACGCGCGCCCAGATCGATCACGAGAGCGTGTACTTCGGGTAGTTCGGGCACCCTCCTAGTCTCAGTCCGACGGGCGAGGTCCGTCCACCTCAGGACGGCAGTTCGTAGCCCTCCGCGGCGGAGCCGACGACGAGGCCGTCACGCAGCAGGCTGGCGAGAGCCCCGGCGAACTGGGCGTCGTCCGACCAGACCGGCTCGATCTCTGCATACGCGACCGGGACATCCGACGCCCGCAGCTCGGCGAGGATCAGACCGCGTACCTGCCGATCCGAACCCTCGAATCTCTTCTGCACGGCCTTCTTCACCCCGAGATATTCGGGGTAGCCCGCCGCACGCCAGGCGCACTGCCCGGCGATCGGGCAGACATCGCAGCGCGGAGCGCGAGCCGTGCAGACGACGGCGCCGAGCTCCATGATGGCGGCGTTGGCGAGCCGCGCATCCGCGAGCCCATCGGGCAGGATGGCCTCCATGGCGGCCAGGTCGCGCTTGGTCGATGGCGGCCCGGCCTCTCCATGGCCGGCAACCGCGCGGGCGAGGACGCGTCGCACATTGGTGTCGACGACCGGATGCCGATGGCCGTAGGCGAATGCGGCGACCGCCCGCGCCGTGTAGTCGCCGATCCCGGGCAGCGCCAGGAGGTCGTGCAGTGTCTCCGGCACGATACCGCCATGCCGTTCGGTGATCGCGACCGCGGCCGCGTGCAGGTTGATGGCGCGCCTCGGATAGCCGAGCCGATGCCAGGCTCGCACGGCTTCGCCCGGCGGAACCGCCGCGAGATCGGCGGGGGTCGGCCAGCGATCGAGCCACTCCTCGAGCCGGGGAATGACCCGCGCGACCGGCGTCTGCTGGAGCATCACCTCGCTCACGAGGATGCCCCACGCGCCGAAACCCGGACGCCGCCATGGCAGGTCGCGAGCCTCATCGCGGAACCAGTCGCTGACGGCCGGAACGATTGTCACGCCACCACTCTAGGTTCTCCGATGGGCCGATTCTGCGGGCATCCTGACCACCTGCTGCGCGACCGCGGGCACGGTCCGGAATAAGCTGAGTACATGGCCAGATGGGCACCGCTCAAGAGGGATCAGCTCGAGGCTCTCGCATCCGAGATCCTGCACAACTACGGGCGTGGGCGCGCCATGATCGCCGTCGACGGAGCTAGTGACGCGGGCACGCGGCAATTCGCGGATGACCTGGCCGAGAGCGTCCGCACGCTGGGCCACCCGGCCTTCCGCGCATCCGTCGACGACTTTCGCACCCCGCGCAGCAGGCGGGAGCCACGTGGCCAGCTGGAGGCCTCCGCCGTCTACAACGACGGCTACGACTACTCTCTGCTCCAGCGGGTGCTGCTCGATCCGTTCCGTGCGACTAGTGGCACCGGCTTCGTGCTTGCCGCATTCGACGCGGAGCGGGACGCGCCGATGCAGTCGAAGTGGACGACGGCGCCTCCGGATGCACTGCTCGTGATCGACGGGCCATTCTTGAACAGACCGCCGTTGGCCGACCGGTGGAACTACTCCATTTGGGTCGAGCGAGAGCGGTCCGATGACAGCGGGACGCCGGGGGATTCCGCCGACGCCGAGGCCTTCGCCGCTGCCGACGCGATCTACCGGGCAGAGGCCGATCCTCGTGGCAAGGCGACCGCGATCATCGACAACAGCGACGCCGAGAGCCCGCGACGGGTATTCGCCGACAGCTGCTGATGTGAGCAGAGCAGCTGATGTGAAGCAGAACGATGGTTGAGACTCAAGCTTGGACTCAAGCTTGGACTTGAGCCTAAACATCGCTTGACGTCGCAGGTTGGCATGCTCGTTCAGGCGTCAGATTCCGTAAATTTGCACGGTGCAGCCATGCCAAGTGCGCCCGCGCCGACGGTTCAAAGTCGAAAGTCGTCGCTGATTCACCGTTTAAGGACGGTGGTGATTCGTGATCGGCCGACTCGCCATTCTCGACCCGAGGGGTTGAGGCGTAGGGGTGCGGTGAGGTGGGGGATTCCGTGGCGCATGACGAGGGTGAAGTCGCTGTGGTGGAGCATGTGGTGGTGTGCCGGGCAAAGAAGCACTCCGTTGCTGACGTCGGTCGGGCCGCCAGAGCTCCAGGGGATGGCGTGATGTGCGTCACACCACGCCGGCGGTGCTCCGCAGTGGGGCCAGACGCATCCGCCGTCCCTGACGGTCAACGCCAGGCGTTGGTCGGAGCTGAACAGTCGGCGGGTGCGGCCGAGGGATAGGCCGAGGGAGAGGACCTCGCCGTGGTCGCCGAGGCGCATGAGGCGGAGTTCCGCATCACAGGACAGTTCCTGGGCGTGTGTGGCGGAGCTCGGTTCCTGGACTCCGGACAGCCAGGCGATACCTGTGCCGGAGAGGTAGTCGTCGGCCCGCATGGTGAGGACGATGGTGGTTTTGCTTTTCGGGGCGGTCGGGTCGGCCGCCATGCCGGCGGTGATCACCCCGAGCAAGATGTCGCAGTTGCGCTGCCCCGGCGTGCGAGTCTCCGGCAGTGAGTCGTCGCCCTGCGCGTCGCCGTCCACCGCATCGTCGTCCACCGCATCGTCATCGGACTCGTCCCGAAACCGGGGTGAACATCCCGGTGCTGAGTAGGAGTCGATCATGGCCCGGAATCTCGCGGCGCCGACCGGGTCGAGTTGGCCGTGCAGCGGTGTCATGCCACCCCGTTCCCGGCCGAGCCTGACCTCCCGTCGCATTCGCAAGCCTTCGTCCCGGGGTTCGGCACCGTCGGCATCGAGGGTGTCCCGCCACAGCCGCGCCTGGATACCGACCAGGTCCGCGGAGTCTTCCCGGGCCTGGTCGACCAGGCACCGTTCGGCCTCGAACAGGTCATCGGGGGCGCACCGTGCGGCCGCCTGCTGCAGGTGCTGGGTGATCATCGTGGCCGCGTCCGCACCGATCTGGCCGAGAGTGAGCGCGGTTGCGACGTGGGAATACAGCGGCGGCAGCGGGCTGCCGTCGAGCGTGGCCCGGGGGCGGACCAGGGCGCCCAGTCTCATCCGCCGGCCCGCTTCTGCCGAGGCGATCCGGGTGAGTTGTTCGATCAGGTGACCGGGTTGGCGGTGTCCCATCCGGTAGGACAGCCCGGCGGAACCGAGTTCG
>JAODMG010000106.1 GCA_025464895.1 Microbacteriaceae bacterium | reverse complement strand
GTGGCAGCAGCAACAGCGCCTCCACGACGAGACTTCCGACATCAGCGAGCTCATCATGCTTGAGATCGGGAACCACGGGTGCGCCAACGTTCTAGCGGAGCATCGCTACCGTACCGCGGACTGGTTGGCGGAGCACTTGGGCGCCGTCGCATCATGATTGACACTTCCCGGCTATCCTGCCTACACTTTATGCAATCGGTTGCACTTTGAAGGAGAATATGATGAGCGGACAGAACGCTCCCACCGTCGGCTGGATCGGCACCGGGCGAATGGGCTTCGCATTAGCGACCAGGCTCCTTGACGCCGGTTACGACGTGACGGCGTACAACCGCACCCGTTCGAAGGCCGAGCCGCTCGCCGACAAGGGCGCGAAGATCGTCGATCGGCCGGTCGAACTCGCCGATCGCGACGTTGTGTTCATCATGGTGTCAGAGCCCAAGGATCTCGAGGCCGTCACGGTGGGTGAAGGCGGGCTGCTGACCGACGACGCAACGGCACCGAAGATCATCGTCGACTCGTCCACCGTCTCTACCGAGGTGTCGGAGCAGATCCGGGCCCTGGCGAATGAGCGGGGAACCGAATTCCTGGCCGCTCCGGTGAGCGGCAACCCCAAGGTCATTGCGGCCGGGAAACTCACTGTCGCAGTCTCCGGTTCACGGGCCTCTTTCGACAGCGTCGAACCACTGATCCAGGCGTTCGGCCGCAAGGTCACCTACGTCGGCGAGGGCGAAGTTGCGCGTCTCGTGAAGATCGCGCACAACGTCTTCCTCGGCGTTGTCATCCAGTCACTGGCCGAGATCACGGTGCTCGCCGAGCGCGGTGGGGTCAGTCGCGCGGCGTTCCTCGAATTCCTGAACGACTCGGTGATGGGCTCGACCTTCAGCAAATACAAGACGCCGGCACTGGTCAATCTCGACTTCAAACCGACCTTCACCAACATCCTGCTCAGCAAAGATATCGAGCTGGGCCTCGCCGCGGGAAAGAAGCTCGGGGTTCCGATGCCGATCGCGTCTGCCACGGGGATGCTGGTCGCCGAGGCGATCGGCGCCGGGCACACGGATGAGGACTTCGCGACGCTGATCCTGGAGCAGGCGCGTCGCTCGGGTTACCTCCCCGAGTCCGAGAATGCGACCATCGACGACGGGCTGGCGCCGGAGGTGAAGTCGTGAGCACGCCACAACGCCCCATCGGCGCCCCGGGACACATGGGAGTCGACTATGAGGAACGGGTCGACTTCGACCGGCTGCGCAAGTACCGGGTCGCGCGGGCGCAGGCTGCCCTCGAGGCGAGCGACTGCGGCGCGTTCCTGCTGTTCGACTTCTACAACATCCGCTACACGACGCAGACCTGGATCGGGGGCGCGCTCGGGGACAAGATGATCCGTTACTGCCTGCTGATCCGTGGACAGGAGCCGATCCTCTGGGACTTCGGTTCGGCAGTTCGGCACCACAAGCTGTACTCCAAGTGGCTGCCGGACGAGAACTGGCGCCCGGGCTTCCTCGGCTTCCGCGGCGCGGTCGCCCCCGACGCCGGCCTGATGAAGGATGCCGTCACCGAGATCAAGGCACTGTTGAAAGAGGCCGGCGCGGCTGATCTGCCGGTTGGCATCGACATCGTCGAACCCCCGTTCCTGTTCGAACTCGAACGTCAAGGCATCCGGGTGGCCGACGCGCAGCAGCACATGCTCGATGCCAGGGTGATCAAGTCGCAGGACGAGATCATGTTGCTCAACCAGGCCGCGGCCATGGTCGACGGCGTCTACCAGGACATCGTCGACGTGCTCAAGCCCGGCATCCGTGAGAACGAGATCGTGGCCCTCGCCAACAAGCGGCTGTACGAGCTCGGTTCAGACCAGGTCGAGGCGGTCAACGCGATTTCTGGTGAGCGCTGCAACCCGCATCCGCACAACTTCACCGACCGGATCATCCGGCCGGGCGACCAGGCATTCTTCGACATCATCCACTCCTTCAACGGCTACCGCACCTGCTACTACCGCACCTTCGGGGTCGGCAGTGCGACCACGATCCAGCGCGATGCCTACAAGCAGGCAAGGGAATGGATGGATGGGGCGCTCGACGCGATCAAGCCGGGCGTGAGCAGCGATGTCGTCGCGAGAACCTTGCCGAAGGCCGAGGACTTCGGGTTCGAGAACGAACTCTCGGCATTTGGGCTGCAGTTCGCCCACGGCCTCGGTCTCGGACTGCACGAGCGCCCGATCATCTCGCGACTGAACTCGCTCGACAACCCGATCGAGTTGAAGCCCGGCATGGTCTTCGCCATGGAGACCTACTTCCCGGCGTCAGACGGCATTTCGGCAGCCAGGATCGAGGAGGAGGTCGTTGTCACCGAGTACGGTACCGAGATCCTCACCAAGTTCCCGGCGCAGGAACTTTTCGTCGCCAACGAGTACTAACACAAAGATCGGCCCCGCCCCCAGAACTGCGGGGCGGGGCCGATCTGTGTCGCTAGCGGGTTAGTCGCCGTTCTTCTTGACCAGCTTCTGCGCCTCCGTGAACACCGTGAGATCGGTGACACCGGCATACGTCGGAGCCTTGGCGGCCGTGATGTTGCCCGCCTTGATCTGGCTCTGAATCATGTTGTCGACATTCAACTTGGGCATGGCTGCGTCGGCAGTGCTCCAGAAATCGAGCGCTCGGTACTGCGCCATCGCCTTCAGGAGGTCGGACTTTTTGCCGCCGGTGACGGTCGCGTACTGGGCGACAGCGTTGGCGTTCTTCGGGTCGTTCATCCAGTTGATCGTCGCGATCTGCGCCGCGATGAGCTTGACGTACGCCGCGCGGTTCTTCGAAAGCGCCGCCTTTGTCGTGCTGTACATCTCGTACATGGTGTTCGGCACGGCTTTCGACATCTTGACGGCGGTCGTCAGCTTCTTGCCCTGGGACTCGACCGAGTAGACCTCATTGAGATGCAGCACAGACACCGACAGCTGCCCGGCGACGAGAGCCTGTGGGTTCGCGTTGCCGGGGAACGCCAGCGGGTGCACGTCGGCGATTGCGAGGCCGCAGGTGCGGAGCATCTGCACCAGTGCGACGTAACGGATGCCCCCGACGGCATCCACTCCGATGTTCTGTCCCTTCAATGACGCACAGGAGCTGACTTTCGGGTCGGTCGAGACGACGACCCAGTCCGGGAACTCCTGGCCCTCAAGGCCGACAAGCGTCGAGCCCGCCGCGTCCAGCTGGACGAGCTGGGCCGGCGGCGTGATGGCGACATCGATCTGCCCCGTCGCAGCCGCACGAGTGGCGTCGGTGCCGGTCGCGAAGCTCTTGATCGTGACATTGAGGCCGTACTTTTTGTAGAAGCCCTGCTTGCTGGCGATGTAGGGCATGAGACCCGAGATCACGGGCGGGATACCCGGTGAGCCCAGTCTCATGTCGATGAGTTTCGGCGCCGAACCGGAGGTCGACGCGCTCGATGGGGAGCTACAGCCTGCCAGCACGGTGCCGGCGATGGCGAGCGCTCCGATCGTTGCCAGAAGGCGAGGGGAGAACAGTTTTCTAGCCATGGTTATGTCCGTTCTGCTGTGTGTGACTCGACGCGGACGGAGTCCGTATCGGTGGGAAGGGGCGTGTCATCCGTCGCGTCGTGCATCACCGCACGCCAGACATAGTCACGCACCGTTCGAAATCGGTCGGTGTCGACGGTTTCGCGCCCCCTGGGGCGGGGGATTGCGACATCCACGATGTCGAAGATCGAGCTCGGGCGACCGCGCAGAATGACGATTCGGTCACCCATCAGAACGGCCTCGTCGATGGAGTGGGTCACGAACATCATCGCGGCGCTTCGTGTGTCCCAGATCCGCAGGAGTTCGAGCTGCAGGATGTCGCGGGTCTGGGCGTCAAGGGCCGCGAACGGTTCGTCCATGACGAGCACGCCCGGCTCGACCGCGAGGGCGCGCGCGAGGCCCGCGCGCTGCTGCATACCGCCGGACAGCTGGTACGGATAGGACTTCTCGAAGCCCGCGAGCCCGACAAGATCGATCAGCTCTTTGACCCGCGGGGCGGCATCCTTCATGGAGACGCCCTGGGCCGTCAGCCCGTAGGCGACGTTTGCCGCGATGGTCTTCCACGGGAACAGCCCGAAGTGCTGGAACACCATCGCGACGCCCTCTGGCGGCTCGACGACCGGCGCTCCGGAGACCATCACGGTGCCATGGCTCGGCTGCATCAGGCCGACCACGCAGCGCAGGAGCGTCGTCTTGCCGCATCCGGACGGACCGACGATCGATACAATTTCGCCCGGGTTCACGTCGAAGCTGATGTCGGAGAAGACGGTTCGCTCCCCGTATTGCTTGCCGAGATTTTCCACACGGATCTTCGGCTCTACTTCGGTGGCGGTTGGCATCGTCAGGCCTCCTTGACTGGTTGGTACCACGGCAGTCCGCGCCCGACGGCGAGGTTGATGAGAGCCCTGATCACGAGGGCGAAGATCACGACCAGGAGGAGCGCGACCATGGCCTCGTTCTGGTGAAACGAATGGACGTTGGAGAGGACGTAGGTGCCGAGACCGTCAATGGCGGTGACGAACTCCGCCACCACGGCGCCGATCAGCGCGCGCCCGATCGCGAGGTCGAGGCCCGCGAGCACGTATGGGAGCGCATTCGGCAGGACCACGCCGGTCCAGATCCGCCACCAGGAGACCCGGTGGATGCGGGTGACATCAAGGTAGGTTGCGGAGACGATCCGCGATCCTTCCGCGACGTTGTAGATGATCGGCAGCGTGGCTTCGAGAACGATCATCGCGAGCCGGGCCTGCGGGGAGTATCCGAACCACACCGTGAAGAGCGGCACGATCGCGATCAGCGGGATGGCGTAGAACGCGCCGACGTACATCCCGAGCACGCGATTGACGTCTGGCAGGCGTCCCATCGCCAGTCCGATGAACGTTCCGACGACGATCGAGATCAGTAGTCCCTCGACCACGGCCCCGAGTGTGCTCGCGACGTCCGGGAAGAAGATCGGGTCGGA
>JAODMG010000089.1 GCA_025464895.1 Microbacteriaceae bacterium | reverse complement strand
TCGCGAACGAAGCCGTGCCGCTCGAGCTGCCTCAGGTGATAGCTGGTCGCACCACTCGACTCCCCCAGTCGCTCGGCCAGGCCGCTCGCGGTGAATGGACCGTAGGTCGACAGCGTGTCGAAGATCTCCACGCGCAACGGATGCGCGAGGCCCTTGAGGGCCTCGAGGTCGATCTTGCGTGCTGCCGTCTCACTGGGACGGTCCTTCGGTTCTTCCATAGTGCAAAGGTAGCATTGCAACGTTCTCTTTGCAACATTGTCTTTGCAACAGAATATTTGCAACGCTATGGTTGCAACGCTTCCTTTGCCAGAACGGTTAGGCTGGCCGAATGGCTGTCACGAATCCCTTCTCCGTTCGATCAACGCTTCCGTACGAACTACCGCCATTCGGCGACATCCGGGACGAGCATTACCTCCCCGGTTTCGACGAGGCCTTCACATCGCAACTCGCGGAAATCGCCGCGATCACCGGTCAGCGCGATGCGCCGACCTTCGAGAACACCTTCGTCCCGCTCGAAAAGTCCGGGCAAATGCTCGAACGCGTCTCCACCGTCTTCTTCAACAAGTCTTCGGCGGACAGCAGCGACTTCACCAACGATGTCGAGGAGAAAGTCGCCCCCTTGCTCGCGGCCCATTCCGACGCGATCAAGCTCGATTCCGCCCTGTACGAGCGAATCAAGACGGTGTACGAGCAGCTGGACTCCCTCGGCCTCGATGCCGAGTCGCGCTATCTCGTCGAACGCTATTTCACCGAGTTCACCCTCTCCGGAGCCGGCCTCGGCGACGACGACAAGGCGAAACTGAGGGACTACAACGGCCGGCTTTCGACCCTGACCACCCGCTTCGAGAAGAACCTGCTTGCCGACACCAATGACCTCGCCATCGTGATCGACGATGCGTCGGAGCTCGACGGCTTGGGGGCAGGCGAGCTGTCCGCCGCGGCAGAGGCCGCGAAGGAGCGTGGCCTGGATGGCAAGTACCTCATCACCCTTGTGCTTCCGACCGGACATCCGTACCTCGAATCCCTGACCAACCGCGACGTCCGCGAACGAATCATGACCGCGTCGCGATCCCGCGGAATCCGGGGCGGCGACAACGACAATCGGCAGCTGGTGCTCGACATCACCAGGCTCAGGGCCGAACGGGCGCGGCTGCTCGGTTTCGACAGCCACGCCGCCTTCGTGACCGCGGATGAGACGGCGAAGTCCCCTGAGGCGGTCGCGGCCATGCTCGGCAGGCTCGCCCCCGCGGCCGCGAAGAACGCCCGCGCAGAGCAAGTCGACCTGCAGGCGCAGGTCGGCCAGGCATTCGAGCTCGAATCCTGGGACTGGGCGTTCTACACCGAGAAGGTGCGGAAGGCCAAGTACGACGTCGACACCTCGGCCATGCGCCCGTATTTCGAGGCGGAACGAGTGCTGAGAGACGGCGTGTTCTACGCCGCGAACCGACTCTACGGCGTGACGTTCACCGAGCGCCCGGACCTCCTGGCCTACCACCGGGACGCGCGCGTGTTCGAGGTCACGGACGCCGACGGTTCTGCTGTCGGACTCTACATACTCGACCTCTACACGCGCGACTCGAAGCGGGGCGGCGCCTGGATGAATCCGCTGGTCTCGCAGAGCAGCATCATCGACTCCCCTGTGGTCGTCGTCAACAACCTCAACGTGCCGAAGCCCCCAGCCGGTGAGCCGACGCTGCTGAGCTACGACGAGGTCAACACCTTCTTCCACGAGTTCGGGCATGCCCTGCACGGTCTGTTCGCCCGGGTGACCTACCCGAAGTTCGCGGGGACCAGCGTCTATCGCGACTTCGTCGAGTTTCCGAGCCAGGTCAACGAGATGTGGATGCTGTGGCCGGAGATCCTGGCAAACTACGCGGTGCACTACCAGACCGGCGCCGCGATGCCGCAGGACTTCGTCGAGCGGATCCAGGCGTCATCCGCGTTCAATGAAGGCTTCAAGACGAGCGAGTACCTGGCCGCTGCCATGCTCGATCAGGCCTGGCACGCGATCACGGCGGATGCGACGGTCGCCGATGTGCCGGAATTCGAAGCGGCGGCGCTGGCCGAGGCCGGCCTCGACAATCCCGTGGTGCCGACCAGGTACGCCAGCACCTACTTCGCCCACACCTTCTCGGGTGGATATGACGCCGGCTACTACTCGTACATCTGGAGCGAAGTCCTGGATGCCGACACGGTCGAATGGTTCAAGGAAAACGGCGGTCTCACCCGGGAGAACGGCGATCGCTTCCGCAGCAGGTTGCTTGGCGTCGGCGGGTCGAAGGATCCGCTCGAGGCCTATCGCGACTTCCGCGGTCGGGACGCCGTGATCGAGCCCCTGTTGGAGCGTCGCGGACTCAATTAGCCCGCCGATTGGCAGGACCACGACGGGTCTGCGAACCTCGACTAGGACCGATCCGGCGCGGGCGCCGGTTCATCCGCAATGTCAGCCTCGTCGTGCGTCACGCGCTCCCGTTGCGCCGCGACGCCGGGGCGGCGCCTGGCCCACCCCAACCACAGCACGAAAACTGCACCGACGACGAGCCCCCAGAACGCGGAACCGATGCCGAGGATCGTGATGCCGGATGCCGTGACCAGGAAGGTGGCGATGGCCGAGAGCCGGCCGGGCGGACTCTCCATCGCCGCGGTCACTGCACCGATGAATGCTCCGAGCAGCGCGAGACCGGCTACCGCCTCGATCAACAGTGGCGGCGATGCGGCGACGAAAGCGGTGGCAAACCCGGCGAGCAGGCCGAGCGCGATGTAGGTGCAGCCGGCCGACACCGGCGCGATCCACCGCTTCGCTCGATCGGGCGATGCCTCGGGGCCCGCCGTCAGCGCCTGCGTCAACGCGGCGAGGTTGATGGTGATGCCCCCGAAGAGCGCGCCGACCGCCGACAAGGCCCCTGAACCGATCAGCGAGGCTCGCACCGGCGCGCGGTATCCGAAGCTGCCCAGGATCGTCGCCCCGGGGATGTTCTGGCCGGCCATCGTCACGATGAAGAGGGGAATGGCGAGGCTCACGACGACCCGGAGGTCGAAGCTCGGCGCGACGAAGTCCAGCTGCGGCATCAGAGTGGCGCCATGGATCCATCCGGTGCCTGCCGTCGCGGCGAGGAGGATGACAGCAAGCACTATGGCCGACGGAACAGCCCACCGCGGCGCGAGCCGATACAGCACCAGCCAGACCAGGATCACCGGGATGGCAAGCAACGGGATGCTCACGGCCGCCGTAACCGGAGCGAGGCAGAGGGGAAAGAGGATGCCAGCGACCATGGCGTTCGAGATCGGTCGAGGGATGCGCCCGATCACCCTCTCGAGCGCCGGCCACAGGCCGACGACGATGATCAGGACAGCGGCGACCACGAACGCGGCGACGGCTTCGGCGAAGCGGCCGGTAATTCCGGCGGTGGCCACGAGCAACGCCGCTCCCGGCGTGCTCCAGGCGAACTTGATCGGCATCCGGTAGATCAGGCTCAGCACGATGGCGAGCACACCCTGCGCAATGCAGATGACCAGCAGGCCGGATGATGCCTGGGAATGCGACGCGCCGACCGCAGCAAGCCCGGCGAGCACGATCGCGAACGAGCTGGAGAATCCGGTTATGGCCGCGACGATTCCCGCGACGATGGGCTGGAGGACGATGGGCTATCGGGCTTTCTCGAACGGTCGACGAATTTTGTCCAGCCTAGGGGCAACCACACGCCCGCTCGCGGTCCAATCCGCGATGAGTGGCGTGCGAACGCGGTTAGGCCGACTTGTCCTGTCGAACGGCACGGCGCGGCACGATGGTCGGCGCCGCATTCTCGAGCACGGCCTGCTTGGTGACGATCACGCGTGCGACATCGCTCGAGGACGGCACCTCGAACATGATCGGCCCGAGCACCTCCTCCATGATCGCGCGGAGACCTCGAGCTCCGGTCTGGCGGAGCACCGCGAGATCGGCGATCGACTCGAGGGCATCCTCCTCGAACTCGAGTTCGACGTCATCCAGCTCGAACATGCGCTGGTACTGGCGGACGAGCGCGTTCTTCGGCTTGGTGAGGATCTCCATGAGCGCGACCTGGTCGAGCGGCGTGACCGTGGTGACCACGGGAAGCCTGCCGATGAACTCCGGAATGAGCCCGAACTTGTGCAGGTCTTCCGGCAGGACTTCGCCGAACAGGTTCACGTCATCGCCCTTGCTGTGCAGCGGAGCGCCGAACCCGATCCCCTTTTTGCCCGCGCGCTGCGAGATGATCTCCTCGAGTCCGGCGAAAGCACCGGCGACGATGAACAGCACGTTGGTGGTGTCGACCTGGATGAACTCCTGGTGCGGATGCTTGCGACCACCCTGCGGCGGAACGGACGCGACCGTTCCCTCGAGGATCTTCAGCAGCGCCTGCTGCACGCCCTCCCCCGACACATCGCGGGTGATCGACGGGTTTTCTGCCTTGCGGGCGATCTTGTCGATCTCGTCGATGTAGATGATGCCGGTCTCGGCACGCTTGACGTCGTAGTCCGCTGCCTGGATCAGCTTGAGCAGGATGTTCTCGACGTCTTCGCCGACGTAGCCGGCCTCGGTGAGTGCTGTCGCATCCGCCACCGCGAAAGGAACATTGAGCCTCTTGGCCAGCGTCTGTGCCAGGTAGGTCTTGCCGCAGCCGGTCGGACCGATCAGCAGGATGTTGGACTTGGCGATCTCCACATCGTCGATGACCGCATCCGCGGCGCTAATCGTGTTACGCGCCCTGATGCGCTTGTAGTGGTTGTACACGGCCACCGAAAGCGCCTTCTTTGCGGCCTCCTGCCCGATGACGTACTCCTCGAGGAAGTTGAAGATCTCTTTAGGCTTCGGCAGCTCGAACTCGCTCGAAGTCTCCTCGCCGGCCTCGGCCAGACGCTCCTCGATAATCTCGTTGCACAGCTCGACACACTCGTCGCAGATGTACACGCCGGGACCGGCGATCAGCTGCTGCACCTGCTTCTGGCTTTTGCCGCAGAAGGAACACTTGAGCAGATCGGCGCTCTCACCTATTCGAGCCATGCTCGGCCTCCTCCTAATCTCGACCCTCGCCATTGCGGGTACGGAAAAGCGGGTCTCAAATGCCGGCGGGCCCGGCATCCAACATTGGTTCTTTTTACGAGCCTAACCCGACACGGGGACACTCGAACGCACCATGAAGAAATCCGACCCGGCGTGCCGCATACCGACGAACGATGCAAACTCCATCGGAGGCCGCTACGAAGCACCTGTATGCGGCGTTTAGACTCGAATTGCTTGCCGTCGATCCCGCCAGGAGCAACCATGACAACACGTTGGGCCCGCGTCGCGCGTGGCGGTGTTGCGGCGCTGTTGTCCGTGTTCGTCGCGGCATTCTCGCACGTCATCTCCGGGGGAACCCAGCCGAACTCGTTCGCCATGGTCGCCTGCCTGGTGCTCGCGACGCTGGTCTGCGTCGCCCTCGCCGGAAAGGGGATGTCGCTGCCGCGCCTGGCCGTCTCGGTCGGCTTCAGCCAACTCCTGTTCCACGGGTTCTTCAGTCTCTGGTCGGATCCGGCGACGCCGATCGACGCCGGCCATCATCCCGCCGGCGGCCAGATGCTGATGAGCGTTACCCCCGCGCCGGCCCCAGCCGACCAGATGGCGACCGGCTCGAGCATGTGGCTCGCACACGCGATCGCCGCCGTGATCACCATCGCCGTCCTGCGTTACGGCGAAAAGGCGTTCTGGGGGCTGCTCGAGATCGCACAGTTCTGGATCGGAACGCTGATCTCGCGCCCTACCCGCGGTGCGCTCCCGTCAGGGATGCATCCGGTCCCTGGCGCCGCTGTTCCGACTTTTCTCCCGCGCGACCTGGTTCTCTTCCTCTCGTCAATGCGACACCGCGGTCCTCCACTTCGAATTGGTCAGATCGCGCTCCCCTGAACGCTCGTTCTCGTGAGCTATGCCCGCTATGCGGGTCTCCCATCACCAATTCGGTCGCGCCCGCGCGAACCACAAACGAGGAACCAGTGAAACTCAAGAATTCCCTAAAATTGTCGATGGCCATTACGGCCGGAGCCATCATCGCGGTAGCCGTGCCGCTGTCCGCCAGCGCACACGTGACGATCACACCCAACATCGCAGAAGCCGGGAGCTTCGTCCTGCTGAGCTTCAAGGTGCCGAACGAGTCCGCAACCGCGGTGACCAACACCTTCGAGGTGGACCTCCCGACCGACACCCCGTTCACAAGCGTCAGTTACGTGCCGGTCGCCGGCTGGACCACCCATGTCATCACTTCGACCCTCCCGAAGCCGGTGACGGTCGGCGAGAACCAGATCAAGGAGGCCGTGACCAAGGTGATTTGGACTGCACAGCCCGGCGCGGAGATCAAGGCGGGCCAACTTCAGCTGTTCCCGTTGTCGGTCGGCGCTGTGCCGGACACCGGCAAGGTCACGCTGAAGGCCTCGCAGACCTACAGCGATGGCACGATCGCGAAGTGGACCGATACGAGCGCAAACGCACAAGAACCCGCTCCGATCCTGTACATCAACGACACGCCACCGGCCGCGGAAGCGCCAGGAGCGAGTGGGCCGACGGTGACCTCGCAACCCGTCACGAACCCGGGGTCGACGACCGCCTCGGCGGATGACGTGCTCGCTCGCGGACTCGGCGTCGGAGGACTGGTGCTCGGCGCAATCGGCATCGTGTTGGCGGTGGCCGCACTGCGGCGCCGACCAACGGAGTGATCGTGAACAGGCGCGTCCTCAAGTTCGCCGCAGTGGCCGTGATCGCGGTCGGGTCGGTGGTCGGCATCGCGGCCCCGGCACAGGCGCACAACTACCTGGTGCAATCGACCCCATCCGCGGGCGAGGTGCTGACATCGCTCCCGGCGAGATTCTCGATCATCACCAACGACGTGCTGCTGAACGTCGCGCACGGCAGCGGTTTCGCATTGCAGGTGCGGGATCAGGCCGGTCTCTACTACGGCGACGGGTGCGTGAGTGTCAACGGTCCAGGGATGTCCACGGCGGCGGCCCTCGGGGCGCCTGGCCGGTACACGGTCGTCTGGCAGTTGATCTCGACCGACGGTCACACGGTGTCCGACGAATTCACTTTCACCTGGAAACCCGCGTCGGCGGATGCAGTGGTGAGCACGGGCTCGAAGTCGGCGCCGGACTGCCACGGCACCCTCTCGCCCAACGGCGCGGCGAATCTGCCGGCTGCCCCGACTCCCGCGCCATCCGCCGCAAGCCAGAGTGAGGCACTCAGCACGGTGCTCTGGGTCGGCGGGGCCATTCTCGCGGTTGGTATCGCGGTCGTCGTCACGGTGTTGGCTACCAGCCGCACGAAGCCGCAGCCGACTGATGGGCCGAAGCGAAAGCCAGAGTAGGGCAGAAACGACACTGGGGCCGGCCGGATTTCTCCGACCGGCCCCGCTGTGCGTTGTGGACCGCGCTACTTGGTGATCGCCGGCAGGTTCTTCCTGCTGGTCAGCACCTGGTCGATCAGGCCGTAGTCGAGCGCCTGCTCTCCGCTGAGGATGTTGTCGCGGTCGATGTCCTTGTTGACCTGTTCCGGCGTGCGGTTGGAGTGACGCGACAGCGTCTCCTCGAGCCAGAGTCGCATCCGCTGGATCTCACGCGCCTGGATCTCGATGTCGGATGCCTGGCTTGAGCCCTCCGACCCGGCGGCGGGCTGGTGGATCAGGATGCGGGCGTTCGGCAACGCGAGACGCTTGCCGGGAGCACCGGCAGCGAGGATGACGGCCGCGGCCGATGCCGCCTGTCCGAGAACCCCGGTCTGGATCTGCGGGCGCACGTACTGCATCGTGTCGGAGATCGCCGTCCTGGCGGTGAACGATCCACCGGGCGAGTTGATGTACATCACGATGTCGCGGTCGGGATCCTGGCTCTCGAGCACGAGCAGCTGGGCCATCACGTCATCCGCGGATGCGTCGTCGATCTGCACGCCGAGGAAGATGATGCGGTCCTCGAACAGCTTCGCGTACGGGTCCTGGCGCTTGTAGCCGTAGGCCGTGCGCTCTTCGAAGGTCGGGAGAATGTAGCGGGCCTCCGCAGCGGGACCGGCGAGGCCGGACGGCCTGCCAGACGCACTGCCAAAGTTGGTGAATTCCATTGTCTGTCCCTACTTCTTTGCCGCGTCGGCTGCGGAGATGTTGTCGTCTGTTCCGCCGCCGCCGACCACATCGGAGGCGAATTCGCGCAGGTGGTCGACGAAACCGTACTCGAGGGCTCCCTGGGCGTCGAACCAGTTATCCCGGTCGTTGTCGATCAGGATCTGCTCGACCGACTTGCCGGTCTGCTCCGCGGTGAGCTCTGCCATCCGCTTCTTCATGTCGAGGATGACGCCAGCCTGGGTCTGGATGTCTGCGGCGGTTCCACCGAAGCCACCGGACGGCTGGTGCAGGAGCACGCGCGCGTTAGGCGTGATGTACCGCTTGCCCTTCGTGCCGGAGGAGAGCAGGAACTGTCCCATCGACGCGGCAAGGCCGATGCCGACGGTGACGATGTCGTTCGGCACGAATTTCATCGTGTCGTAGATCGCCATGCCCGCGGTGATCGAGCCACCTGGCGAGTTGACGTAAAGGAAGATGTCACGCTTCGGGTCCTCTGCGGCGAGCAGCAGGATCTTTGCGCAAATCTCGTTGGCGTTGTCGTCTCGCACCTCTGCACCTAGCCAGATGATGCGATCCTTGAGGAGTTGGTCAAAGATACTGCTGACCAATGCCGGTTGGGCCATTGTCGCGCTCCGTTTCAGTTATCGCTTGTGTCGAATCTATCGGAGCGGACGCGCGCGATCCCTCGTGTTCGCCGTGGGCAGAGCGCGCCTCGCCCGACCGCCGCTTCCCGGCGGGTCGAGGCGGTGGCCGGTCCGGGCTACTGGAAGGTCGCGTCCAGCGCGCCGGCGAGATCGGCGATGAGGTCATCCGGATCCTCGAGGCCCACCGAGAAACGGAGGTGTCCCCACTTCTTGAATTCGTCCGGGTAGAACGCGGCACGAGGACCGGTGGTTCCCACGTGGACGATGAGCGACTCGTCGTGGCCGAGGGAGACCGCCGAGGTGATCACCCGAAGGTTGGCGACGAACCGGTTCTGGGTCTCCGGGTCGCCCTTCACGGCGAAGGCCATCATGCCTCCGAAACCGTTCGGCATCGTGCGCTTCGCGAGTTCGTGCTGCGGATGTGACGGGAGGCCGGGGTAGGCGACGTAGGCCACCCGGTCGTCCTTCTCCAGGAATTCGGCGACCGTCTGGGCGTTCGACGAATGCTGGCGGATGCGCAGGGGCAGCGTGATCGAACCGCGGTTGATCAACCAGGCGTTGAACGGGCTGATCACACCCCCGACATCCACCATCGCTTCCTGCTTGATGCGCTGGACCAGTTCGCGGGAGCCGATCACGGCGCCGCCCATCGCGTCGCCGTGGCCGTTGATGTACTTCGTGAGCGAGTGCACGACCAGGTCGGCACCGAGGTCGAGGGGCTTGAGCAGTAGTGGGGACGCGAAGGTCGCGTCGACCGTCATCAGCGCGCCGCCCTCGTGGGCGATGACCGCGAGCGCCTCGATGTCCGCGATCCGGGTGGTGGGGTTCGCCGGGGTCTCGGCGTGCAGGATACGGGTGTTCGGGCGCATGGCCGCGCGCACGGCGTCAAGGTCGGTTGTGTCGACGAAGGTCGCCTCGATGCCGTACTTGTTTGGCAGGAAGTCGGTGAACAGCTTGAACGTCGCCTCGTAGACCACGTCTGCGACAACGACATGGTCGCCCGATTTGAGGAACGTGAAGAAGATGGCGTGTAGTGCTGCGACACCGCTGGCAAGCGCGACGGCGTCCTCACCGTTGTCGAGCACGGCGAGCTTCTGCTGGAGAGCCTGTTGGTTGGTGCCGCTGTTGCGGGTGTAGATCGGGATGTCGGTGCCGGACCAGCTGATCGATGAAGGGTCCTCCGGCAGCGCGTACGAATTCGCCAGCACGAGCGGGGTGCGGATGGCT
>JAODMG010000234.1 GCA_025464895.1 Microbacteriaceae bacterium | reverse complement strand
GCTCGGCACCGGCGGGCAGGTTCGACGCCTTGTCGAAGTTGGTGAGGATGAGGTCGCGCACGGCGACGGCCTCCTCGATGTTCTTCATGCCGATGGCCTCGTCGGCGACACCGGGGATCGGGAAGGTGCGGGAGACCGATCCGGCGGTCACCACGACGATGTCGTACTCGACATCCCAGGGTTCACCCACCGACGGCGTGATCGTCGCAGTCTTGTTCGCGTGGTCGAGCTTGGTGACCTTCGCGGTGATGACGTTCGTCTTGGTGAGGTGGCGACGGTGGGAGACGACGGCGTGGCGCGGCTCGATGGAACCGGCCGCGACCTCCGGAAGGAAGGGCTGGTACGTCATGTACGGAAGCGGGTCGACCATGGTCACGTCGGCCTCGCCGGGGCGAAGCGCGCGTTCAAGCTTGAGGGCCGTATAGAAACCGGCGTAGCCGCCGCCGACGATCAGGATTTTGGGCACGACCTACAATCTACTACTTGCGTCGAGCCCTCCTGAACGCGCACACTGCTGCCCGGGACAGGAAGAAGAGCAACGCGGCAAAGGCCAGATAGACGAGCAGCGGCACTCCGACATCCCTCAGAGAGCCGACCGAGGGCAGCACCCGCCCGAACGGACTGGCCGGTGCGGCCGCGGGAATCGGCGTCGGTTTCGGGGTCACGGTGTCGGTCGGAATGGGCGTCGATGGAGAAACAGCGCGACGGTTGAGTCTGATCCAGTTCTTCAGGTCGTCAGCCGGATTCGTCTTCACGGAGGGGACGGATGCGGTCACCGCCGCCGAGGCGTTCATGAGGCCGCTGCCATAGACGATGGCATCCCCGGCCGGAGTCGCCGTCGCCGTGAGCCGATTGATGATGTTGCCCGCGCTGAGACCCGGGTGCGACGCCTTGATGAGCGCGAGAACGCCGGCGACGAGCGGCGTGGCCCCGCTCGTGCCCGCCCACGCATAATAGCCGGCGCCCGGCGCCGCTCCGACGAGGTCTTCGCTGGGGGCCGCCACCGACAGCGTGATCCCCTGGGACGATGCGTCGAAGCTCGCCTTGCCGTTGCGATCGACCCCGGCCACGACGACGACTCCCGGCATCGTTGCGGGGGCCCCGACCTCGGTCGTGCCGCTCCCCCGGTTGCCGGCGGCTGCGACGACTATGACGCCGTGTTCCATCGCATAGAGGAAGGCGTCGTCCCAACTCGTCGGCCAGTCCAGCGTGTTGCGGGTGAGCGACATGTTGATGATGTCTGCACCGTTGTCGACCGACCAGCGCACCGCTTTGGCGATCTGGTCATCCGAATCGGACGACCCGACGCCGAACCCCACCGAGACCGCGAGGAGTTTCGCCCCGGGTGCGACACCGATGACGCCGTCGCCCGCTCCGTGGCCGTGCCCGGCGAGCATCGAGGCGACCATCGTGCCGTGCTGGCTGTCGGCGCCGATCGGCTTCTGGCCGTTCGCGGCGCCGATCCCCGAGACATCCGTGCCACCGACCACCGTGCCGGTCAGATCCGGATGGCTGCCGTCGATGCCGGTGTCGATCACCGCAACGGTGACGCCGGCACCCTTCGTGGTGTTCCATGCCTTGGTGATGCCATAACTCGTGAGCCAGTACTCGCGATCGCGGATGGCGTCGGCGGATGCCGGAGCCGCTATGAACACGCTTGACGCGAGCACCGAAGCGACGACCCCCAGCACTGCGATGCCGGCGAGCCAACGCGCTCGGTTCATCCGTCGGAGCTCTCGTAGTCTGCGCACTCGCAGACCGTTGGCGTCCACTCGGCCCACTCGAGCGCGAGGTCGCCGATCGGGTTCACGCCCGGGCCGGCGGCCAGCGCATGCGCGGCGAGCGCGTGCAGGCATTTGACCCGCTTCGGCATCCCGCCCGCCGAGACCCCCTCGATCTCGGCCACGTACTCGAGGCTCTCGCGGTCTGCGATGTAGGACTCATGTGCTGCTCGATACGCCGTCGCCGTGGATTCATCGTCCAGGAGCGCCGCGAACTTCGGCATGACGCCGGTCGCCTCGAGGGTGGAAATCGCGGCGGTCGCCGCCGGATGAGTCAGGTAATAGAGCGTAGGGAACGGCGTGCCGTCGTCGAGTCTCGGACCCGTGGCGACGACGGTCGGCGCTCCGCAGACGCAGCGTGCCGCGATGCCGATCGCGTTCCTCGCCGGACGACCGATCTGCCGGGACACGATCGCGATCTCGGACTCGTCGGGCGGATCGAACGGCGGCCTGTTCATTTGTTTCCGATCACAGGCGCGACGATCTTGTCGGCCGGAGCATCCGTCAGGCCCGCTGTGAACACCGACGACAGCAGCGAGCCGACCCAGTCCACCTCGGTGGTCTGGATCTTGTCGCTGATCGGCTGGCCGTTCGCAGTCGTTCCGGCCGCGGCCCCCGTGTCGTCCAACACGAGATAGCTGTAGTCACCGGGAAAGACATAATTGAGTCGCCCACGAGCCTGCGCTTCGACGTAGTTGGGGTCGCTCCAACGCGCTTTCTGCGCCGTGAGGTCGCCGACGGCGTTCTTCGCGGCCTGTACAGAAGCCTGCAGCGCCGCGATCTGCTGCCGCTGGTCGATCAGGATCTTGAGCGACGGTGCGAGCACCACCACGAAGAGCACGATGAGGAACAGTGCCGTGATCGCAAAACCCGACAGACGGATGCTGCGGAGCCACTGCCCCGATGCGGACTCCTCGGGAAGCCGCACCGGCACACGTGTCGTTTTCGCGCGCTCGACCCTCGGCTGCCTCGTCATGAGAGAAGCCTAAATGGGGTGCTCGCCAAATCCGCTGAGGAGCGCCTATGCCGCGAAGCGCGGAAACGCGCCGCGGCCCGCGTAGGTCGCGGCGTCTCCCAGCTCCTCCTCGATGCGCAGGAGCTGGTTGTACTTGGCCACCCGCTCGCTGCGGGCGGGGGCACCGGTCTTGATCTGTCCGGCATCCGTCGCCACGGCCAGGTCGGCGATCGTCGTGTC
>JAODMG010000072.1 GCA_025464895.1 Microbacteriaceae bacterium | reverse complement strand
GGGGCATCCGTCATCAGACCTCGAGAAGTTCCGATTCTTTTCTCTTGAGCGCGTCGTCGATCGCGTCAATGTGCGTCTTGGTGACCGCTTCCAGCTCCTTCTCGGCCCGGCTGACTTCGTCGTCGCCGACCTCGCTCTTCAGCGCGTCGAGATCGTCCTTGAGCTTGCGCCGGATGTTGCGGATCGACACCCGAGAATCTTCCGCCTTCGCCCGTACGATCTTCACGAACTCCTTGCGGCGATCCTCGGTGAGTTCCGGCAGGGTGACGCGGATGATCGTGCCGTCGTTGCCGACGTTGGCACCGAGGTTCGGCGCGGTGACGATCGCACGCTCGATCTCCTTGAGCGCGCCCTTGTCGTACGGCGTGACGACGAGGACCCTCGCCTCTGGGTTGTTCATGCCGGCCAGCTGCCCGAGCGGCGTCGGGGTTCCGTAGTAGTCGACCGGGATCTTCTGGAATAACGCCGGGTTGGCGCGGCCGGTGCGCACATTGGCGAAGTCTTCTTTCGCCGCTTCGAGCGACTTCTGCATCTTGTCTTTGGCCTCGGCCAGTACGTCGCTGATCACGGTTCTCCTTCAGAAGTTTGCTGCCGCTTGTAGCTTAACTGTTCGCGGGCCGCCGACCGACCTGGTCGCCGCTGTTGTCGGAGGCGAAGCCCCTCCAATGCCACCCGTGCGCCACGATCGCGAAGGGACGCGAGGCCCGAGGTGAACGAGCGCTACCGACGAACGAGCGTACCGATTCGATCGCCGCGGATGGCCTTGGTCAAGTTGCCCGCCGGCTGCATCCCGAAGACCACCATGGGCATCGCGTTGTCCATGCACAGGCTGAACGCCGTCGAGTCGACGACCTTGAGGCCCTGCACCAGCGCCTCCTGGTAGGTAATCTCGTCGATCTTCTGCGCTGCGCCGTTGGTGCGCGGGTCGGAGTCGTACACTCCGTCGACGCCGTTCTTCGCAACCAGCACGACCTGGGCGTCGATCTCGAGCGCTCGCTGCGCCGCGACAGTGTCGGTGGAGAAGTAGGGCAGGCCGGCGCCGGCACCGAAGATGACCACTCTCCCCTTTTCGAGGTGCCGCTCCGCGCGACGGGGGATGTACGGCTCGGCGACCTGCGTCATCGAGATGGCGGACTGCACGCGGGTCGCGGCCCCAGCCTGCTCGAGGAAGTCCTGCAGGGCGAGCGCGTTCATGACCGTGCCGAGCATGCCCATGTAGTCTGCGCGTCCGCGATCCATACCGCGCTGGGACAGCTCCGCTCCGCGGAAGAAGTTGCCACCACCGACGACGATCGCGATTTCGGCATCCGCGGATGCTGCGGCGATCTCCTTGGCCAGATCCGCGACGACATCGGGGTTCACACCGAGCGACCCGCCGCCGAATGCTTCACCTGAGAGCTTGAGTAGAACCCGTCTTTTGCGAGTCTCGGATGTCATTGTCGCTCCCTCTGCCGACGTGCGTCGTGCCCATCTCAGGGTAGTGCGTCGAACACGGACGCTTGCACGTCACGCGTAGTACCACCCGGCCCTGCCACCCACAAATGGGCCCGATCGCCGAAGCGGATCGAGCCCATTCGAGTGACTGGCGACACGGTCCGATGACAGCGTCGCCCGCCGGATAGTGTTACGCGCCGACCTTGAAGCGAGCGAATTCGCTCACCGTGAGTCCGGCATCCGAGACGACCTTGCCGACAGACACCTTGTTGTCCTTGGCGTAGTCCTGCTCGAGCAGGGCAACCTGCTTGAAGAACGCGGTGACGCGACCCTCGATGATCTTCGGAAGGGCGGCCTCAGGCTTGCCCTCACCGCGGCTGATCTCCTCGACGATGCGACGCTCGTTCTCGACATCCGTCGCAGGAACGTCGTCGCGGGTCAGGTACTGCGGATCGGCGAAGGAGATGTGCTGCGCGATGCTGCGAGCGGTCTCCGCGTCGTCGCCCGAGTATCCGACGACAACGCCGACCTGCGGTGGCAGGTCCTTGTTCGTCTTGTGGAGGTAGATCGCGAACTTCTCGCCGGAGATGAGAGCAACACGTCGAAGCTCCACCTTCTCGCCGAGAATCGCGGCCTCGTCCCCGATGAGTTCGGCGACGGTCTGGCTGCCTGCCGGGGCGGCGAGCGCCTCGTCGACGGTCTTCGCGCCAGCAGCGGCGACGGCGTCGAGGACCTTGTCGCCGAGGCTCACGAACTTGTCGCTCTTGGCAACGAAGTCGGTCTCGCAGGCGAGTTCGATCAGCGTCGTAACGCCACCGTTCTCCTTGGCCGCGATGAGGCCCTCGCTGGTGGAGCGGTCCGAGCGCTTCGCGTTGCTCTTAGCCCCGCGCAGGCGCAGCAGCTCGGTGGCCTTCTCGAGGTCACCGCCCGCCTCGACGAGCGCGTTCTTCGTCTCAACCATGCCGGTGCCAAGGCGCTCACGCAGGGTCTTGAGGTCTTCCAGGCTGAAATCTGCCATCAGTGATCCTTAGTTCTTGTCGGTTGCGGCGTCAGCGGGAGCCGGAGTCTTCTTTGCGGCTGCCGGCTTGGCCGCGGCCTTCGGGGTCTTCTCCTCGGTGGTGGCCTCGGCCTCGAGTCGCTCCTCGGCGTGCTCGTCCGACTCGACCTTGTGGGTCGGGACGGCATCGCTGGTTGCAGCCTCGATGCTGGCGTCCGCCTCGGCGTCCGCGTCGTTCTCCTCGACCGGCAGCGGTGCCTCGACGGCATCCGCTACGACGGTCTCGGCGATGGTCTCCGCAACCTCGGCCTCGGTCTCCTTGGCGACAACGGCCTCGACCGCAGCCTCCTCGGCTGCCGGAGTCGCGCCGCCGGCGAGAAGCTCGGCTTCCCACTCGGCCAGCGGCTCGACGGCGGAAACGTTGCCCTCTTCAGCCTTCTGGTGACGCTGGATGAGTCCCTCGGCCGCGGCATCCGCGACGATGCGCGTCAGCAGGCCGACGGAACGGATGGCGTCGTCGTTACCCGGGATCGGGTACTGAACCTCGTCAGGGTCGCAGTTGGTGTCGAGGATCGCGATGACCGGGATGCCGAGCTTGTGCGCCTCGTCGATCGCGAGGTGCTCCTTCTTGGTGTCGACGATCCAGATCGCGGATGGGGTCTTCGTGAGGTTACGGATACCGCCGAGCGAACGCTGCAGCTTGACCAGCTCGCGGCGCTGGATGAGCAGCTCCTTTTTGGTGTAACCCTTGGTGGTGTCGTCGAAGTCGACCTCTTCGAGTTCCTTCATGCGGGCCAGGCGCTTCGACACGGTCTGGAAGTTGGTGAGAAGTCCACCGAGCCAACGCTGGTTGACGTACGGCTGGCCGACCCGCTGGGCCTGCTCGGCGATAGCGCCCTGGGCCTGCTTCTTGGTACCGACGAAGAGGATCGTGCCGCCGTGGGCGACGGTGTCCTTGACGTAGTCGTAGGTCTTGTCGATGAAGGCCAGCGACTGCTGCAGGTCGATGATGTGGCTGCCCGAACGCTCGGTCAGGATGAATCGCTTCATCTTCGGGTTCCACCGACGGGTCTGGTGTCCGAAATGAACGCCGCTGTCCAGCAGCTGGCGGATGGTGACAACGGCCATTGCCGTCTCCTTTTCTGGCACGGCTGCACAAACAGCACAGTGCTCACTCAGTTGTTATCGCACCGGTTGGCGCGAATCCTGGTACCCGGCGCGCATCCGCCCCGGTCATTGCTAACCTCAGGACTGAGTGGATGCGGTGGTGTGTTCTTGGAAACACGTTTCCTGCGAACACGTGCGGGCACGCGTAGTCACCCCGACTCGCGGAGTGCTCCGAAAAGTGTAGCACCGCTCCTTCACCGCGTAAGCGTCGTGGACCACCTCACCGATCGGGCGGCCGACCGCCGTTTCTCCGGAATAGGAGTCCACGCTGGAATCCATGCGGCTCCCATCATCGTCGAAGTCGATCCGGCTCACGTTCGCGCTCTGTGTCTTGTTCGTTCCGATGGCCACCACGCCACCGGCCGCTTCCCCTGCGTCCGCCGCCAGTGCCCCGGCCTGGGACTGGCCGGTCGCACCACCGCGGCTCATCGTCCGCCCGTTCATCGCACCGGAGTCCGAATACGGCGCTGGCCATCGGGGTATCGACATCGCCTCGACCGCCGGCGCGGACATCCGGTCGCCTTCGGATGGTGTCGTCCACTTCTCGGGGATGGTCGCCGGTCGCCCGGTGCTCTCGATCGAGCACGATGGAGCGCTGATCTCCAGTTTCGAACCGGTGCTCTCCGAGCTCACTGAAGGAACCGTCGTCCGGCGCGGCGATGTAGTCGGCATGCTCGGCGCAGTTGACATGCTCGGAGCAGTAGACATGCTCGGCCAGGGCCACTGCGACAGCGCGTGCTTGCATTTCGGGGTGCGACTGCACGGGCAGTACGTGTCTCCATTGAACTACCTGGGAGGAGTGGCACGATCGATCCTGCTGCCGACCAGGGGATTTCGCTGACCTCGTTCGGGCTCGGCGTTTCGCTGATGCGGTCAGGCGCGCGGGTGGGCCGCGGTGTAGCTCTCCCTGAGCCTCTCCATCGACACATGGGTGTAAATCTGAGTGGTGCCAAGGCTCGCGTGTCCGAGGAACTCCTGGACCGCGCGAAGATCCGCTCCCCCGTCCAACAGGTGGGTGGCCGCCGTGTGCCGCAGAGCGTGCGGGCCGGACGGTCCGCTGCCGGGGATCTCGGCCAGCAGACCGGAGACCAGCGCGTACACGGCACGGGTTCCGAGTCGCCCTCCGCGCGGGCCGACAAAAAGCGCCGGCGTCGGAGTCCCGGCCGTCGGAGTCCTGGCCGTCGCGACGAGCACCGGCCGAGCCGATCGCAGGTAGCGGAGTATCGCGTTTTTCGCCGGTACGCCGAACGGAACGACCCGCTCCTTCGCGCCCTTTCCCACCACCAGGACGGTGAGCCGCTCCAGGTCGACGCTGCCCAGGTCCAGCCCGGTCAATTCGCTCACCCGGAGAGCCGAGGCGTAGAGCAGCTCGACCACCGCCAGGTTTCGAATCGCCACAGGATCCCCCGCGTCCGCCCCGAGCGCTAGGCCGGCGAGGATTCCATCGACCTGGTCGCGAGTGAGTACTCGCGGGAGGTGCTGGTCGGCTTTCGGCGCTTTCAGTCGCGCCGCGGCATCCGTGCTCGAACGAGCGGTGCGGGTCAACCAGGCACTGAGGCTGCGCGCGGCAGCGGACCGCCTCGCGAGGGAGGATTTCGCCAGCCCGGACTGCGCCCCTGCCCACAGCCAGTCCCTGAGCAGTTCCAGCGACAGCTCGTCCGCCTCGAGCGCGCCATGGTCGGCGGCGAATTCGACGAGCTGCGACAGGTCGGAGCGGTAGGAACGAACCGTATTGGCGCTGAAGCCGCGTTCCGCGGAGAGGTAGACGAAGAAGTCGTCCATCGCGCTGTCGAGTGTCACCTGTCCATCGTCGCGCAGTAGTAGTCGTAGTCCCGGGACGCGGAGCTGCAGTGTCATGCCGGAGTTCGCGGGTTCCTGGGCGCCAACGCCGTGCGTCATGCTGTCACGCTGCCGTGCCGGACAGGTCACGTGCCTGACGAGACAATGACGTCGCGAAGGGTCCTTCGCGATGAAGTTCGTACGTGGTGAAACTGCAACGCTAAGCACCGGGAGTTCACGTTCGAGAGAAGCACGATTCCTCTCGAAGCAGTTTTGGCCCGCACTCTTCATGAATGTCGGTGGAGGCGCTCTTCGGGGAGCGCCTCTGTCATGCTTTTCGCGACCTATCGCGTTGCACTAGCATCGCCGTAGGAGCTCCCGATGACGCAGATATCCGACGCAACCCGGCTTAGTCGCCGTTGCTTTCTGCGCGCGCGCCTTCGACTTCGGGGCGCGGACATCGCATGAGCGAGATCTTCCTGCTCGGCGCTTTCTCCGTGCGCGTGGATGACCGGGAGGTTGGCCCGCTGTCACTCGGCACCCAACGCCTGTTGACGTTCCTGGCACTTCACGGTCGGTCGGCAGCTCGGGCGACGATCGCGGGAACGATGTGGCCGGAAGCGTCACAGGAACGTGCCGGCGAAAGTCTGCGCTCGGCGCTCTGGCGACTGGAGGTTCCCCTGCGGGAGTCCATCCTGTCCGAGACGGCCGGACTGAGGCTTCTTGATTCCGTGCGCGTCGACCTTCACGAGGCCCGAGCTAGCGCAGCGCGCCTCCTGGGTCCGGTCGAATCCCTCCTTGAGGCTGACCTCAGCCAATCGTCGGTGGCCAGGCTCTCTCGTGAGCTGCTCCCGGACTGGTTTGACGATTGGGTCATCCCGGTCGCCGAAGACTGGCGACAACTGCGGATGCACGCGCTCGAAGCGCAGTCGCGCCTCCTGATTGCGCGCAACCGTCTTGCCGAAGCCGCAAGCGCGGCCAGGGCTGCCATGAACGGTGAACCCCTCCGGGAAAGCGGACATGCGGCGCTCATCCGTGTCCACCTCGCCGAAGGAAACCAGTCGGAGGCCCTCAGGGTGTTCGATCGGTACCGCGCGCTGCTGCGAAAAGAGTTGCAGCTCGAACCCAGCGTTCACATCTCGGCCCTGGTCGCGTCCCTCCGCCGCCCCTGACCGCGCCGGCGCAGTTTCGAGGGTGCGGCGTTCCGCGAAGCAGGTCGGTGACCCCAACTGAACGATTGTTGACGGTGTCTCGTTGTTCACAATGTGACCTTCAACGATCGGAAATGTCAATGTCAGATATCTCAGTAGCATCAGGGGTCGGTGAGACTGCGCGATCGCTGCGCACCCTGTATTTCGTTCGCGTCGTGTTTTCCGTCGTCTGGGTTGTGCTGGTCTTCTCGCTCGCATCCTCAGCCCTCGGCGGTTCGACACCGAGCCTGGTCGCGGGCATCCTTCTCGTCGTCTATCCGGTGTGGGATGTCATTGCCACTTTCTTCG
>JAODMG010000232.1 GCA_025464895.1 Microbacteriaceae bacterium | reverse complement strand
GGGACGGTGCCGAGCGTCAACCAGGTCGAGCTCCATCCGCTCAACGCGCAGCCGGCCCTGCGTGCGTTCCATGCGAAGCGCGGCATCGCGACCCAGGCATGGTCTCCCCTCGCCCGCGGCCTGGCCTTCGGCACCGATGCGATTCGGGCGATCGCCGCGAACCATCGAGCGACCGAGGCGCAGGTGATCCTGCGCTGGCACCTGCAGCTCGGCACGATACCTCTGCCCAAGTCGGCGACCATAGAGCGGATCGCGGAGAACCTCGACGTGCTCGGCTTCGAACTCGCGGACGAGGAGATGGCCTCGATCGGACGGCTCGACACCGGCCGACGCGTCGAGGACTCCTACTACGAGTGGGCCTGACCCCCTAGAAGAGCACCACGAAACGCCTGACCGGACTCACGGAACCGGCCACGGTGTCCCCGTCGGGGATGAAGGTCGCCCGAACCTGATAGACGCCACGGTCCTCATTGGGCAGCTCGTAGCTGAGCACACCCGTCGAGCCGGCCGCGATAGGCAACTCGGTGAGGGTTCGGCCATTCAGTGTCACGACGACCTTGCCGCTCGGTAGCGTCGCAGCGCCAGAGGCGACCTTGATCGTCGCCGTCGCACGTTGCCAGGAGAACAGCGCCTGCTTGCTCAACGAAAGGCTTGTCGCAGAGGCGAATTTGATCGTCACCGCGGCGGAGGTCGCTTTCCCTTGCGGAAGATCGCCCTTGGCGGTGGTGACGACCACCGTGATGGCCTTGCCCTGGTCGGCGGCGGCCACGCGGTAGCTCGCCTTCGTCGCGCCGCGGATGTCCGCACCATCCGCCTGCCACTGGTAGGCGAAGGTCAACCCCGCGACATCCCAGGTTCCCGGGCTCGCCGTGAGGGTCCTGCCCACCTCCGGAGTGCCGGTGATCGTCGGAGGCGAGGTGTTGACCGGCGTACCGGGTTTCACATCCTCTTTCGTGACGACACCGACCACCGTGTACGCCCCGGTGTTGCCGTAGCCGACGAGACCGAGATAGCTCGTGAACGGCTGGAGTGCGGCCCATGATGCGTTGTAGGTCGCAGGCACACCCTGCTTTCCGGCGATGACGGCCGGGTTCAGGGTCAGCGCCGCTCCACCATCGAGCACCGAATAGGTCCGAAGATCGAACTGGGTGTTGGCCGGCGCCGAGTAGACGGAGACCTCCACGAGATAGGTACCGGCCTCTGGAGCGAGCAGGTTCACCTGCTCGTCGGCCGAGCCCGTGGCGGACTGCCAGCCGGCGACCGGGTTGCCACCGGCATCCAGCAGGTAGACCACGAGGTCGAGGTCCGCCGAATTGTCGAGCGAGTCGAGATCGAAGCGCGCATACTTCGTCGCTGCCGGCACGGTCACCCTGTAGTCGAAGGCGTCACCGGTGGCGCCCGCACCCGAATGGCCGGGCGCAGTTCCCGTCGGGTCCGGCTGCAGGGTTCCCGCCGTGAGTCCCGTCGTGGTCAGCGGGATGTCCCCATCGCCGCCGGGCGTCACCGTCACGTCGACGGCTCCATACGTTCCGGTGCCGCTGACGGAGGCCGGAGCCACGATCGTGACGGGCCGGATCGCGATGGGGCTGCGCACGGCGGTCGAGCCGCTGGTCCAGGTGAGCGAGCCGGTCGTGAACGCGTCGAGCGGGGCATCCGTCCTGGTGAATTTCACGGTGAAGCTCTTCGTCTCGCCTGCTGCGCCGAAACTGAGCGTCGCGGGTGTCACGACCGCGTCGATACCGGGCACAGCGACCGTCGCACTGAAATCGCCGGCTTGCGTCGACGTCACGCTGCGCGTGATGGTTTCGGATGCTGTGAGCGAGCCGATCGCGATCGAAGCGAGGTTGAGATTGCTCGGGTCGATCGGGGTGACGCCAACGTCGTATCCGATGCCCTGGATGTAGGCGAGCCAGTCCGGAAGGGCGTTGAGGTAGAGCAGGCCCGGGGCGAAGAACTTCGTCGGATCTACGTGGCCCGCACCCTGCACGAAGGGATCGGTCACGGCATTGCCGGCGCCGTCCTTGGTGTCGTAGGCAGTGGTCATCATGGCCGACTTGATCTCGGCGGGGGTCGCGTTCGGGCGCTCGCCAAGGTAGAGCAGCGCAAGACCGGAGATGTGCGGCGCGGCCATCGAGGTCCCGGAGAGGAACTGGAAGGTCGGGTCGGCCCCTGCGGCGTTCGCTCCATCCGCGATGATCGCGACACCGGGTGCTGTCACGTCCGGCTTGAGTACGTCGCTGCCGTCGGCGAGCACAGGGCCGCGCGACGAGAAGCCGGCGACCTGCGGTGTCGGCGGGGTGTAGTCGGAGGTGTTGTCCGGCGTGAAGGTCGCCGTGGCGCCCGCCGTCGCGGCATAGGCGAGCACGCGGTCGTGGTACTGCGCGTCGAGGTGCACCGTCGGCACGCTGTGCGGGTCGAGGTCTGTCGAACCGGGCACGACATTCACCAGGATCATGCCGATGCCGCCGGCACGGGCGACCTCCGCCGACTTTGCGACGCGGTTGTTGACACCGCGTTCGCAGACGACGATCTTGTCTTTGGCGAGGGTGGGATCGAGCGATCCCGCGATGCAGAGATTTGGCGTGGTCGCGCCCGCGAGCGCGACGCTCGTGGAGGTGACGAGCGGCCCGCTGAGCGGGGTCGCACCGGGGGTGCGGTCGATCGTGACCGAGGCGCCGGCGAACTTGCTGCCGTCACCGAGGGAG
>JAODMG010000056.1 GCA_025464895.1 Microbacteriaceae bacterium | reverse complement strand
CCCGACTGGATCACCTTGTCGACGATCGGCAGGAGGTCCTTGATGTTCGAGACCTTCGAGTTGACGATCAGGATGTACGGGTCTTCGAAGACCGCTTCCTGGCGCTCAGGGTCGGTGACGAAGTATGCCGACAGGAAGCCCTTGTCGAAGCGCATGCCCTCGGTCAGTTCGAGCTCGGTGCCGAAGGTGTTCGACTCCTCGACGGTGACAACACCCTCCTTGCCGACCTTGTCGATAGCCTCTGCGATGAGAGCGCCGATCTCGGGGTCACCAGCGGAGATGGATGCGGTGGCCGCGATCTCTTCCTTGGTCTCGATCTCCTTCGCGCCGGCGACGAGCGCCTCGATGACGGCCGTCACGGCCTTCTCGATACCGCGCTTGAGGCTGATCGGGTCGGCGCCGGCTGCGACGTTGCGCAGGCCTTCGCGGACCAGGGCCTGGGCGAGAACGACCGAGGTGGTGGTTCCGTCGCCCGCGACGTCATCCGTCTTCTTGGCGACCTCTTTGACGAGCTCCGCACCGATCTTCTCGTACGGGTCGTCGAGCTCGATCTCCTTGGCAATCGACACACCATCGTTCGTGATGGTGGGCGCGCCCCACTTCTTCTCGAGGACGACGTTGCGACCGCGTGGGCCAAGCGTCACCTTTACCGCGTCAGCAAGAATGTTCAGGCCGCGCTCGAGGCCGCGACGGGCCTCTTCGTTGAAAGCAATGATCTTTGCCATGTGTGTTTCTCGTCCCTCCCGGACGTCAGGAAATTGCAACAGCTTTGGCACTCACAACATAGGAGTGCTAAATGATTCTGGCACTCTCCACCTGAGAGTGCAAGTGAGCTGATCGCTGCTTTAAGGCGTCGCGGGCCCGACGAACTCGACCGCGCCGGCGAGCGGAACCAGCTCGATCCAGCTGTTTCCCGCCGCGAGGCGAATCGTCACTCCGTTGTCGTCGACGAGTCGGATCGGATCGGTCGCCGATCGCTTCTCCCAGTGGGCATGCACCGTTGCCCCTCCTGACGACACCCAGGCCTCTCCCCCACCGATCATCTCGGTCCTAGGAACGTTCTGATCATCGGTCACCGGCACCCGGATCACCACGACGTTCGTCGCCTTGAGCTGGGCACCGGCCGAGTCGGTGTCGACCACGCCAGCCTGCTTGCGCAGGAACGCCTTCGCTGCCGCATCCCAGGTCCACGAACCGCTCGTGACGGTCGAAAATTTGTAGTTGATCGTGGCCGTCGGCTTTCCATCCTTCGCCGCGGTGGATGACGGCACGTCGAGGGCGAACGCGAATTGTTGCGCCGGGGCGGGAATCGACGAGTGCTGGGCCAGTAGCTCCTTGGCCTTGACCAGCACGTTGTGCGGGGCCTTCTTGGTCGGTGTGCGATAGAAGGTCGATGCGGTGTCCGGCTGCCCGTGAATGGCGTTGTAGACCGGCGTCTTGCGCATCAGCGCGACGAAACGCTCCTGGCCTCCCGAATAGCAGACGATGCCCCCGAGCGGCGAGATGATGTTCGGATCCATCGGTCGAATCGACCGTACCGGACCGAGGAGATCGGGGATGTCGGACTGCCAGACCGCGACGTACCGGGTCAAACCGCCCTCGACCAACTCTTCGAAGAGCAGATCGGTGCGCTCGAGACCCACCTGCGGCCGCGCGTCGGGATGATTGTCGATTTTCGCGGCAATGGACGCGTTGCTGAGCGAGCCTGCCGGAACGGTTGTGCCCCGCAACGGCGCGAGTGCTGTCGCCGCAGGGGTCTTGTAGGTCGAGATGTAGCTTGAGGTCGGGTCCGGCTTCGGCTTCGGTGCGTCCGCGACGCATCCGGACACCGCGATCGCGAGGATCGCGGCGACCGCGACCACCGTGGTCGGTCGCCATTGTTCCCTTCGCATCACTGCGGTCTGCACCATGGGCACAGACTAACGCCGCCCGAGGGTTCGGACGGCGTTGGTCGAGGTGTGGCTCGAATGCGTGTGTCTACTGCGCCAGGCGCACCGACTCTGCCTGGGGGCCCTTCTGACCGGTGCCGACCTCGAAGCTCACCTTTTGGCCCTCTTCAAGAACCTTGTATCCACCCATGTCGATCGCGGAGTAGTGGACGAAAACGTCCTGTGCTCCGCCGTCGACGGTGATGAAACCGTAGCCCTTTTCAGCGTTGAACCACTTCACGGTTCCATTCGCCATGTGTTACTCCCCTGCTGTGTATCCGCGGCACGTGCGGTGTTGCCAGCGCCGAACTGAACCAGATAATAACCACGTTTCAGGCGCAGCGGGAGGGGTAATTTGTATTTGTAATATTCGAACAGCGAAATTTCGTCGAATTAAACAGGGGCGTAACACAACCGCCCCATTCGATGCAGAAACGGCGAAGCGGAGTCTACGAACCCGGCTGCTTGTAGTCGCTGCCAAGCACCACAGTGATGCGGTCCGGGAAGGCCGTCGAGAGCAGGACCGTCCCCGTGCCGAGGTCCTTCACGATCTGCCTGGCCGCGGCCTCGTCTGCCGCCGCCGTGTAGTAGACGACGGTCTTCGCGATGTGCTGGTCAGTCGCATTTGCCCGCGCGCCGACATCCGGTCCCGCTCCGGTCCACCCCTTGCTCACCAGGTAGTCGGCGGCCGAATTGGCGAGGTTCGTCGTCAGGGTGCCGTTGAGCACGGTGATCGGCACGGTCGGATCGAGTTTCGGCGCGACAGTCGTGGGCGTCGGAGAGGGCGTCGCGCTCGGCGCCGCGCTCGATGACGAGCTGAGGAATGGCAGGGACGAGTAGCTCCTCCCGGTCACCCCGGACAGTGCAGACAGCCCGATGACGACGAGAATGACGGTCGCGAGCGCAGCCCATGCGAAAGCGATCCAGCCCCGGCCCTTCTTTTGGGGAGCCCGATGCGCACCGACGCGCAGCAGGTCCTCGGGGACGTTGTCGAAACTGTCGTGGGGATAGTTCGCCATTGCTCTCTCAGTTGTTCAATTCGTGCTCGCCCGGACCGGATCGGTCGGTGGAATCGCGGGGATCCGCGGTGCCGACAATCCGTGCCGATCGCGCCGCGGTGCGTGAGTCTCTCAACCTGCGCAATCGCTTCACCAGCATGGGATCGCTCACGATCGCAGCGGGAGTTTCGAGCACAGCATTCAGGATCTGATAGTACCGGGCCGCGGAGAGGCCGAATTTCGCACGAATGGCCTCCTCTTTGGCTCCGGCGTGCTTCCACCACTGACGTTCGAACTCGAGGATGCTGGCGTCGCGCGCAGAAAGTTCTTCGGCTTGTGAGCCCAACTTCATCCCTCCGTTCCCGTCGCGTTCCGGTTTAGTGCACGGCCATCCTAGATGCGACTTACTGGACGAAACTGAAAGCCCTATGGCCGGTCGCGGATCGACCGGCTGCTGAGTCAATCGGCGGCCGGCTCGAACCAATCGAGACTCTGCCCGTGCGGACCGCCGAACGACAGCGGGTGCTCATCGAGCGCGAGCACGAATCCGCCGGAGGTCGGGTGCAGCCGCGCCTGTACTCGTTGCTGCACAGAGGGGATCACCGCGACTCCCTCGAGCGACACCCACCGTGCATCGAGCCGCCTGGCCAGGTCGATGAAGCGCAGCCGCTCCAGGTAAGGAAGGTAGACCAGCACGCCGCTCGTGATCAGCACCAGGGTCGCATCCGACGGCGCCGTCCCCGCCAGCTCGAGCAGCGCATCCGTCGCGTCGCCGGCCACCAGGAGCGGCGGATCGTTGCGGGCGATCCCGATGGCGGAACGGATGCGGTCCCGCCGTGCGTCCTCCTCCGGCCAGGCCAGGGTCTCCAGCCACTCGCGGTCTTCGGGCTTCGCGACGTCCAGCGGAGCCAGGTCGATTCCGCCGCGCCAGACCACGTCCGGCAGGCGGCCCGGAACCGGAACCGGGCCGGTGATCGCGCATTCGAGCAGCACCGCGCTCTCGCCGTCGGACGGATCGACGGTGGCGACGCCATCGCCGCCGGTGTACCGGTAGCTGTACCGATCCGGGTAGAGGCACAGGCCGGCGCTGGCCCCCACCTCGAGAAGAGCGAGCGGGCCGGGGAGCTGGGCGATGGCAGGAAGGATGGCAGCAGAGCGCCCGGGTTCGTTCGTCTGGTTGAGTCTCGCCTCGACCCCTGGGCGCACCCTCGACCAGTTCTCTACCAGCCAGGAGCGAAATGCGTCGAAGCCGACCGGCTCGGCCCCGAGGAGCCGCGAGACGGCGAAGACCAGGCTCGGCTGACGGCGGGTCTCCGGCAGCTCGTCGATCAACGCGACCATGGCGGGATCGTCGGCGATTCCGAACGCCCACGCCTCGTAGATCGCCGAGCGATGGCGGGCATCGACCTCGGCAAAACCGCGATACCAGTCGGCTGTGTCCCTCACCGCGCGGTATCCATTACTGCGCCGCGTCCATCACTGCGCAGCGTCCACTGCCCGGCCTCGATCCGACCGGGCGGTCATCAGCGGCGCGGCCGGTCACGGCCTGCCGGCCCGATACATCATGATGTGCTGGATGCCCGCCTCCCGGTACGGGTCGCCGAAGGCCTCGAATCCGAATTTCGCATAGAGCGGCGCGACGTATTCCTGCGCGTGCAGCAGCAGTCCATCGTGGCCGTGCTCCCTCACCACGTAGCGCATGAGCTCCTGCGCGAGTCCCTCGCCCCGCCGGTCTGCCCGAACGACGACCCTGCCGAACAACCGGTGCGCATCGAAGTGGGTGGCCACATCATCCACGATCACCCGGAGATAGGCGGCGACTCCACGGTCATCCGCGATCCAGACATGCTCGGTCTGCGGCTCCTGGTCCCGGTTGTCCAACTCCTCCTCATCAATGCGCTGTTCGACAAAGAAGACATCGGTGCGCAATTTGAGAATGGAGTACAGCTCGGCGGTTGTGAGTTCACCCCAGGATTTGCGGAGCACGGAACAATCGGACATGTCGGCGAGTTTAATGGGAGACACGACTTATTCCTGAAAGGAAGATGGGCATGACGACCACGCCAGGCACATACAAGATCACCAAGACCGACAGCGAGTGGCGGGAGCGTCTCGACGCCGACCAGTTCGCGGTTCTGCGGCAGGCGGCGACCGAGCGGCCGTGGTCCGGCGCGCTTCTCGACGAATCCCGCAGCGGCGTCTACACCTGCGCGGCCTGTGACGCCGAGTTGTTCAGGAGCGGAACCAAATTCGATGCCGGATGTGGCTGGCCCAGCTTCTACGAATCGATCGACCCGAACGCGGTCGAGTTGGTCACGGACACGAGCCTTGGCACGGTGCGCACCGAGGTGCGCTGCGCCGCATGCGGGTCGCACCTCGGGCACGTCTTCGACGACGCGCCGCAGACCCCGACCGGCGAGCGGTTCTGCATGAACTCGCTATCGCTGACCTTCGCCGAAGACGAGAAGTAAGCGCTGGATGTCGGCGCTCGAAGCCGTATTGCGTCGTCGTTCACATCCGAAGGTGACGTCCGACGCGCCGACCGACGATGAGCTCCTCCCCCTTGTGAAAGCGGCGGCGACCATCGCTGACCATGCTTCTCTGCGTCCATGGAGGCTGATCTCGCTTCGAGGCGACGCACGCGAGAGGCTCGGCGCCGCCATGGTGCAGGCCAGCGGCCTCCACGCGGAAGACGCCGAGAGGCTCGCGGCGAAGCCGCTGCGAGCGCCGCTGCTTCTCGCCGTGGTGGGGATACACCAGCCGAGCTTCAAGGTGCACGAATGGGAGCAGGAGGCGGCGACATCCGGCATCGCGCACGTGCTCAGCCTGCTGCTGGACGAGGCCGGCTGGGCCGTGATGTGGCGCTCGGGCAACTTCACCCGTTCGGCGCCGGTGCACGAGCTGCACGGGCTCGCCGACAACGAGCAACTCTTCGGCTGGCTCTACATCGGCGGCCGTCCGGACGGCGCCCGCGAGGGTTCGAAGGTCGAGATCGACCCGCGGGAGTTCCTCACCGCGCTCTGAGCGCGGCGATTCGCTGCCCGATCTCGGCTCCTCCGGCCGCCCTGCCAGGCACATCGGAGGCCAGACGAAACCCACGCCTGACGACCATTACTATGGATAACCGTCGCCCCCTTAGCTCAGTTGGCCAGAGCACCGCTCTTGTAAAGCGGGGGTCGTCGGTTCGAATCCGACAGGGGGCTCGCACAAAAGAGCAAAGCTCTTTCGCCGAGCCCAGAAAGAATGATCGACGCCACAGCGTCGATTCCCCCGGAATCGTCTCCGCCGACTGTGCGACTATCGGCCGCGACGAGAGTTCCCTTGACCCGTCAGTCCTTCTTCAGCTCCTCGGCGAGCATCACGATGATGCCGCTTGGACCGCGAATGTAACTGAGCTTGTAAACGTCCTCATAGGTCGCCACGCCGCGAAGCGGATGGCATCCGTGGCGCGCGGCTATCTCGAGGGCTTTGTCGATGTCGTCGACTGAAAAGGCCACGCGGTGCATGCCAATCTCGTTGGGACGGGTGGGCTGTGACTCGATCGCTTCGGGGTGGATGTACTCGAAGAGCTCCAGGCGACCGTGACCGTCCGGCGTC
>JAODMG010000048.1 GCA_025464895.1 Microbacteriaceae bacterium | reverse complement strand
AGTCAACGCTCGCCTATACGATCGCGGGGCATCCGAAATATCACGTCGAGAGCGGCACGATCACGCTCGACGGCGCTGACCTGCTGTCCATGACCGTGGACGCTCGCGCCCGCGCCGGACTCTTCCTCGCCATGCAGTACCCGGTCGAGATCCCCGGCGTCGCGGTGTCGAACTTCCTCCGCACCGCCAAGACCGCGATCGATGGTGAGGCACCGCCCATTCGTGGCTGGATGAAGAGCATCCGCGAGTCGATGGAGAACCTGCGGATGGACCCGACCTTCGCGGACCGGAACGTCAACGAAGGTTTCTCCGGCGGTGAGAAGAAGCGTCACGAGATCCTGCAGCTGGAGTTGCTGAAACCCCGGTTCGCGGTGCTGGACGAGACCGACTCAGGCCTCGACGTCGACGCCCTCAAGATCGTCGCGGAAGGGGTCAATCGTGCCAAGGAGAACACCGGTCTCGGCTTGCTGCTGATTACCCACTACACCCGCATCCTGCGCTACATCACACCGGACTTCGTCCACGTCTTCGTCAACGGACGAGTGGCGGAACAGGGCGGTCCTGAGCTGGCCGATCGCCTTGAAAACGAAGGCTACGATCGCTTTCTCGCCGAGTCAAAAGTAGGCTAGAAACATGGCTGTTGCACTGGCTCCTGCACTCTTCGACCAGGTCGAGGAGGCGCTGAAGGGCGTCATGGATCCCGAGCTCGGCGTCAACATCGTCGACCTCGGCCTGATTTACGATCTCGCCTGGGACGACGAGAACCACGCGCTGATCATCAGCATGACGCTGACCTCGGCCGGCTGCCCACTCACCGATGTCATCGAGGAACAGACGGCGGAGGCCCTGGACGGAGTGGTCGAGCAGTTCCGCATCAACTGGGTGTGGATGCCGCCGTGGGGCCCGCAGAACATCACCGACGACGGGCGCGACATGATGAGGGCGCTCGGCTTCTCGATGTAAATTGACGGTGGTTCTTCGCCGTTGGTTTGACGCGATGTTGGCCGCAGATGCCAAGGATCATGCGTCCGCCGTGGTATTCGAGGGTGAGTTGGCGATAACCACGGCAATCACCCGCTCCAGTTGGGCTCGCTCGTCTAGCTGGCGAAGGTTGTATTTGGGCTTCACCGGTTGAGCCATGAAGCTACTGTCGTCCTTCACCGTTTCAGGACGGTGGTGATCCGTGATCGGCCGACTCGCCATTCTCGTCCGGTGGGGTTGAGGTGCTTGGGTGGGGTGAGGTGGGGGATTCCGTGCCGCATGACGAGGGTGAAGTCGCTGTGGTGGAGCAGGTGGTGGTGCGCCGGGCAAAGGAGCACTCCGTTGTTCACGTCGGTGGGGCCGCCGCGGCTCCAGGGGATGGCGTGATGGGCGTCACACCAGGCCGGCGGTGCTCCGCAGTTAGGCCAGACGCATCCGCCGTCTCTGACGGTCAACGCGAGGCGTTGGGTGGGGGTGAAGAGTCGGCGGGATAGGCCGAGGGAGAGGATGTCGCCGTGCTGGCCGAGTCGCATGAGGCGGATCTCGGCATCGCACGACAGTTCCTGGGCGTGTTGGGTGGAGATCGGTTCCTGGACCCCGGACAGCCAAGCAACCCCAGTGCCGGAGCTGTAGTCGTCGGCCCGCAGGGTGAGCACGATGGTGGTTTTGCTTTTCGGAGTGGTGTCGTCGGCGGCCATGCCGGCGGTGATCACCCCGAGCATAATGTCGCAGTTGCGCTGCCCCGGCGTGCGAGTCTCCGGCAGCGAATCGTCGCCCTGCGCGTCGCCGTCCACCGCATCGTCGTCCACCGCATCGTCAGCGGACTCCTCGCGGAAGCGGGGTGAGCATCCGGGGGCGGAGTAGGAGTCGAGCACGGCCTTGAACCTGGCGGCCCCGACCGGGTCGAGCTGGCCGTGCAGGGGGGTCATGCCGCCCCGTTCACGCCCGAGCCTGACCTCCCGTCGCATTCGCAGGTCCTCGTCTCGGGGTTCGGCACCGTCGGCATCGAGGGTGTCCCGCCACAGCCGGGCCAGAATACCGATCAGGTCCGCGGAATCCTCCCGGGCCCGGTCGACCAGGCACCGCTCGGCCTCGAACAGATCATCCGGCGCAGAGCGTCCGGCGGCCTGCTGCAGGTTCTGGGTGATCATTGCGGCCGCATCCGCACCGAGCTGCCCACAAGCCAGTGCTGCCGCGACATGCGAATACAGGGGCGGCAGCGGCGTGCCGTCCAACGTGGTCGGTTCGCGGACCATCGCGCCGAGCCTCATCCGCCGCCCCGCCTCCGCCGGTGCGACCCGGGTGATCTGCTCGATCAGGTGACCGGGGAAACGGTGCCCCATCCGGTAGGACAGGCCGGCGGTGCCCAGTTCATGCCGGGACCGCTCCGCGACCTCCGCCGCCGCCACAACGCGCAGCGCGTCGGCGTATCGGCCCAGCTGCTCGGCGGTGTCCAGCCGAGCGAGGAGACGATCATCGTCGAGCGTCCCGACTGGCACGGCGCAGACGACCGCCAGCAGAGCTGTTGCCTGCTGCAGTTCCGACTCGGAGTCGTCGTGGATGGTCATGACTGAACTCTGGCAGGCACCACCGACATTCTTTTTATGCTGATCAGGGGCCAGTTTTCCGGTGGAGAACTCGTGTGGGAGCCGAGCTGCGGAGGAGAGGTCTTGACGCGATGCAGCTGGTTACTGCAGGTTCTCGTCTCGGCGGGCGTCCGACGAGTTGATGCTGTGCCAGGCGAGCCGGATGATGCCAGCGGCGAGGAGCGCCTTGATCACGCCTCCGAGGATGAACGGGTACAGGCCGCCGGCCAGCGTCTGCTCGAGATTGAGGCCGAGCGTAAACGCGAGCCACGGCAGGCCGATGGCGAAGGTGACGAGGCTGCCGGCGACGAACGACAGGATGGCGCCGAGAATGCGGTGATCCCAGGCCCGCTGCGCCAGCCACCCGGTGAGTGCCGCGGCAAAGATGAATCCGATGATGTAGCCACCGGTCGGACCGGCGATGACGCCGAAACCGTGACTGCCGTCGCTGAAGATGGGGAGCCCGATCGTGCCGAGCACGGCATAGAGCACCATCGAGAGCGCGCCGCGCAAGGCACCGAGCGAACTGCCGACAAGGAGCACGGCGAGCGTCTGCCCGGTGATCGGGACGGGCCACAGCGGCACAGATACCTGGGCGGCGATGGCGGTCAACGCCGCCCCGGCCAACACAAGCACCGCATCCATGGCGATACCGCGGGCGAAGACCCGATCAGCGATGGTCGGCCTACCGATTGCCAGGCTCAAGGTGCTCATTCGTACTCCTCTGGGTGCTGGGCGACCAGATGCTGCCCACGAAATATACTAGGGGGACACCCCCTCCCTCCCGTTGTCGTGAACAACACAAAGAATTGGACTCTGCCTGTGCTCAGCGTGCACGACCTCGAACTGCGGGTGGGAGCGCGCGTTCTCATGGAAGACGTCACTTTCCGGGTTGAGCGGGGCGACAAGATCGGTCTCGTCGGTCGCAACGGAGCGGGCAAGACAACACTCACCAAGGTTCTCGCCGGCGAGGCGCAGGCAACGGGCGGCAAGATCGAACGCTCCGGAGAAGTCGGCTATCTGCCGCAGGATCCGCGTTCAGGCAACCCTGAGGACCTGGCTCGTACCCGCATCCTGGATGCCCGCGGACTCGGTCAGATCCTGCTCGGCATGGAGAAGGCCGCCATCGACATGGCGAACGACGACCCCAAGGTCAGTGCTTCGGCGATGAACAAGTACGGGGAGCTGCAGGATCGCTTCCTCGCACTCGGAGGCTACGCGGCAGAGGCAGAGGCCGCATCGATCGCCAGCAACCTCAGCCTCCCAGACCGCATCCTGGACCAGCCGCTGTCGACACTGTCCGGTGGGCAGCGACGTCGCATCGAGCTCGCCAGAATCCTGTTCTCCGGCGCGGACACGATGCTGCTCGACGAGCCGACCAACCACCTCGACGCCGACTCTGTTGTCTGGCTCCGTGAATACCTGAAGAACTTCCAGGGTGGTCTGATCGTGATCAGTCACGACATCGAACTGGTCGAAGAAACCGTGAATCGTGTCTTCTACCTCGACGCGAACCGCCAGATCATCGACATCTACAACATGAACTGGAAAAACTACCAGCGGCAGCGCGCCGCGGACGAAGAACGCCGCAAGAAGGAGCGCGTCAACGTCGAGAAGAAGGCATCCGTCCTCCAACTGCAGGCCGCCAAGTTCGGGGCTAAGGCGTCCAAGGCCGCCGCAGCACACCAGATGGTGCGGAGAGCGGAGAAGATGCTGTCCGGACTCGATGAGGTGCGCGTCGCCGATCGGGTCGCCAAGCTGCGCTTTCCGGAGCCGGCTCCCTGTGGACGCACGCCGCTCATGGCGAGCAACCTCAGCAAGAGCTATGGCTCGCTCGAGATCTTCGCCGCGGTCGACCTGGCGATCGACCGTGGATCCAAGGTCGTCATTCTCGGCTTCAACGGAGCGGGCAAGACGACGATGCTCCGCATCCTCGCCGGGGTGGACCAGCCGGACACCGGACAGATCGAACCGGGGCACGGACTTCGGATCGGGTACTACGCGCAGGAACACGAGACCATCGACGTCAAGCGAAGCGTGCTGCAGAACATGGTTTCGTCGTCGCCGAACATCACCGAGACTGAGGCCAGGCGTGTTCTCGGCTCATTCCTGTTCAGCGGTGACGATTCGCAAAAACTGGCCGGCGTGCTCTCCGGTGGTGAGAAGACGCGACTGGCTTTGGCGATGATCGTGGTCTCCGGCGCGAATGTTCTCCTGCTCGACGAACCGACGAACAACCTCGACCCTGCGAGCCGCACTGAGATCCTGGATGCGCTGGCCAACTATTCCGGCGCCGTGGTCCTGGTGAGCCACGATGAGGGTGCCGTCGAGGCACTGAACCCCGAGCGGGTGCTCATCCTCCCCGACGGCGTCGAGGACTTGTGGAACCGCGAGTACGCGGACCTGGTGTCGCTGGCCTAACGCCGAACTGAGTCGATCAGCTCGTCTTCAATGTCTGCATCGGTCGGCTTGAGCGCCCGCTTGCGTTCACGTTCAGCGGCACGCGCCCTCTCCTCCGGTTCGTCTTCTCTCCGCAGGCGGATCTCCTGGCGCACGGCGTAGAAGAGCCCGAAAAATCCGATGAGCGCGAAGAGGACCCATTGGATCATGTACGACCAGTGCAATCCCTCGTCCTGGGTCGGCTCACTGGTCACCACCGGTGTGAGGCCGGCCGCCCCGACCGGAGTCTGCGAATCGAGGATGCCGTATGCACCGGTGTAGACGGCCCCGCCCGTCCGCGCCTGCACCTCGCCCAGCGCGATGGTGCCGATCTCGCCTCCGCTGGTACTTCCCGCATCAGCCTTTGGCTCGCTCGGCCTCAACCGGACAGTCGCTACGACGGCGCCAGACGGCGCCGGCGCAACGTAGTCCGGCCGATCCTGTTTGTTGCCGGTCGGCACCCATCCGCGATCGACGATGAACACGGAACCGTCGGCCAGGCGCAATGGCGTGAGCACCTCGAATCCTGGACCGGCATCGGTCGGCCGATTCCTGACCAGCAGCTGCTCCTTCGGCAGATAGCTGCCGGAAACTGTCACCCGCAGCCATTCCTGGTCGGCCCGGAACGAGGTCAGGCCGGGAAGCACCGACTGCAGGGGGAGCGGCTGGGAGTTGAAGTTCTTGTCGAGCAGGGCATTCGCTGCGACCGCGTCGTTGCCCCGCGATGCCTGCCAGGCCGAAAGAAATCCGCAGGCGATGGCGAACACGACCGCAAACGCCAGATAACCCAGCCAACGGCGGGTCATTGCAATCTGCCACCACTTCACTTGGCGTCCGCCGTCACATCGGGAACCGAGTCGACGATCGTGCCGTGCCTGGCCACGAGCACCGGGAAGTCACGCGCGACAAGGTAGTCGCGAAGAAAATCACGGTGCTCATCACAGGCCAACCAGGTCTTGACCCGGTCGATCGAGTGAATGCGAGGGTTCCTCCAATTAACGTCCCACTCGGCGTGCTCCTGGCACCCGGCGCGGGAGCACACGGTGTCGGCCGCGGCGTTCGTACCGATCACTTAGTGTTCTCCTGACGAGGCGGAGCCGGGTGTACCGGAAGAATCGCGCCAGGACGGATGACCGGCCGGGCCGGACGAATCACGTTGTTTGCGACCACCACGGCTACATACGGCAGGAGGACAGCTCCGACCGCGAACACCAGCAGCCACCAACCATCGACCACCATGCACAGCCCGATACAGACCACTCGGATGCCCATGGTGATCGAATATTTGACCATGCGGCTGTGCCGGTCGTCGTCTGGCGACCGGGGGAGGGACGTGATCGACTGTTGCTTCACCATGGGCAATATCAAGCCTAAGACTAAGATTGGGGAAGTTTGCGCCCGTTCTCGACGAACCGCAGACTGCCCCCGGATTTATCGAGAGTGAGAACCAATGACAACCCCAAGAACCGTGCTCGTCACCGGAGGAAATCGAGGAATCGGCTTCGCCATCGCGGAAGAGTTCGTGGCTCTCGGTCACCGTGTCGCCGTCACCGCTCGCACCGGCGAAGGCCCGGTCGGCAGCCTCACAGTGCGCGCGGACGTGACCGATGCCGCATCCATCGACGCGGCGTTCACCACCATCGAGGCGGACCTCGGCCCGGTCGAGGTCGTCGTCGCCAACGCGGGAATCACCAGGGACATGCTCCTGCTCAGGATGACGGAGGAGGACTTCGTCTCGGTCATCGACACGAACCTCACCGGTGCGTTCCGGGTGGTGAAGCGGGCATCCAAATCGATGCTGAAGGCACGATTCGGGCGAGTGATCCTGGTGTCGAGCGTCGTCGGCATGCTCGGCTCTGCCGGTCAGGTGAACTATGCGGCATCGAAGAGCGGGCTGATCGGCCTGGCTCGTTCGCTCACCAGGGAGCTGGGCTCTCGTGGCATCACGGCCAACGTCGTCGCTCCGGGTTTCATCGAGACGGAGATGACAGCCGAGCTGCCGGAGACCCAGCAGGCGGAGTACAAGAAGTCCATCCCGGCTGGTCGATTCGCGCGCGCGACCGAGGTTGCCAAGGTGATCACCTGGCTCGCCGGCGACGACTCTTCCTATATTTCGGGTGCGGTGATCCCGGTCGACGGCGGCCTCGGGATGGGTCACTAGCCCCGCAGGCCGAGCAGCGGCAACAACTGGGACAGATCGCGGACATCCATCAGGATGTCCGCTTCGTCCCGAACCGGCGCCTTGGCATCGAAGCCGACGGAGAGCCCGGTGATGGCCATCATCGGCAGGTCGTTCGCGCCGTCTCCCACCGCGATGGTCTGACGCAGCGGCACGCCGACGTCTGCGGCCCATTCGCGAAGGGTCTCGGCCTTCGCCTCGGCGTCGATGATCGAGCCGACCAGGCCGCCGGTCAACACGCCTCCGAGGGATTCCAGGCGGTTCGCCCGCCAGAAGTCGAGTCCCAGGCGTTCGGCGACATCGTCGATCAACTCGTGGAAACCCCCGGAGACCACGGCGACTTTTCCACCGGACGAATGCACGCCCCGGATCATCTCGACGACGCCCTCCGTCACCCGGATCCGTTCTGACACGGTCTCGAACACGCTCACCGGGAGACCTGCGAGGGTTGCGACGCGTGCACGCAGCGACTGCTCGAAGTCGAGCTCGCCATTCATCGCCTGGCTGGTGATCGCCGCGACCTCGTCGAGAGACCCGGCGGCTTCGGCCAAAAGCTCGATGACCTCGTTCTCGATCAGCGTCGAGTCGACATCGAGCACGACGAGAAAGGTCGGCATTCTGGCAGGCGCCATGGTGAATCGGTCATTCCTGTGCAGGTCGCGCACCGTGGCACGGATGACGCGAATCGGTTCTAGACGACGTGGACACCCTTGCCGACGATGGTGATGCCGGAGTCGGTGACGGTGAATCCTCGCGCCCTGTCGGCTTCGGGATCGACACCGACAGTCGCGCCTTCATCGACCACGACTTCCTTGTCCAGAATAGCCCTCGTGACGATCGCGTTCGGCCCGATGTGCACGCGGTCGAAGACGATCGAGTCGGTCACCCTTGCGCCGGATTCGATCGTCGCCCATGGGCCGAGGACACTGCGTTCGATGTGGGCGCCGGACAGGAGTGAACCGAGCGACACGATCGAGTCGATGGTGGTGCCGAGGTTGCCCCGGGCATCCCGCACGAACTTGGCCGGCGGTGAATTCAACTGCTGGCTGAAGATCGGCCACTTGGTGTTGTACAGGTTGAAGATCGGAAGCGCGGAGATGAGGTCCTGGTGGGCATCGAAGAACGACTCGATCGTCCCGACATCCCGCCAGTAGTAGCGATCGCGGTCGGTTGCGCCCGGCACCGCGTTGCGGTTGAGGTCGTAGACGGCCGCATCGCCCCTCGACACGAAATCGGGCACGATGTCGCCGCCCATGTCGTGGTTCGACTCGGGCAGTTCGCCATCCCTCAGCACGGCATCGATCAGGATGTTCGCATCGAAGACGTAGTTGCCCATGGACGCCAGCACCTCTCCGGGGGAATCGGCGAGGCCGATCGGATTCTTCGGCTTCTCGTGGAATGCCGCGATGCGGGTCGGATCCCCGGCCTTCACCTCGATCACCCCGAATTGATCGGCCAGCGCGATGGGCTGCCGGATCGCCGCCACCGTGACACCGGCACCCGATTCGATATGGGCGTCGATCATCTGGCTGAAGTCCATCCGATAGACGTGGTCGGCGCCCACCACGACCACGATGTCCGGCTTCTCATCCCGCAACAGGTTGAGGCTCTGCAGGATGGCATCTGCGGACCCAGCGAACCACCGCTTGCCCAGGCGCTGCTGGGCAGGGACAGAAGCCACGTAGGAATTGGTGAGCCCGGAGAGCCGCCAGGTCTGCGAAACGTGGCGATCCAGGCTGTGCGATTTGTATTGGGTCAGCACGACGATCTGTCGCAACCCAGAGTTGATGAGGTTGGACAGGGCGAAGTCGATGAGCCGATAGTTGCCGCCGAATGGAACACCGGGTTTGGCGCGATCCGCCGTCAACGGCATCAGCCGCTTCCCCTCGCCGCCCGCAAGAACAATGCCGAAAATCTTCTTTGAGGCCATTCACCCAGAGTAGAGGGCCGCATTGCGGTGTACTAGCGTTCCTCATGTGAGAGTCGACGTTTTGACACGAGAATATCCGCCGGAAGTGTACGGGGGAGCCGGGGTGCACGTCGGCGAACTGGTGCGGGCGTTGCGCCGCGATCTCGACGTCGAGGTGCGCTGTTTCGGCGGGCCGCGCAACGAACCCGGGGTCACCAACTACCAGGTTCCCGCCGAGTTGACCGGCGCGAACCCCACGATCGAAACGATCGGCGTCGACCTTCAGATGGCACAGGATGTCGCGGGAGCCGACCTCGTCCACTCGCACACCTGGTACGCGAACGGCGCCGGGCACATCGCCGGCCTGTTGCACGGCATTCCCCACGTCGTCACCGCCCACAGCCTCGAGCCGTTGCGCCCGTGGAAGGCCGAACAGCTCGGCGGTGGCTACCGGGTATCCGGCTGGCTCGAACGCAGCGCATTCGCCGGCGCCGGCGCGATCATCGCGGTCAGCAACGGGATGCGCAATGACATCCTGCGCTCCTATCCGTTCCTGGACGAGCAGCGGGTTCAGGTCGTGCACAACGGCATCGACCTCTCGCGCTGGCAGCCGGTCGAGGATGACGGCATCCTTCGATCCCTCGGCATCGACCCGACCAGGCCGACCGTCGTCTTCGTCGGGCGGATCACGCGTCAAAAGGGCCTGCAGTACCTGCTGAAGGCCGCGGCGCAACTTCCTCCGGATGTCCAGCTGGTGCTCTGCGCGGGCTCCCCGGACACCCCGGAGATCCTCGCCGAGATCCGGGCGGGCGTCACAGAACTGCAGCGGGACCGCACCGGCGTCGTTTGGATCGACCGGCAGCTCGGCCAGCGTGAGCTCTCGGCCGTGCTGACGGCGGCAACGACCTTCGTCTGCCCTTCCATCTACGAGCCACTCGGCATCGTCAACCTCGAGGCGATGGCCTGCGGAGCACCGGTGGTCGGAACGGCGACCGGCGGCATCCCAGAAGTCGTCGATGACGGTGTCACCGGACGCCTGGTCCCGATCGAACAGGCTGACGATGGAACCGGGCTTCCCATCGACCCCGACAAATTCGTTGATGATCTTGCCAGGATCCTGGCAGAAGTGGTCGCGGACCCGGCAGCGGCGAAGCGGATGGGCGAGGCCGGCCGCGCCAGGGCGGAGCAGGACTTCGACTGGGGTCGGATCAGCACGCGTACCCAGGAAATCTACCGCTCACTGCTCTGACCCCACGCCATCGCGGCGGCAAAATGAGGCGTCGTCGTCGCGTTAGGGTTGAGGCATGGCCAGCGTTCTCGAGCTTTCCGATGTGTCCGTCGTTCGCGACGGAAATCCGATCCTTAAATCCGTCGATTGGACGGTGGACGGAGACGAACGCTGGGTCGTATTGGGCCCGAACGGGGCTGGCAAGACCACCATGCTCCAGATCGCATCCGCGATGGTGCACCCCACCTCTGGCAAGGCGCAGATCCTGGATGACCGCCTCGGCAAGGTCGACGTCTTCGAACTTCGTCCGCGGATCGGATTCGCGTCCTCTGCCATGGCCAAGAAGATTCCGCAGAACGAGACGGTCCTGAACGTCGTCCTCACCGCGGCCTATTCGGTGACCGGGCGCTGGAACGAGGAGTACGAGGAAATCGACACCAGGCGCGCCCAGCGTGTGCTCGGCGAATGGAAACTCGATGCCCTCGAGAATCGTCGGTTCGGAGACCTCAGCGACGGCGAACAGAAGCGAGTCCAGATCGCGCGATCCGTCATGACCGATCCGGAACTCCTGTTGCTCGACGAGCCGGCGGCGAGCCTCGACGTCGGCGCACGTGAACGGCTCCTGCAGCTGCTCGGTGGATTCGCGCTGGCACCGCACGCGCCGGCCATCGTCATGGTCACCCACCATGTCGAGGAGATTCCGCCGGGATTCGGGCACGCCCTGCTGTTGAAAGGCGGATCGGTGCAGGCCGCCGGGCCGATCGCCGACGTGATCACGTCACAAAACTTGAGCGAGACCTTCGACATCGACCTCGTCGTAGAGCACAAGGATGAGCGATTCACCGCGAGGGCGGCGTAGTTCTGGTAATATAGCCAGCTGGCCCAAGCGCCAAAGTTTTTCCAATCCTCTTTCCAGCAATCCAAGGAATAACGATGAAGTCTGACATCCACCCCCAGTACGCAGCGGTTGTTTTCCGCGACCTGGCCTCTGGCGCGACCTTCCTGACCCGCTCCACGGTGTCGAGTTCGAAGACCATCGAGTGGGAAGACGGCAACAGCTACCCGGTGATCGACGTGGAGATCTCTTCGGAGTCGCACCCGTTCTACACCGGCAAGCAGCGCATCCTGGATAGCGCCGGCCGCGTCGAGAAGTTCAACTCGCGCTACAAGGGCTTCGGCGGCAGCGCGAGCTAGTCACAGCCCCAAGAATTGAGAGAAGGCGACCGGTTTCCGGTCGCCTTCACTCGTTAACGGGCCTTCACTCGTCAACGGCAGGTCCTAGCGAACTGGCCACTGCCCGGACGCGATGAAGTCCGGCTGGGTACGCCGCATGTACTCCTGGAAGTTCGTCGACTGGTCGACCGACCAGCCGATCTGCAGGCTGTGCAACTCGATAACGTCTGCGCCGAGCTGTGGGGCGTAGCGGCGCGCGATCGCCTGGGCCACTCTGCCCGCGGCGATGGCATCCGCTCCGGCGTCGTGCGCGTCCAGAAGCTCCACCCCATAGAAGAGCGCGGCGGCCTCCAGGGTGCGCTTGCCCTTGCGATACCGATCCACGAACTTGTCGATGATGAGCGGGTCGACGATGGGCGAGGGGGAGTGGAGTGGTGCGAGACCGTGACGGATCGCCTCACGATTGAGCAGGGTCAGGTCATACGGTGCGTTGTAGATCGTCACGGCCATCCCACGGTCCATCACGTCCTGGAGCGCGGCCACCACCTCGGAGACCACTTCGTTCGCTACCCGGCCTTCCGCCCTCGCACGCTCTGTCGTAATACCGTGGACGGCACTCGCCTGGATGGGAATGTCGATGCCGGGATCAGCCAGCCAGTCGATCCGTTCTATGCATTCGCCGTCGGCATTGATGACACCGACGTGGGCCGAGACGATGCGACTCGTCTCGACGTCGATTCCAGTCGTCTCCAAATCGAAGACCGCGAGCGTTTCAAACCATGGATTGTTCACTCTTCAACCCTAGATCCGACCTCCGGCATTGCTTGGAGTACCCACGTGGAGCCAATAGAAATTCTGCGTTCCGAGGGTGAGAGTGAGTGAGCCGTCCTCGCCGAACGGCGGAAATTCGCCGCCGCCGAACAGGTCGTACAGTGCTGAGCCGGCGAACTGGTCCGCCTGGATCTTCACCGACACCGGATTATGCGCGAAGCTGAAGACGCAGAGCACGTCTTCCGCCGAGTCCCCGAATTGCGTGCCGGAGCCGGCATAGGATCGAACGAATGCAAGAACCGACTCGTGGTTGGTCTGGAGAACGGTGATCGACCCCAGGCCGAAGGTGGGATGTGCCTTGCGCACGTGGATCACGTTTCGAACCCAGTGCAACAGCGACCGCGACTGGGCGAGCTGGGATTCGACGTTGATGAGGTTGTAATTGTACACGAGGGACTGCACGACCGGCAGGTAGAGCTTGCCCGGATCTGCCGAGGAGAAGCCGGCGTTCCTGTCCGGCGTCCATTGCATCGGTGTACGAGAGCTGTCCCGATCCGGCAACCAGATATTGTCTCCCATGCCGATCTCATCCCCGTAGTAGAGGAACGGGCTGCCCGGCAGCGAGAACAACAGAGCGTGCGCCAGTTCGAGCTCGGCGCGGGAGTTGTCGAGCAGCGGCGCGAGACGACGGCGGATTCCGATGTTGGAGCGCATCCTCGGGTCGTAGGCGTACCAGCCGTACATCGCCTGACGGTACTCCTCTGACACCATCTCGAGGGTGAGCTCGTCGTGGTTGCGCAGGAATACTCCCCAGCCGGCGCCATCCGGGATATCAGTCGTCTCCGACAGCACCCGGATCAGCTCGTCGGCCTGCTGCGAGCGAAGCGAATAGAAGATTCTCGGCATGACCGGGAAGTCGAACGCCATGTGGCACTCCGGCTCCTCCTCTGTGCCGAAGAACGCCGCGACCTCACGCGGCCACTGGTTCGCCTCGGCGATGAGGATGCGGCCCGGGTAGTCCCGGTCGACCATCTCCCTGAGCCGCTTGATGTAGTCGTGGGTCTCCGGCTCGCCCTCACCGTTGCCCTCCTCGGATTCGAAGAGGTACGGGATCGCGTCGAGGCGCACGCCGTCGACTCCGAGATCCATCCAGTAGCGGACCACCTCGAGGACGGCGTCCTGGACGGCGGGGTTCTCGAAGTTCAGGTCGGGCTGGTGGGAGAAGAACCGGTGGAAGTAGAACTGCCGGCGAACCGAGTCGAACGCCCAGTTCGACTCCTCGGTGTCGACGAAGATCACCCTGATGTTCGGGTATTTCTCGTCGGTGTCGTCCCACACGTAGTAGTCGCCGTACGGGCCGGTCGGGTCGCTCCGTGATTGCTGGAACCAGTCGTGCTGGTCGGAAGTGTGATTGAGCGGATAGTCGATGATGATCCGCATGTTGCGCTCATGCGCCTTGGTGACCAGGTCCTTGAACTCGTCGAGGGTCCCGAATTCGGGCAGGATCGAGTGGAAGTCGGCCACGTCGTATCCGCCGTCCCGCAGCGGGGACTGGAAGAACGGCGGCAGCCACAGCGCGTCGACCCCGAGCCACTGCAGATAATCCAGCTTCGAGATGAGACCCTGCAGGTCTCCTGCCCCGTCGCCGTTGCTGTCTACGAACGAGCGCACCATCACTTCGTAAAACACCGATCGCCTGTACCACTGAGGATCGAGGGTGAGACCAGGCAGCTGGATCGGTGCAGTGAAGCTCACGGCACTCCTTTCGAGAGCGATTCTGTACGGCACTAAGCAGTTCGTACGAGTCTAGGTGCGCCATGCGAACGTCGGCCGTGCGCGACATCCGTAGACTTGGCTCCGATGAGCACCCAATCTCCTTTCGCAGCCATGCTTGCCGGCATTCCGGTCGAAAAGCATGAGGTCACTGTGCTCGGAAGCGTCACTCGGTACTGGGTGTACGGACCAGCGAACGCCGACGTCACCGTGGTGATTTCGCACGGCTATCGCGGCGAGCACCACGGCCTCGAACCGGTGATCGCGCAGCTGCCTTCCGTGCGCTGGATCAGCCCGGATCTGCCCGGCTTCGGCGAGTCGACCCCACTCGTCGACGTGCCGCACAGCATCGAGGGCTACGCGAGGTGGCTGATCGAATTCTTCGAGATCCTCGGGCTCACCGGCAAGGCGATCGCTCTCGGCCATTCCTTCGGGTCGATCATCTCCTCGCAGGCAATCGTGCTGGGGCTCGACACCCCTCGACTGATCCTGGTCAATCCAATCGCGATCTCCGGGCTGGACGGTCCGAAGCCGATGGCGACCAGGATGACGGTCTGGTACTACGGCCTCGCGGGAAAACTGCCGGAAAGACTTGGTGGATTTCTCCTCAGGAGTTGGTTTATCGTGCAGTTCATGAGTGTTGCTCTTGCTAAGACCAAAGACAAGGATCTGCGGCGCTGGATCCATGCCGAGCACCACAACTACTTCAACCGGTTCGCGAGTCGGGATGTCGTGGTTGAGGCTTTCGAGGCATCCATCAGCGCCAATGTGAGCGATTTCGCCGCGCGGGTGCCGGTTCCGACCCTCCTGGTCGCCGCCGAGCTCGACGACATCACACCGGTGGCGGCACAATACGAGCTGGTCGACCTGTTCCCGGATGCCACCCTGCGGGTGCTGGACGGCGTCGGACACCTCATCCACTACGAAGTGCCCGTGATCGCTGCCGACCATATTCGGCAGTTCATCGCGAAACCACTCGAGCCGTGAAAGTCATCTTCGACTGCAGATACACGCGGTTGGAACGGCATGACGGAATAAGCAGGTACACGGCTGGGCTGGTCGAGGCGTTCTCCAAGCTACATCCGGTCACCATGCTCATCCACGACGAACGCCAGCTTCGGATGCTCCCCGACCTGCCCTGGATCAAGTCGCGTCCGAGCGCAAGCCTCCTCGAGCCGTGGAGTTCCCTACGGCTCAATCGAGAGAATGCGGATGTCGTCTTCAGCCCGATGCAGACCATCGGGTCCGTCGGTCGCCGGTTCAAACTCATCCTCACCCTCCACGACATGGTCTTCTACCGCACCAGGAAGCCGCCTGCCGAGTTCAACTGGGCCATCCGGGCCGGCTGGTGGGCCTTCCACCTCGCCTATTGGCCGCAGCGGCTGACTCTCAATCGTGCGGATGCCGTCGTCACCGGTTCGTATAACTGTGAGCGCGAGATGCGCGAGGTGCGGCTGACCAAGCGCCCGATCAGCGTCATCCGACCCGGTGTGCCGGACATCGGTGCGGCGCCGCGCAGCTACACATCGTCGAAGATGCTCGTCTATATGGGCACGTTCATGCCGAACAAGAACGTCGAGACCCTGGCGAAGGCGATGCACTTCCTGCCGGGCTACCGCCTTCACCTCCTCAGCCGCATCAATGACGAGACCCGATCGCGCATCGCCGCGCTGGCACCGGCCGACTCGATCGTGTTCGAGAACGGGGTGACGGACGAGGATTACCAGGAGCGGCTTCTGGATGCCATGGCCATGGTGTCGGCCTGCCGCGACGAAGGGTTCGGTATTCCGCTGATCGAGGGCATGGTCGCGGGAACCCCGCTCGTGATCAGCGACATCCCGGTCTTCCGTGAAGTCGGGGGAGCCGCGGCGACCTATTTCGACGAGGACAACCCGCGGGCGTTCGCCGACGCAGTGCGCTCGATCGACAATCCCACCGACTGGAACCGACTGACCGCGCAGTCCAGGGAACAGGCGGCACAGTTCAACTGGGAGGTCGGCGCGAAAAAGCTTCTCGAGCTGGTCACCTCGCTGACCTCAGCCCGCTGACCTCGGCTCGCTGAACGCGAGCCGCGAGCCGCGAGCCGCGACGCTAGGTCGTCGGCAGTTCGGTTTCGCGGCGCTCGGTTTCTCGCCGCTCGAGCGCATTCTGTTCTGAGAGATCAGCCGCACCGGTCTGAAACGACTCGACTTCGATCGGATCGTCGAATGCCACCAGTTCGAGCTCCCCCTCGTTCAGGCGGAAACTATGGATTGAGCCGTTCGTGATCGGCACGCCCCGATGCGCGGGCGATCCGGGCGCAATGGTGTTGAGCACAGCGCGGATCACGCCACCGTGGGTCGTCACGATGAAGTGGCGACCGAGTTTCCGTTCGGCCAGGCCGACGAGCGCGGGGATCACCCTGGACGCCACGTGTTCCCGACTCTCCCTGCCAGGAACGCGGATATCACCGGGAAACAGGTGCGACAGCTCGGCCTCGGTCAGGCCCTCGGCCTGCCCATAGCTTCTTTCCACGATCCCGGAGAGAAGTTCCGGCTCTGGCAACCCCGCCTCTGACGCGATAATTTGCGCGGTCTCGGACGCGCGAGACAGCGGGCTGCTGACGATCCCGTCCCAGTGCCGCCTGGCGAGCAGTCGTCCCGCCCTCCGCGCTTGCTCACGGCCCGTCGCGTTGAGCGGTATGTCGGTGCTGCCCTGGATCCGCCGTTCGCGATTCCAATCGGTCTCGCCATGACGGACAAGGTACAGAAAGGTCATCGCTGGGTCCTTCGCGCGGTCGGCGTGGCAGCCACCGCGAACCCGCCCGGCTAGTTGTCGAGTCGTTCCGCCAACGCCGCCAGGGTCTCCGAGGTGCCCGCGTCAATCTTAACCGTTGCTCGCGCGTCGCCCT
>JAODMG010000032.1 GCA_025464895.1 Microbacteriaceae bacterium | reverse complement strand
CCCTTCGCCGTTGAGGAAGACCCCGATCGAGCGGCCGAATCCGGCATCCCAGTCTTTCGGGCCCATCTCCTCGGCCCTCGGCGTGAACCAGACGATGTCCGGCAGGCGCTCGCCTTCGCTTCTGGGCACCGGCCGCCCGTCGAAGAACTTCTTGCGACGAAAGGTCGGATGCTCGTGCCTGAGCCTGGACACGGCGCCGGTAAATTCCGTGAGAGGCATATCCGCGGCATCCCAGTGCACCCAGGACAGGTCGGAGTCCTGGGCATAGGTGTTGTTGTTGCCCTTCTGGGTGCGGCCGAGCTCGTCACCGTGCAGGATCATCGGCACGCCCTGGGAGAGCATCAGGGTCGCCAGGAAGTTTCTCTGCTGCCTGGCCCGGAGCGAGAGCACCGCGGGATCATCCGTCGGTCCCTCTGTCCCGGAGTTCCAGGAGCGGTTGTGGGACTCGCCGTCCTGATTGTTCTCGCCGTTCGCCTCGTTGTGTTTGTCATTGTATGAGACGAGGTCGGCGAGGGTGAACCCGTCGTGAGCCGTGACGAAGTTGATCGACGCGACCGGCCTCCTACCGTCCTGCTCGTAGAGATCGGCCGAGCCGGTGAATCGGGAGGCGAACTCCTCGAGGGTCGACGGTTCTCCTCGCCAGAAGTCGCGGACGGTGTCCCGGTATTTTCCGTTCCACTCCGTCCACTGCGGCGGAAAGTTGCCGACCTGGTACCCGCCCGGACCGACATCCCACGGCTCGGCGATGAGTTTCACCTGGGACACCACCGGATCCTGCTGCACCAGCTCGAAGAAGGTCGACAGCTTGTCGACGTCATAGAACTCGCGCGCCAGGGTCGACGCCAGGTCGAAGCGGAACCCGTCGACGTGCATCTCGATGACCCAGTAGCGCAGCGAATCCATGATCAGCTGCAGCGAGTGCGGATGACGCACGTTGAACGAGTTGCCCGTACCGGTGTAGTCCATGTAGTACTGCGGATCGTCGTCCATCAGCCGGTAGTACGCCGGGTTGTCGATCCCCTTGAACGAGAGGGTCGGTCCGAGGTGATTGCCCTCCGCGGTGTGGTTGTACACGACGTCGAGGATGACCTCGATGCCGGCGTTGTGAAGCGCCCGCACCATCCCCTTGAACTCCTGTACCTGTTGACCAAGGTCGCCGGTGGATGAATAGCTGTTCTGCGGCGCGAAGAACCCGATCGTGTTGTAGCCCCAGTAGTTGCGGAGCCCCTTCTCGAGTAGCGTGTTGTCCTGGACGAACTGGTGCACCGGCATCAGCTCGATCGCGGTGGCTCCGAGCTTCTGCAGGTGTTCGATGATCGCCGGATGGGCGATGCCGGCGTAGCTTCCCCGCTGGTCGTCCGGCACATCCGGATGCAGCTGGGTCAGCCCCTTCACGTGCGCCTCGTAGATGATCGACTCGTTGTATGGAACCCGCGGATGCCGGTCTCCCGCCCAGTCGAAGAATGGGTTGATCACCACCCCCAGCACCATATGCGGGGCGGAATCTTCGTCGTTGCGGGACAACGGGTCGCCGAAGTTGTAGGAGAACAGCGCCGGTTCCCAGTCGATGTCCCCGCAGGTCGCCTTGGCGTACGGATCGAGCAGTAGCTTGTTCGGGTTGCAGCGCCGCCCGGTCTTCGGGTCGTACGCACCGTGCACCCGATAGCCGTAGCGCTGGCCCGGCTGCACTTGGGGCAGGTAGGCGTGCCAGACGTAGGCGTCGACCTCGATGAGCTCGACCCGGGTCTCGCTGCCTTCGTCGTCGAACAGGCAGAGTTCCACCTTCTCCGCAATCTCGCTGAACAGCGCAAAATTCGTGCCGCTGCCATCGAAGGTTGCGCCAAGAGGATATGCGGTGCCTGGCCAGGTTTCCATGCTTCTCCTCCACGGGGGGCTTTAACCGTAACCCGTATGGGGTGGGAGGCCCACGTGAGGCTACGGTGGATGGGTGACCAATGCAGCGGGCAGCACGTCCGAGAATCCCATCGACAGCACAATGCCGTGGGTGGCCAGTCAGATCCGCGAATACCTGGCGACGGACGGCGAGAAGCCGGTCTTCCGCTACGGGGCACCGCTGCTCCTGCTGACGACCAAGGGTCGCAAGTCAGGTGAGTGGAGGCGAACCGCACTCATCGGCGCAGAAGATCGCGGCAGATATGTCATCGTGGCATCCCTCGGTGGCTCGCCGCGGCATCCGGTCTGGTACCTCAACCTGCAGGCGAATCCGGAGGTGCGATTGCAGGTGAAGGGTCGCTCGTTCCTGGCCGTCGCGAGGACCGCGACGGCGGAGGAGAAGCCGGAGCTCTGGGCAAAGATGGTCGGGCTCTATCCCGACTATGCCGACTACCAGGTCAAGACCGACCGGGAGATCCCGGTTGTCATCCTCGATCCGGTGGACTGAGTCGGCGCTATAATCGACAGCGAACACGGGAGTCCGGTGAGCCGGGCTGAGAGGAAGCTTCTCCAAGCTTCGACCGTCGAACCTGATCTGGATCATGCCAGCGCAGGGAGGCAATTTCTCTCCGGGCCCCGACATCCGTCGCCGCCCACACCCGTGCCCACTTCAGTAATTGGAAGGGCACGATAGTGCAGACAACACAGAAAAACAGTTCGATCGGCGTTTCGAGACGCGTCAACTATCGCTGGCGGGTGGTGGACATCGTCGTGGCCGCCGTGATCGGCGTCGCCAGCGGTTTCGTATTCCTGGCCTGGGACATCCCCACCGGTCCACTCGACAGCCTCCTCGGAGCCTCCCTGCCCGGCGTACAGGGTCTGCTCGGAGGCGGTTGGCTGTTCGCCGGCGTGCTCGGCGGCCTGGTCATCCGGAAGCCGGGTGCCGCGCTCTACACCGAGCTGCTCGCGGCGGCGGTCGAGGCGCTGGTGGGCAACCAGTGGGGCGGTCCGCTCACTCTCCTCTCCGGGCTCGTGCAGGGAGTGGGAGCGGAGCTGGTGTTCGCCGCCTTCCTCTACGGCAGCTACCGACTCTACGTCGCGCTACTGGCGGGTGCAGCCGCCGGGCTGTTCCTCGCGGTGAACGATCTGATCGTCTGGTACCCCCGTTCGACGCCCGCGTTCGCGTCCATTTATCTCGTGAGCTCGATCGTCTCCGGTATCGTGCTGGCCGGGCTGCTCTCCGCACTCGTCGTCAAGGGCCTCGCCAAGACCGGGGCGCTGAACCGTTTTGCCTCCGGCCGCGGTTCGGCGGTGCGGGTCTGACCTCCGACCTGTCTCCGCTCCCGGCCGCGGTCTCCGCTCGCGGCTGGGGGTGGCGTCATGCCGGACGGCTGGCCTGGGCGGTCAGCGATCTCGATCTGGAGATCCGGGCGGGGGAGCGTGTTCTGCTTCTCGGCGCGTCCGGCGCGGGCAAATCGACTCTCATTCAGGCGCTCGCCGGGGTGCTCGGCGGGGACGACGATGGCGAGTCCCGCGGCGAACTGCTCGTGGCCGGCCGGCGTCCAGAGGAGGCCAGGGGCGAAGTCGGTCTCGTGCTCCAGGATCCGGACTCGCAGGTCATCCTGGCCAGGGTCGGCGACGACGTCGCGTTCGGTTGCGAGAACCTGGGGCTGCCCCGCGAGGAGATCTGGCACCGGGTGGGCGATGCGCTCGACGCGGTTGGGCTGAGACTGCCGCTCGCGCATCCGACGAGCGATCTCTCCGGCGGCCAGAAGCAGCGCCTCGCGCTCGCCGGGGTGCTCGCGATGCGCCCGAAGCTGCTCCTCCTCGACGAGCCGACCGCCAACCTCGATCCCGAGGGCGTCATCGAGGTGCGGGATGCGGTCGCCCGTGTCCTGCAGGGAACAGACGCGGCCTTCGTCGTCATCGAGCACCGGGTAGAAGTGTGGCGGCATCTGGTGGACAGGGTCGTGGTCCTCTCCCCGGAGGGTGGCATTCTCGCCGACGGTTCTCCGGAGCTGGTGCTGGAAGAGCAGGGTCAGGCCCTCGCGAATTCCGGTATCTGGGTGCCCGGGCACCCGCCGCGGCATCCTTCCCGTGCGCGAATATCGGGAGAAACGCCGGTGCTGAGCGCAGAGCGGCTCGCGATCGGCCGCCGGGCCGGGCAGGAGGTCGCCGATGGCATCGACCTGACGGTGGATGCCGGGCGCCTGCTCGCACTGACCGGCCGGAACGGCTCGGGCAAGTCCACCCTCGGCCTAACGCTCGGTGGGCTGCTCGCCCCGCTTTCCGGCCGGGTCCTGGCAGCTCCCGGCCTCATGGACGGCGCGGCCGCCGAGCCGATCCGCTGGAAGTCTCGCGAGCTCCTGACCCGCATCGGCACCGTCTTCCAGGATCCGGAGCATCAGTTCCTGACCGGGAGGGTGCGCGATGAACTGGCGGTCGGGCCGCGGGCGCTGAAGCTGCCGGCCGCGGTCGTGGACGCGAGGGTCGACGGCCTGCTGGAGCGTCTGCGTCTCACCCACCTCGCCGAGGCCAATCCATTCACCCTGTCCGGGGGCGAGAAGCGCAGGCTCTCGGTTGCGACGGTCCTCGCAACCCAGCCGCGCCTGCTGGTGCTCGACGAGCCGACGTTCGGACAGGATTCGCGCACCTGGGCGGAGCTCGTCGCCCTGCTCTCCGAACTGTTGGACGACGGGAGTTCGATCGTCGCGATCACGCACGATGGCGAGTTCGTCGACGCCCTCGCCGATGGCGAGCTGAGGCTCACGGTGGAACCGGTGGCGCGATGACGGCCCGCGCGATCCAGCGGGTCAACCCGGTGACGAAACTCGCGGCAGCGCTCGTTCTGAGCGTTGCCCTGGTGCTCACGGTCGACTGGGTGTCGGCGACGGTGGCGCTTGTCCTCGAGTCGGTGCTGTTCTTCTGGGCCGGTCTCTCCTTCAAGACCTTTTTCCTTCGCACCTCGCCTGTGCTGATCGCGGCGCCGTTCGGTGCGCTGACCCTGCTGCTCTACGGCAACCCTTCGGGCCCGAGCTACGCGCAGTTCCTGCTGGTGAACGTGACCCAGGGCTCGGTGCAACTCGCTCTTGCGGTGTTCCTCCGTGTGCTCGCTATCGGCCTGCCCGCCGCGGTCCTGTTCGTGACGGTGGATCCTACCGATCTCGCCGACGGGCTGGCCCAGGTGGTGCGTCTACCCGCCAGGTTCGTCCTCGGCGGACTCGCCGGCCTCCGCCTCGTCGGCCTGTTCCTGCAGGACTGGAAATCGCTCGCCCTCGCACGGCGGGCGAGGGGCGTCGCCGACCGTGGCCGCATCCGTCGTTTCGGGGGCCAGGTGTTCGCTCTGCTCGTGCTGTCGATCCGCCGGGGCAGCAAGCTGGCCACCGCGATGGAGGCGCGCGGCTTCGGCTCGGCGACCGCTCGCAGCTGGGCCAGGGAATCCCGGCTCGGGAGAAGGGATGCGGCGCTGATCCTGATCGGGGTCGCCATCGCGGCGTCTGCGATCACCGTATCGGTCGCGACCGGAAATTGGCGTTTCGTTGCCGGGGGATGACCTGCTGGGGCGGATGCTCGCATCCGCCAGCCGCCCGGTCGTGCTGGTGGACGGCGGCTCCGGTTCGGGCAAGACCACCCTCGCTGCGTCCCTCGAACGCCGCTGGCCCGGGAAAGTGACCCTGCTGAGGCTCGACGACGCCTATCCCGGCTGGGATGGGCTCGAGGCCGCCAGCCTGCAGCTGCACGACGAGCTGCTGCTGCCCCTGTCGCGCGGCGAGGCGGGGCGCTGGCGCCGCTGGGACTGGACGCTCGACGAACCGGCAGAGTGGCACGACGTCGACCCGGCCCTGCCGCTCCTGGTCGAAGGCTCTGGGGCACTCAGCCGCGCCAATCGCGCTCTCGCGACCTTCGCGATCTGGGTCGAGCTGGATGCCGCCACTCGCAAGCGGCGCGCTCTCGACCGCGATGGCGACGCCTATCGCCCGCACTGGGACCGTTGGGCGGCACAGGAGCTGGCATTCGCGGAGCGCGAGCATCCGTCCGAACTGGCCGACCTTGTGGTGGACGGCAGGCAGATCGTCGGCCGCTGAATCCGTTCCACCATCGCCTCCGCTAGCCTTTTGGGATGACTTCGCCATTCGTCTCCGTCCGAGAACTCGCCACCATGCTCGATGGACCCCTCGAAAATCGCCCAGTGGTGTTCGACGCCAGTTTCGAGTTGCTCAAACCCGAATTCGACGGTGACTATCGCACCGACAGCGGGCGACCTGGCTGGCTTGCCGGTCACATTCGCGGCTCCCAGCACGTCGATGTCTCGACCCAGTTCTCCGACCGGGACGCACCGACGCACTACGCCCACGTCAGTCCCGACGCCGTCGCCCACGAGCTCGCTCGACTGGGTGTCAGCGCCACGACCCCGGTGGCAATTTACGACACGAGCGAGACCATGTGGGCGTCTCGGCTGTGGTACTTGCTCGACTGGATCGGGGTGAACGCCCGGGTGCTCGACGGCGGCCTTGACGCCTGGCAGGCCGCCGGGCATCCGCTCGATCATGGCGAAGCGGCCGCGCCCGATCCTGTTCCAGCCTGGGAGCCGACGAAGGTTCGGGATGCCTGGGTCAGCAAGGAGGAGCTGCTGGCTCGCTCAGAATCGGATTCCCGTCCGCTCGTCTGCGGCCTGCCGTCGGCCAGTTTCCACGGTTCGGTCCCAAGCCGGTACGCGCGCCGAGGGCACATTCCCGGAAGCGTGAACGTCTCCTCGCGGGATCTCTTCGCCGCGGACGGAACCGTGAAGGGAGAGAACGAGCTCAGGGAGGCGTATGTGACCGAGGGGGTCACCGGCGACGACGAGGTCTTGTTGTACTGCGGCGGTGGTATCTCGGCCGCCGCGAATGCCATCACGCTCGCGGAGCTCGGCGTAACGGCAGTGCGCATTTACGACGGTTCGCTCGAGGAATGGGCGGCCGACGCACTGCTCCCGCTCGAAACCAGCTGACCGGACCACGGATGTGCCGGCTCCGACCGTCAGCCCCAGCCGAGCTTGTGCAGCTCGTCGTCGTCGAGACCGTAGTAGTGGCCGATCTCGTGCACGAGAGTCACATGGATCTGCGCGCGAAGGTCGTCGAGGTCGCGCGCCAGCTTCAACAGGGGTTTTCGGTACAGGGTGATGCGGTCGGGAAGTTCGCCGTACCCGTACTGCCCGCGATGGGTGAGCGCGATGCCGTGGTAGAGCCCGAGCAGCCGCATCGACCCATCCTCCGGCAGGTCTTCCGTGGTGAAGGACACGTTCTCGAGACCGTCCATCATGTCGTCTGGCAGCAGGTCCAGCTCCGCCACCACGAGCCGCTCGAACTCGCCGGCGTCGACCTCGTCGATCATGGTCGGTCCAGCGCTTCGACGAGGGTTCCCTGCACGAAGCCGAGCCAGTCGTAGATCCCGCCGAGCGGATCATCGGATGCCGCCCTGTCCTCGTCGGTCTCGATACCCAACCTGGTGGCGATGGTGAGTCGCAGGTCGGTGAGGGATCGGAGCCAGGCCTGTACCGCCGGCCGGTCCAGCCGCAGCGTCTTGGTGCGTCCGGCCGCGACATCCGCCAGCGATTCGATCACGGCGTTTGCATTCGCGGACTTGCGCTCGGCCAGGCCGTCGGAGGTGAAGCGACGGAATTCGGATGACGCGGCCGGGTCGTCCGGGTAGGCGTCCGGCAGCAGCCGCAGTACAGCCGGGTCGTCGGCATCTGGGGAGCGATCACTCAGGATCTCGATCAGTTGACCGGCCAGATCGGAGAGCATCACCGCCTCTTCTACCGCGAGCTTCGCCGAGACGGTGCCGTCTGATTTGCTGCGGAACGCGATCACTGGTCGGCCTTGGCGACGGTCGCCCACAGCCCGAAGTCGTGCATCGCCTCAGTGTGGCGCTCCATCTCCTCGCGCGGTCCGGTGGCGACGACAGCGCGACCCTCGGTGTGCACCTGCATCATCCGTCGATCCGCCTCTTCCCGCGAGAATCCGAAGTAGCTGCGAAACACGTAGGCCACGTACGACATCAGGTTCACCGGGTCGTTCCAGACGAGCGTGATCCACGGCGTGTCCGCCGCGACCAGTTCGACGGTCTCGGTGCGTTCCAGCGTCTGCGGCATCTCTCAAGCCTCACATATTTCGGACGGACCATCCGGCGAAAGCGCGGCGAAAAACGGGGCGAAAAAAGGACG
>JAODMG010000020.1 GCA_025464895.1 Microbacteriaceae bacterium | reverse complement strand
CGATCAGGTTCTGGGTCAGCGACGAGTTTTGTGGTTGCCGCGCCGGTGGTCAATTTTCACTCCAGGCTTTGGTGATACGGAAATAGACGAACGAGAGGATGGCCAGGAAAGCCGCGAGCACGATGCTGAGCGCCGTCGCTGCCCCGTAGTCCCCGCCCAGGCTGTTTTGGAACGCGTAGCGGTAGATGAGTTGAAGAATCGTTACCGTCGCGTTTGCGGGACCGCCGTCGGTGAAGAGGAACGGTTCGAGGAACACCTGCGATGTCCCGATGATTTGGAGGATGAGCGTCACGAGCAGAATCCCGCGAAGCTGGGGCAGGGTCACGTGCCAGATCTTTTGCCAGATGGAGCTGCCGTCGACCTCGGCGGCGTCATACAGCTCCGGTGCGACCCCGCCGAGCGCTGCGAGGTAGATGATGATGGTTGCGCCGGCGCCGGCCCAGGTGGCTTCGAGTACGAGGGATGGCATTGCGCTGGCGGCATTCTGAATCCACGGCTGCGGGCCAATGCCGAACCAGTGCAAGAAGGTGTTGAATACTCCGGTTGGACTGGCATCGTAGAAGAACTTCCAGAGCAGCACCGCCACGACCGGCGGCACGACAACGGGAAGATAGGCGAGAGCACTGAACAGCCCCTTTGCCCGTTTCACCTCGCTCATCAGGACCGCGACGATCAGCGGAAGCGGGTATCCGAAGAGCAGAGCGAGCAGGGCGAAAAGGCCGGTGTTCCGCACCGCCGTCCAGAACAGCGGATCGTTGAAGACCTGAACGAAATTGGCGAATCCGACGAAGGTCGCGGGAGTCACGAGGTTGGTGCGCTGCACGCTCATGACGATCGCCTCGACGATCGGTGTCCAGGAGAACACTCCGAAGACGACGAGAAGGGGCAGGAGGAAGATCAGATTGGTCAGCCCTCCTCCACGTATCCACGTCATGGGTGAATATCGCAGGCGACGGGGTGTCCCGGGGCGTCGTTCCAGAGTGCTCATGTGCGCTGTCGTTCCTTACTAAATGGCCTTACTGAAGGTTGTGTGCCGGGTTGGCGGAAAGGATCTCCGCCAACCCGGGACGCGATTTGGCTACTTACTGTCCAGAGTCGACAAGCGCTTGGATCTGGCTGTCGACCCCCTTCAGCAGGGTGTCGACGTTCGCATTCTTGTTGGTGAGCACGGCCTGCACTACGGAGTCCAGTGCGCCGTAGAGCTGCTGGGTGTCCTTGTTCGGCTCTGGCACGATCGGCTCGGTGAAGATCTTCGAGGTGAACGGAGCAACATTGCTGAGGGGGATGTTCACCTCTGGCTTGATCCACTGCTGCTGCTGGTTGTAGGTCGCCTGGTTGAACACGGGCAGGGTGGGAACGCCGACCGGCTGGTTGCTCGCGGCGAGAACCTTGGCTGCATCCACGGTCTGCGTCTTGTTGACGAGCGGCTGGATGTAGTAGAAGTCCATCCACTTCACGGCGGCGGCCTTCTGGGCTGCCGTCGCCTTGGGGCTGACTGCGATGACACTTCCACCGCTCAGGACGCCGGAATTCTTGCCCGTCAATGGCAACGGGGCCAGGCCGTAGTCCGTCGGGTTCACGCCATCCGTCTCAACGAGCGATGTCAGGACATCGGACCCACTCACGTACATCGCGATCTGGCCGGAGCCGAAGGCCTGGTTGATTCCGCTCCAGTCGAGCAGGAAGTTGCTACCGGCCGCGTTGTCCGTCCAGCGCAGGTCGTGGAGGAACTGGAGCGCGGCCTTCGTCTGCGTGTTATCGGTCTTGACGACGGTCTTGCCGGAAGAGTTCACCGACTCCAGGCGACCACCGCGGGCGTACGTCGTGGCGGCCAGCTCCCACCCGCCGGTGTTTCCCGACGTCATCTGCATGTAGCGGCGACCCCTGGGAGCTTGGTCGAGATGATTTTGGCGTCCTGTTCGACCTCAGCCCATGTTGTCGGCGGCTTGTTCGGGTCGAGTCCGGCCTTGGTGAACAGAGCCCGGTTGTATGACAGCCCCATCGCATACGGGCCGTACGGCAGCCCATAGATCTTGCCGGCATTCTCAGCTTCGCTGAGGACGTTCTGGTTGAACTTGTTGGCGTAGGGGAGCGCCTTTACCAACGAGGTGATGTCGGCCAGTTGGCCCTTCTGAATCAGCGCCTTCGAGTCGGTGAACGGAACGTTGAACACGTCGGGAAGAGTGCCGCCGGCCAGTTGAGTGGCGAATGTCGGGCCAGTCCACTGGTACTCCTCGGACTTGAGCGTGATGTTCGGGTTTGCCTTCTCGAACGCCGTGACCCGTGCGTTGAAGGCCGCAACGGCTTCCTTGGTGCTTCCGGGAATCAGGCCGGCGACGGTGATGCTCACTTTGCCGTTGGTTGCTGCCGTGGTGGGGGTCGCGGAGCAACCCGCGAAAGCGACCACTGTCGCAAGCGCTCCCACAGTGGCGAACAGGATCTTTCTTCGTGACCTCATTGTCTTGCCCTTCTTTTTGCTTTCTATCTGGGAATCAGCATGCACCTGGCCTTGCTGACGTTCTCCTGTGACTACCGCTGTGTGCGTAGCCATGCTGTGGAGTCTGGGGGGAGCCATCCATCCTCGAGCGGAGAAGAGCTCAGCAGGATGGCTGCGTGCGGCGGCAGGGGGACGTGCTCGCCCGACAGGTTCGTCACGTTCACGAACTCGTCGCCACGGGAGAAAGCCAGGACTCCGCTCCGACTCTCGAGCCAGGCAAGCTCCGAGTCGGCAATGTCGGGAAGCGCCGCCCGGATTCGCAGCGCGTTCCGGTACAGCCAGAGCATGGAGGACGGATCCCGCTCCTGTGCCTCGACCGTGAGCGCGGCCCACGACGCTGGTTGGGGGAGCCACGGAGCGACCGCCGACGATTCGCTGAACCCGAATGGAGATGCGCTTCCCGACCATGGCAGCGGGACGCGGCATCCGTCCCGCCCTGGATCCACCCCGTTGGAGCGAAAGTACATGGGGTCTTGCAGCACTTCCCGCGGAAGGGTCTCAACCTCCGGCAGGCCGAGTTCATCGCCCTGGTAGATGTAGAGCGTGCCGGGCAGCGCGGCCGTCAGGAGTGCCGCTGCCCGCGCCCGCCTCGTGCCGAGGGCAAGATCGGTCGGGGTTCCGAAGCGCTTGGTCGCGAACGCGAACGAGGAGTCTTCCCGGCCATACCGGGTAACGGGGCGGGTGACATCGTGGTTTGAGAGCACCCAGGTCGCCGGGGCGTGCACGGGAGCGTGCGCCGCGAGGGTCGCGTCGATCGATTCCCGCAGCGCGCCGGCATCCCACCTTCGAGCCATGAAGTCGAAATTGAACGCCGTGTGCAGCTCGTTCTGGCGCAGGTACATCGCGAATCGTTGGGTGTCCGGCAGCCAGATCTCACCGACGAGCACGCGCGAGCCAGGGTAGGAGTCCGCCAATCTCCGCCAGCTGCGGTAGATGTCGTGCAGCTCGTTGCGATCGGTGTTCGGATGCTCGCCCGGGCGCGGGTTCTCGGGCACCTCCGGCAGCGCCGAGTCCTTGACCAGAAGGGCGGCAGAGTCGATACGAATCCCTGCGACCCCGCGGTCGAACCAAAATCTGAGGATGTCTTCGTGCTCGCGCCGGACATCCGGATGCTCCCAGTTGAGGTCTGGCTGTTCCGGCGTGAACAGGTGAAGGTACCACTCGCCCGGCGTTCCGTCTGGCTGGGTCGTTCGAGTCCAGGTATCTCCCTGGAAGTTGGAGATCCAGTGGTTCGGCATCTCGTCGCCGCCAGGGCCGGTGCCGGGGTGGAACCAGAATCTCTTCCGCTCCGGCGAGCCAGGCGCCGCCGCGAGTGCCGCCTGAAACCACGGATGCTCACTGGAGACGTGATTCGGCACCACGTCGATGATCGTGCGGATGCCCAGGGCCAGGGCCTCCGTGATCAGCGCCTCTGCGTCATCGAGGTCACCGAAAGCGGGATGGATCTGCCGATAGTCCGAGACGTCGTACCCGCCGTCGGCCAGGGGCGACGCGTACCAGGGAGTGAACCAAATGGCGTCCACCCCGAGCTCGCGCAAGTAGGGCAGCCGCGCACGGACGCCCGCCAGATCCCCGGTTCCATCCCCATCGCCGTCGGCAAAACTCCGGATGTAGACCTGGTAGATGACGGCATTGCGCCACCAAAGTGCGTCAGAGTCCGAGGGGGAGATGGCGGCCTGCGCTGCCATCGCCGACGCCTCTGTCGACAGGGTGAGATCCACGTTGAAATCCAAATCTGATGTGCTTACCGCCGCCAAATACAGCGAGCGGGGCGAAACCGGGATCGCGTGGGCCGCATTCCTGGTTGCCACATTCAACGTAACCTTTTAAACAATTTAATGCAAAAACGTGACAGAAGGTAATCTACGCGCGTCCATACGCGGCGATCGGCGCCGCATCTGAAGTGGCCAGCTCGCGACGAACCGGCGCGGTCGAACGCCGCACAACGAGTTCCGGCTCAAAAAGGAGCTCGTCAGAAATAGCAGAGTCACTCGAAATCTGGCGGATGAGCAGCTCGATGACCATCCGGCCCATCGACTCGATCGGCTGACGCACCGTGGTGAGAGCGGGTTCGGTGCAATTCATCAGGGCGGAATCGTCGTACCCCACAACGGACACATCCTCGGGCACCCTCAGCCCCGCGCGGCGGATTGCCCGGATCGCGCCGAGCGCCATCAAGTCGCTCGCGCACACGATCGCCGTCACCCCGCTCGCGAGCAGCTTGCTTGCGGACGCCTGGCCGGCCTCGAGGGAAAAAAGCGAGTGCGCCACATCGGACTCGGGGATCGGCGCGCCCCAGGAATCGGCGATACTGCGCGCGGCAGCGAGCTTGCGCTGCGATGGAATGTGATCCTGCGGCCCAACGAGCAAGCCGATCTTCGTGTGTCCGAGCTGTCGTAGGTGGTCCATCGCGAGTTGGGTTGCCACCGCGTCGTCGCTGGAAACGGTGGCGAATCCGAAGTCCTCGATCGGCGCATTGACCAAGACCGTCGGAAGGTTGACCTCCCTCAACCGCTCGTAGTGCCCGTGAGGAGCATCGTGCTGCGCGTAGACACCACCGAGGAAGACCACACCGGACACTCGCTGTTGCAGCAGGATGTCCACGTAGTCGGCCTCGGAGACACCTCCGGCGGTCTGCGTGCAGAGTACCGGGGTGTAGCCGTTCTGAGCGAGCGCGCCACCGATGACCTCCGCGAAGGCCGGGAAGATCGGATTTTGCAGTTCCGGCAAGACCAGCCCGACGAGGCGTGCGCGTTCCCCACGAAGTTTCGTGGGCCTCTCGTAGCCCAACACGTCCAGCGCCGTCAGAACCATGCGACGAGTTCGATCGGAAACGCCCGGTTTCTCGTTCAATACGCGGCTCACGGTAGCCTCGCTGACCCCGATCTTGACGGCGACTTCGGCCAAACGTTTCGACATAACGTCAATCATACGAACTCTTGCGTAACCGATGACTGTTTATTGACAGATTTGCGCAAACAGATGACTTCCTGTCAATTCTTGCTTCGCAACCGTCGCAATCGTTGCAACGCCGGCTGGGCCCGCGGGCTAGAGGGAACTGCGTAACAGTTCGAGAGTCTTGCGGGCGATGTGCCGCTCGATGTCGTCGGGGATTCGTTGCGGACCGGCGACCAGCGTGCCAGGCGCCGTCGCGACGCGTTCGAGGGACAGCGCCTGCAGCGTGAATCCGAGGTCCATGGACTCGATCGAGTTGCCCTTCGGATGGTCGCCTGCGAGGTTGAACATCCGCCCGTCCGCCAGGAGAATCACCGAACGACCACTCGGCATGGTGATTTGCTCGATCGCCGAGGCGACCGGAGTCACGCTGGTCGCGCGCTTCTTCAGTGCGGGTACGTCGATTTCCCACGGGAAATGCCCGATGTTTCCGAGGACGACCCCGTCCTGCAGCGAGTCGAAGACCGACTCCGTCACAACATCCGGGCGACCTGTCGCGGTAATAATCACGTCGGCCCATGGAGCGAGTTCCTCGAGAGAGGCAACCCGATAGCCATCGAACGCGGCCTCGAAGCCCTTGATCTCGTCTATCTCGACAACGGCGACCCTGCCTCCTAGTGCTCGTAGATATTGGGCGACGCCGCGCCCGCACCAACCGTAGCCAGCGACGACGAAACGGCGGCCAGGGACCTGGAGATTGGTGATCCGCATGAAGCTCTCGACGGCGCTCTGGCCGACCGCGTGACGATTCTCAGCGATCGCTTTCAGCGGGCTGTCGTTGATCACGATCACCGGGAAAGGGATGCGATCCGCGTAATCCTCGCGAAGTCGGAATCCGCCAGAGGTGGTCTCCTCCGTCCCTCCCATGATGGAGTTCGCCACTCCACGATCCGCGGCGATGGCGGCCAGGTCGGCACCGTTGTCCAGAAGGATGTTCGGCCGCGTGTCGATTGTCTTCCCGAGATTCGCGTAGTGCTCGTCTACCGTTTCGTCACGGTGACCGAACAGCGAGATTCCCTTCCGCGCCAGGGCCGCAACGATGTCATCCTGAGTCGACCCATGGTTCCCGGTGCCGACTACGCGTGCGCCGCCGACAACGAGCGTCTCAAGGAGCACCGCGGTCTTCGGCTCGGTGTGTAGCGCGACGCCGATGGTCAGCCCGGCAAAGGGCTTTCGCGCATCGAACTCGGCGCGTACCCCGGCCAGTAGGCGCATGCGATCCCTGATCCACCCGAGTCGCGCTTCGCCCTGGTCTGCCAGGTTCGCGTCGGACGGGTTCGCGCTGACGTCACTACTCATGGTTCTCCTCTGAGCCAAAATTCCCCTGCGAAAGCAGGTTGCACGTCTGACGATAGCCGTGAGATAGCCGACGACTCCGCAGTGGCTCTTCATTCAGTAAGCTGCCGCTGAGAGACGGGAGCAGGAGTGGCGCAGGCACCGAATGCCGAGGGCAGGCTACTTGCCGGGCGCTATCGGCTGGAAGCCCCGATCGGCTACGGCGGCATGTCGACCGTCTATCGGGCCCAGGACGAAACGCTGGGTCGTTCGGTCGCGGTGAAGCTCTACCATCCGGGAAGCGCCGACCACGGGCGCCAGTCGGCGGAACTCCTGGTCTTGTCCGGCCTGGACCATCACAGTTTGGTCAACCTGATGGATGCTGGCGTGGCCGTGGACGCCGACGGACAGGAGGCGCGTTTCCTTGTGATGGCGCTTATCGTGGGCCCGACGCTCCAGCAACGCATAGCCGACGGACCGCTCGCCGCTCGCCACGTCGGCGAGATCGGATATGACATCGCTGAAGCCCTCGACTATATTCACGCGAACAACGTCATCCACAGGGATATCAAGCCATCGAACATCCTGCTGATCGACTACGGCAACGACGCCCAACGCGCGCGAGCAAAGCTCACCGATTTCGGTATCGCATTATCCGACGATGTGGATCGCGTGACCGCCCAGGGTTTGACGATGGGGACGGCGGCATATTTGAGTCCCGAGCAGGCATCGGGCGCAGCGGTCGGACCGGAGAGCGATGTCTATGCGCTCGGCCTGGTACTCCTGGAATGCTTCACCGGCACCGTGGAGTTCCCGGGGAGCCTTGTCGAATCTGCCGTCGCGCGTCTCTCTCGCGACCCCGCCATACCGGAGTCGCTCCCACCGCATTGGCATGGACTGATCGCCTCTATGACGTCGGCAAATCCGTCGGCGCGGCCAGTGGGTGGGGATCTCGTTGCGGCGCTGAAGCAGGTCGTCATCGCCGACAGCGCGCGGCACAAGGAGCCGACTGAACCGTTGTTCATTGTGAACGGCGTGGCGCGTCCGGTCATGCCAAAACCAGACATCCTCGAGACGCTTCCTGACCTGGTTCTGCAGCGCGCAACGGCCCTTGCTGCCCGACTATTCACCGCACCCATCGCGATCGTCAGTGTCGTCGATCGCGACAGGCTATGGCTTAAGTCGTACTACGGCGAAGAAGTCGAGGAACTTGCTCGCCAGGTCGATGTCGCCGCGTCCCTCGCTCCGTTGGAAGAACCGCTGGTAATCGAAGACTGTCGCCTCGATCCGCAGGCGAAGGACAGCGCGCTGGTCAACGGGCCGTTGGCGTTGCGTTTCTATGTCGGCGTTCCCCTCAAGCGGGCGAGTGGCCGGACTATCGGCACCTTGAGCGTGCTCGGATTCGTGCCGGGCACGGCCTCCGAGACGGACATCGCGAACCTCGAGGATCTTGCCGCGCTGATCGTGGCGCAACTGGAGATGCGGCAGCACGGGCTTCGAACGACCGGCGAAGACGCCGACACCGTCGCGTTGACGGTCAAGTCCTAGCCAGCGGCCGTCGCGGGCACCTGCGCTGGCTGAACAGCCCGTCCCGGGTCGCGGTACGTCCGTGTCACTGGCCGGACAGGGTGTACCAGATACCGTAGATCCCGGCCACGCACATCACGACGGTCACGATCCATCCCATGGTGTTCGCGAGCGGCCCGTTCTTGTGCGCGCCCATTATTTTCTGGTCACGCGAGATCAGCATGATGACGATGAGGAAGGGGCCGGCGGCGATGCCGTTCACGACGGCGCTCAGTACCAGCAGCTGGATGGGGTTGGAGCTGACGAGGCTTAGGACGGTGCCCAGGATGATGCCCGCGAGCAGGATGCCGTAGAACACTGGTGCTTTGCGCACGTCTCGGTCAAATCCCCACTCTTTATTCAGGAGCCCTGCCATGCCGGCAGCGCCGGATGCGGCGAGAACGGGCACGGCCAAGACGCCGGAACCAATGAACCCGATCGCGAAGATGATGCTGGCGTAGTCGCCGGCAAGCGGAGCAAGAGCCTGTGCGGCTTGCGCGGCGCTGGTCACCGTCTTGTGATGGGCACCGAGGGTGGCGGCCGTCGCTGCGATGATGGCGAACATGATGATCACCGAGAAGGCCATACCGGTGAAGACATCGACCCGTGCATCCTTCAGCTGCTTCCTGGCGTCCCGCGCCGTCCGTTCGTCCAGCCGGGCAGCCCTATCACCGCCGAGCTCCTCCGCACGCAGTTCCTCGACTCTCTGGGCGCTCTGCCAAAAGAACATATAGGGCGAGATGCTCGTGCCGAGGACTGCGACCACCAGTCCGAGGTAGGCGGGCGAAAGCCGAAAGTGGCCGCCGACGAGGCCGATAGCGACATCCGACCAGTTCAGGTGGGCGACGACCAGCACGACAACGTAGACCAGAAGCACGAGACACAGCCACTTGAAGATTTTCCCTATGGTGGCGAATGATCCGAATAGCAGCGATACAGCGATCGCAATGCCCGCTACCGCGCTCCACAACCCTGCAGGTCCCGCGTGCAATAGTTGCATCCCCTGGCCTATGGCCATCAGGTCTGCGCCACAGTTGAGCACGTTGGCGACGACGAGCGCCGCCAACAGGATCCCGATGACTATTCGCCAGCGGTGAGTGAACTTCTGCCGGATCAGCCTTCCGAGGCTATTACCGGTCGCGAGAACCGTTCGATCGCAAATCTCCTGCGCTGCCATCATCAGCGGAAGCGAAAGCGGTACCGTCCAGAGCAACCCGTTCTGGTAGGTCGCGCCCGCCTGCGCATACGTCGCGACGCCGGAAGGGTCGTCATCCGCCGCGCCTGTGACAAGTCCGGGTCCTAAAACACTCAGGAATCTGATCAGGGGCGAGCGCTTCTTTGCGGTGGACGACATGGATTCCTCTCAGTAGACCCGTACTCATCACTATAAGAACGAGCGGTCCGTAGGGAAGGGTTGCGAGAGTTTTTCAGCGCCCCGTCCAACCCATCTGCTTTCGCGACGGGGGAGTTCAGGCGAGCCGCACGACCGCCTGGACGGCGGCGTGGTCCGAAGGCCACCCGCGCTCGAACCTGGCCACGTTGATGCCCACTTTCTCAACCGTCACGCCCGGGGTCGCGAGTATCCAATCGATTCGCTTCCGGTCGTGCGCTGGTGGGTAGTAGTTGAGAAACGTGCCCCATTTCTCGGTGATTCGAGCATCCACCTCACTCCAGGTGTCGACGAGCTCGCCCCTTTCCATGAGAATGTCGTGCGTCTCCGAGTCGCCGTCGACATTGAAGTCCCCTGTCACCACCGTTGGCAGTCCTGATGCAAGCACCACATCGCGCAGCCGCTCGGCGGATCTCATCCGCGACATCCGCGACCGGTTGTCAAAATGCGTGTTGACGAACTGGAATCGGATGCCGGTGGCAATGTCCGCAAAGGTCGCATCGACGATCACTCGAGGGGTCCGATTGCCCCAGGTCGTTGACCCCTGCACGCCGGGCGTCCCGGAGAGTGCGGTCTGGGTGAAGTCGAGCAGCTGCATCCTTTCGCGATCGTAGAAGATCGGGCATCCTTCGCCGCGCCCTCCCTTCTCGCGTCCGTGCCCAATGGACCGATACCGCTCGCCCAACGCATGCCGAACGAAATTGGCCTGCTCTGGCAGTGCTTCCTGAACCCCGAGGAGTGTGGGCTGCTCGTCCTCAAGCAACTGTTGAAGCAGCGGTCGGCGGTGGCCCCAGCGGTCGGCCATCACCGGATAGAGGCTAGGCATGCGGCGACGGATGTTGTAACTCATCACGTGCAGGGCCGGTGGAGGAATGGGCCCGATCAGCGACATGCCGCCAGCCTACGGTGAGAGTCCTTCGGCGGGCGACTGACGACTGGCGGCATGACGCCGCCGGATGCGTTAGAGCCCTTCGGCCACAGCGGCAGCGGCACGAAGCCAGGCGCGTCGGGTGGCTGGCGCAAGGTCGTCATAGCGGAGCTTGCCGCCGTGCATGGCGCGGTCGAACGGCACGGATACCGCGACGCGGGCCAGCGACCCGAAGCCATCGGCGACGCCTCGCGCCGCCGCCAGGCTGCTGGACTTCTCCGACTGCGAGACGATCACCACCGCGCCTGCGGCAAGTCTCGCGGAGTGCTCGTCCCGCTGTGCCAGCGCCTCGAGTAACAGCGCGCCGGCCTCCGCGTGCTCTCCGAGCGCGGTCGTGGCGATGACGAGCTGGTCGGTGTGATCGATCATCCGCAGCCACCGCTCGGCCGACTCGTCGTTGCCACTGTCGACCAGGATGAGGCGGAAGTACTTGGTGACGACCGCGTGCAGCCGGTCGAAGTCTTCCGCCGCGATGCGCTGTTCTGTGGCGAGCATCGTGGGGTTGGAGCGCAGCACATCGTATTTGTCACCGGTCTGGTGATGCACGAACTGGGAGAGGTCCGCGGCCCGGGCACCGGGCGACAGCAGCGCCTTGGCGTTGGGGAGCAGCGACTGAACGGTCGCCGTGTGCTGACCTTGCTCTGTTCGCCAGCCGAGAGTGCCCCGGGTCTCGTTGTTGTCCCAGGCGAGGACCCCGGCTCCTCCGTTGCGGGCGAACACCGCGGACAGCATGGCCGTAGTCGGCGTCTTGTTGGCGCCGCCCTTGCCGTTGACGACCGCAATAGTGCGCGGGCCGGGCCAGTGCTGGCTGACGGCGTGGATGTCGGTACGCTCCGCCAATTCCCTGGCCGAGGGTGGAACCCGGATGCCGGACTTGGCGATCAGCCCGCGCCATCCGCGGCTGGCCGGTTTCGGGCGCGACTCCTCGTCGAGAAAGGACACACGGGCGTCCCGCCGCGACGGAGGCGCGGAGGCGGGGGCGGGGGCCGCGGTCAGGGGGAGTGCTGCGGTCAGGGGGAGTGCTGCGGCGGACAAGCTGGCGGCCGCCGATTGCGGCTGTGGCTGGAGGTCGGCTGGCAGCTCGATTCGTACTCGGGAGTCGAACACGACTTCCGAGACGGGAACCGGGCGGATCGAGGGCTGCGAGTCCCATTCTGGCTGGGGAGCAGGCGTAGGATCCGGCTCGGGCACGGGCTTGAGGAGCGGTTCCCCGCCGGACTTGACGTCGCCGTCCGGGTGCACGATCAATGGCCAACTTCCCCTGTCGTCGTCCGTGGTCAGGCGCACCGGACGCCCCAGCGCGCCGGCCAGTGCTGTCACGCGGTTGAGGATCTCCTCGCTGACCATCGCGCTCTCGTCGGCGCGGATGGCCTCGGTCTCGCCGTCCACCGTGAGTTCACCCGTGGCATCCGATCGGACCACGGCGGTGATCACCGGGATCGTGGGAACATCCTGTGTCATTGTGCTGCCTCGTTTCTAACCCTCTAAGAGGGTACCGGCCTCGCCTCCTCAATCCTGGCAAGGCGAAACGAGGGATCGGCCCGGTAGGGCGAGTACGCCGTCCGCGTGGATTCAGGCGATGTTCACTCCGCTCCGGCCAGGTGAGCATGAAGCGCATCCGCTATGTCCCGCGCCGCGGCGAGCTGGCCGGGGGTGAGCGCGTCGACGAAGAGCTCGCGGATCGCGTGCAGGTGTGGTGCTGTCGCCTGGCGGAACGCATTCGTGCCGACGTGAGTGAGAGTGATCTCGGCGCCGCGGCTATCGGTTGCGCATTCGTCTCGGCGGATGAGTTCGCGTCGCTCCATGCGGCCAAGATGGTGCGAGAGTCGGCTACGTTCCCAGCCGATGTGCACAGCCAGTTCGGATGAACGCATGTGCTGGTCGTCAGCCTCGGCAAGCGCGAGCAGCACGGCGTAGTCGCCGGAGGAGAGCGAGGACTCGCTTTGCAGGCGCGCCGTGAGTGCCGACCGGAGCTCGTCCGCGGTCTCGATGAAGGTCCGCCAGGTCCGCAGCTCGTCCGCGGTGGGAGACCGCCGCGATGGCCGGTGCGTCGAGTCCGGTTGAGTCATTCAATCCTCCTAATTGACATGTCAATCATATCGATGAATAATTGACACGTCAATTACTTGGAGGATGCAATGGCCGACAATTTCGAACTGGGGCTCAACTCGTTCGGGGAGGTAGCGACAGATGCCAATGGGCGGGTGCTCTCCGACGCCGAAACGGTACGCCTTCTCGTCGAGGAGGCACAGTCGGCCGAGTCGGTGGGCCTCGACGTGTTCAGCGTGGGGGAGCACTACCGCGACGGGCACAACGATTCCGCGTCGCCGGTGCTGCTAGCCGCGATCGCGACCGGCACGGAGCGGATCGGGCTGGGAACGTCGGTCACGGTGCTCAGCACGAACGACCCCGTTCGGCTCTATCACGAGTTCTCGACCCTCGACGCGGTGTCGAACGGACGCGCCAGGCTCATCCTCGGCCGCGCCTCGGCCACCGAGTCATTTCCCTTGTTCGGCTATGACCTCGCCGACTACGAGGAGCTATTCGAGGAGAAGCTCGAGCTGTTCATGCGACTACAGCGCGAACAGTCCGTCACGTGGTCGGGCACCGTCCGGGCACCGCTCGTCGACGAGACTCTGCACCCCCAGATGCGGCCAGGGGGCATCCCCACCTGGATCGGCGTGGGGGGAAGTCCCAACTCCGTGATCCGCGCCGCCCGGTACGGTCTGCCGCTCATGCTCGCCATCATCGGCGGTCACCCGCAGCGGTTCGCCGGCCACGTCGAGCTCTACCTGCGCGCACTCGAAAAGTTCGGGCATCCAGTCCAGCCGATTGGGGAGCATTCTCTCGGACTCATTGCCGACACGGACGAGGAGGCACGAGAGACCTGGTGGCGCTATTGGCGGCCGGTCGTGGAGCAGCTGGCCGAGGAACGAGGGTTCTACGCGCCGACGCGCGAGCGGTTCGAGGCGGAGGTCGAGGAGGGCGCGCTGTTCGTCGGCTCCCCAGAGACCGTCGCGCGCAAGATCGCCGACACCGTTCGCGATCTCAAGCTGAGCCGCTTCGACTTGAAGTACGACATCATGCACCTGCCACGCGAAGCCAGGGCACGCACGATCGAACTACTCGGACGCGAAGTGGCGCCACGAGTGCAAGAACTACTCGCGGCGGAGCGGGTCGATGTCTGAGCTCGTGTTCGGACCGACATCCCCGTGATCCGCGACATACTCGCTGGCTCACCCATCCTCCCGAGAACACGAGACCGAACCCTGTCCCTCCGGCCCGCGCGGTCGTACTCTTGAACGGGAGGGGAACTTCCATGACTGCAAAGCAGGGCGACCGGATCATCATCCACGGTCGGACCGTCGGTGCCGTGGATCGGCACGGCGAGATCCTCGAGGTGCGCGGTGCGGGCGGTGCGCCACCATACGCCGTCCGATTCGACGACGGCCACGAGACGCTGATCTTCCCCGGCGCCGACTTCATGATCGAGGAGTCGCCCGCAATCGCGACGTAATCACGCGACGCCGGTTCGTGTTGCAGACGCTTTCGTGTTGCAGGCGCTGTAGTCCCACGGGTGCCGCAGGAGTCCAAATTTTGTTGCTTATGGCCGACTCCGGCTCAATTTCATGGAGCAGATGGTCGGTCTGCCGGCGGCCTGCCTGACGCCCGCAATATTGCGGAGGACTGACTCGCGGTCGACCACGATCCGTTCAGCCCAATCACGGCAAGGGCCGAGGTAGGCATCGGCACCGACTCCCCGGCGAGAAGGGAGGCCAGGTCCTCCATCCCGGGGTTGTGGCCAACCAGGACGACCGTGCCGACGTCGTCGGGAAGGTCGCGCACGACGCCGAGCAGTTCGCTGGCGGACGCACCGTACGCACGGTCGTCGATCCAGATCGGTGGACTGGTGCCGAGCTCTGCCGAGGCGAGTTCCCAGGTGTGGCGAGCGCGGTTCGCGGGGGAGACGACCGCGAGATCGATGCTGTCGATGCTGTCGGCTAGCCATCGCCCTGCCTGCGGCGCTTGACGTAGGCCACGCCCGGAAAGGGGTCGCTCGGCGTCGGGCTCGTTGCCCGACCTGTCCGACTTGGCGTGCCGCAGCAGGATCAGTGTGCGCTCAGACATCAGGGGCCCAGCCCCTCTCGTCGAAATCTCTGTTGCAGGATAACAATTTCAGCAGACTATTCGCTAGGTTTCATCGTCGGGATGATCCTGGATATTCCAGCTCTCCGGACCGGACGATCCACACGGTCAAAGATCAACGAGATTCGAGCTGGATGACGCACAGCCGAATCCCCGAATCGAGGGTCAAATTGGGCCGGCCATCTACGGTTCGAAAGGCTGGCCGCCGTAGTCGCCCACTCGAAAGACGCCGATCTTCGTGCGCCCGTCCTTCTCGAAAACTGGCACATCGATGTACGTACCAGCGTGGGCCTTCGACCATTCCATCGCCTCTTTCGGGGAGGCAACATCGCCGCCCTCGGCAACCGCGAGGTCTTTCGAATATGCGTAACCTTCCTTGCCCTCCAGGGTCTGGACTCGAACGAGATCTGGAGCGACAGAACTGTTTCCTTGCACGCCATACGTTTCACCATGATCATTGACCGGCCACGATGGAGGTTTCGACAGCGTTGCCTCGCCGCGAGGCGCCGAAGCCGGCGTGTAAAAAAGCGTTTTCGAACTGATGGCTAACGCCGCCCCTCCTGTGACGACGGTGCCGGTGACCAATGCCGCGACGGTCCAGATCACTATGCGCCGTCGGCGCCGCGATCCGAGCTGCTCCTGGGACTGCTGAGCCGTACTGACCAAGAAGCCGGTCAGTGTCATTTTGCGTGCCGGGCCAAGTTGATCGGTTTGCATCAGGATGTCCCTTCCAGAACGGCATTCGCCTGCACGGATGACTCGCGCACGGCTCGGGCCAGACGCGCCTTAGCGCGGGAAAGCCGCGATTTCACGGTCCCGATCGGCACCCTCAGAGCGTGAGCAGCATGAGCGAGCGAAAGCTCCTCCAACACGCACAACGCCAAGACGTCCTGATCGTGGCGACTAAGAGAGGAAAACGCGACCATCACCCCGATATCGTTCGCCGCAGCATCGATACGGTGGTCAACGGCACTGGTCGGATCGGGCTCATCCACGAGAAGCGGCAGTTTCGACATCGCCAACCGGTGTCGACGCATCGAACGGGCGAGATTTCTGGCCGTGTAGTTCGCCGTCACCAGAAGCCACCCGATGATCGACCCGTCGATCACTGGGACGGCTTTTCGGCGCCTCCATGCCTCGAGGAACACCAGGGCGGTTACGTCATCGGCATCAGCGGCCGACTGTGTCAAGCGAAGGCTGTGTCCAAACACCCGGTCAGCGTGCATTTCGAAGACTCGCCCGAACGCAATCGCATCATCATCGATCGCACGACTCCACAGGTCCACCTCGCTCACCCCCGGAGTCATTCCGCCCATACCTCATAATGTCCGCTCATGCCCGTCGGGTTCCATCGTTGTTGCCGCATCCAGCAAGTTCCGCAGATCACGAATGGGACAGAGCCACGGCGGTCAAACGCCAGCGGGCATGGTCCCGGCGCAGTCGTGTCCGGCGTCGGAGTCGTCGAGGAGGCTGCGGCGTGCGCACGGCGCTCCGGTGGAGCATCCGGCGCAAAGACGGAATCCAGGAAGTCGCCCGCCCACTCTTCGGCCGGATGCTCCATCGTGAACCGCGCCGCCGCGATGCGCTGTGCTGTGCAAGCGCATCGGCGTCCAAGGACCCGCCCCAGCCTGCGTAGGCGCCGACGAGGACAAGCCGACGGATGCGGGATGGTCGCGGGCGAGCAGCAACGCGAACATCGACCCGAGCGAGAATGCTGCGACCGCGGGGCCATCAGCCCCAGGGTTGTGACGAATCCGGATGCCGCGTCCGCCCAGTCCGCGTCACTCCACCTTCGGGGAACGTCGTCGGAGCCACCGCGCCCGGGCGCATCCCAAGCGAGAGTCCTCGAATGCACCGTGGAAGAGCACGAGCGGGGGCCCGCTCCCGCTACGCCGGTACGCGATGCGCACCCCGCCGACCACGACCTCGGCCATAGTGCGAGAGTACGCCCAGGCTTGGGCCCATGCCGGCGCTGGCTTATTCGGCGGGTTTGATGGCGACGCGTCCGCTGCCAGTACGGGCAAGGTACAGGCGGGCGCCGGTGCGGGCGAGGAACTCATCGACGGCCTCGCGGGAGCCTTGCCACCAGCCGTAGTCGTCGAGCAGGAGAACACCGCCTGGCATGAGCCGGTCGTACAGGTGGGCCAGCTCGTGCGCGGTCGATTCGTACCAGTCCGTGTCCAGCCGCAGCACTGCGATGCGTTCGGGCGCCTTGCTGGGGATGGTCTGCTCGACCGGCCCCTTGATGAAATGCAGCTTCTCCTGCGGGTACGGGACCTGACGGAAGCCCTCCTGCACATCCTCGAGGGTGGCATACGCCCACACGCGGGATGTCTTGCCGTAGGAGGCCAAAAGGTCGGCTGCGAGTCGACCGTCGCCGCGCCGATCCCGCGGGCCGGGCGCCGTCATGCCCTCGTACGTGTCGAACAGGTACAAGTCGCGCTCGTGCGCGCCCGCGGCGTCAAGTGCCCGGGCTATCGCGTGCATGCTCCCTCCGCGCCACACGCCGCACTCAACGACCGCCCCGGGAATCTTGTGCCTGGTGACGTAGCGGGCTGCCATGATCACCGCGTACAGCTTCTCGACGTTCGTCATCGTGTAAGGCCGTACCATGCGGATGATCGCCGAGGCGTCCTCGTCGATATCCGCCGGAATCTTCTCCGCCGGGGCCTCGCTGCCTATGCCGCGGCGGGCGCGCCGCAGTTCATACCCGGTTAATTGGGAAAGGACACCATTGATACGCTTCCGCACCGACACAATCCACAAGTTACCGCACCGTCGGCTGGATGAGTGATTCCGGGGTGCGCGTTCGTAATGGGAGGGCGTCCAGGATCGGGGTTGAATCGATCGAGCTGGAGCGTGTGGAACCAGCGCGTTTTAGCGCTGAGTCGAGGCGCTGCCGACTCCTAGCGCAGTCCGATGTTGACGTAATAGGTCTGTCCGTCATCCAGGGAGACCCCAATGCGGTAGTAGTTCCCGCTGGCCGTGGTCTTCCAGTTGTAGAGGTATTGGGACGTGTCGTATCGGTAAGTACTGCCACTGTCGGCGGTTGCCGAGTACAGCGACTCGTCGACCGGGAGGCTCATCGACGCACCCTTGGACGGAGTGACCCACACTGGTGCAGCATTCGCCTGCACGATGGCTCCGCTCGCGTTCTTCAGCTGGAACTTGACCGGGATTGTGCTCCCGCCCTTGAAGATGCTCGTCGACGTGCCGACCTGGTGGGCGGTGTCGTTGATCGGCTGCAGGAACCCATCGAACCGGTAGATCACCCGGTAGATGCCCGTCGTCGTTCCCGTGTTGCCGGCCTTGTCCGACGCCCGCGCGGTGTACGAGAAGGTACCGACGCCGTTGGCGTTGCCCCCGGAGATCGACACCACGCACGATCCACTCAGGCCAGACAAGCTGTCGCTGGCCGTGCAGGTTGGTGCCGGTACGGCACCGAGCGTGTAGGGGCCACCGGCCACGTTGACAGTCGTGATGCTGGGCGCCTCCGTGTCGATCTTGATCTCAGACAGAGTTGTGACCGCCGTATTCCCTGCCTTGTCGGTCACCGTCGCGCTGGCCGAGTTCGGGCCGTTGGAGGTGAGGGTCACATTGTCGGGGCAGGAGGTGGCCAGACCGGAGAGAGCATCGGCGCAGGTGAAATGCACCGTCACCGGTCCCTTGTACCAACCGTTGGTGCCCTGGGAGCCGCTCACAACCGCACCGCTGATTGTCGGCGCCGTCTTATCGATCTTGACAGTGACCGTGTCAGTGCCGACATTGCCCGCCGTGTCCTTCGCCGTACCGACGATGTCCAGTCCGTCCGTCTCGGTGGAGACAGTCACGGGTGCTGGCGCGGTTACACCACCGGATCCCGCATCGTCGTCCTTGGCAGCGAACGTCACCGTGACATCGCTCTTGTTCCAGTCGTTCGCGTTAGGAACGGGCGACAGGGTGTGGGTGACCGTCGGGGCGATGTTGTCCCACTTCAGTGCGACGGCATTCGGCGCCTCCGTGTTTCCCGCGTTGTCCACCGCCCAGTAGGTCACGGTGCCTGCTCCACTGCCGCTGAGCGGGACGGTGACCGTCTTGGTCGCGCCGGCGGCCACCTGCTCCGCACCGCCGTCGATCCTGTAGTGAAGTTCCTTGACCCCGGACAGTCCGGGCTGGTCAGTGGCGGTCAACACGACGTTCGCGGTCGAACCCGAGCACCATCCGTTAGTCAACGTGCACTGGTTGTTGGCCGTCGTGCTCGGAGCGGAACCGTCGATGCTGATGCCACCCACGGTCTTGGCAGCGCTCTGGTTGCCCGCCTTGTCGACGGCAGGGTCGCTCGTGACGGCCTGGTTCGAGCCGTCGCCGGCTATCACCTTGCTCGTCGGGCAGAATGCCAACCCGGACAGTGAATCTGTGCAGGTGAAGTCCACCACGACCTGGTCGCGGTACCAGCCGGCAGCGTTCGGAGCCGTCGTCGGGCCACCGTCGACAGCGGGCGCGGTGCGGTCGATGTTTATTCCGTTCACCGTTGCCGTCTTCTGGTTGCCTGCCTTGTCGGAG
>JAODMG010000011.1 GCA_025464895.1 Microbacteriaceae bacterium | reverse complement strand
TACTCGGCGCTTATCCCACCGACCGACCAGACGAAGACGACCGGGCTGGTCACACTTCCCGGAGCGTTCGTCGGCGCGATCTTCGGCGGGGTCTCACCGATCGAGGCCGGACGATTTCAGATCGTCGTCCTCGCCGCGATCATGTCGGCCGGAGCGATCACGGCGGTGATCGTGATGAGGATCCTCGCGCCGGTCAAGGTGCGACCTTCTGTGCTCCGATGAGGTCCGGGTGGTGGATTTCGGCGACGTTCGGATGAGCGCGGAGACGGTATCGGAGCGCGTTGTCCCCGTAGGTCTCGAGTATCGGGCTGTTGGTCGGATCGACCGAGAGTCCGCGAGCCTCAGCGGCCAGCCCACTGTCGAGTGAGAGCCGCGGCATCACCGTGTCGAGGGCCGGGTTGTAGAAGAACGGGATCGAGATCCGATCTGAGCCGATCCGTGGCGAGATCACCCTGTGCAGTGTCGCCTTCAGGTACCCATCGGTGGCCAGTTCCAGCATCTCGCCGATATTCACCACGAAGGCACCGGGAAGCGCCGGCGCATCGATCCATTCGCCGTCGTGCTCGACCTGCAGGCCAGCCTTGCCAGGTTCGATCAAGAGGAGCGTGAGCACACCGCCGTCGCGATGCGCACCGACCCCCTGCTTCGGTTCCGGGTCGGATTCACCCGGGTAGCGGACGATCTTGGTCAGGGTGAACGGCCGGTCGGCGAATGCATCGTCGAAGACGTTCTCCGGCGCGCCGAGGGACACGGCCCAGGCCCGCATCAGGCGAAGAGCGACCGCACTCAGTTGATCGTTCCAGCGGGTGGCGACATCCTGGAGTTCAGGCAGGGCAGCCGGCCAAAGGTTGGGGCCTTCGAGTCGCCAATAGTCGGGGACGCCCGCTGCGCGGACGACCGCCTCGCGGTCGACACCGATGTCGATCTGTTCCCGCCAATCGACGTCGCCGTGGGTTCGCTCGCCTCCGACCCTCGTGTAGCCGCGGAACTGCGGGCTGTGCACGTTCTCGATTGCGAGTTTCTGCTCTGCGGGAAGGTCGAAAAATCGACGGGAAACCGACAGGAGCTCATCGATCATGTCCTGGTCGACGCCGTGCCCGACGAGGTAGAAGAAGCCGACATCGTGGGTGACCTGGCGAAGCTCCGAGCGGAATTCGTCGGCGGCGCCTGCGCCGGCGTCGAGTCTGGAAAGATCAAGGATGGGAAGCGACGAAAGCATGCTTCCATTATTTCATTTCGGGTGTCGGCAACCTGAAAGTTCGACAGGCGGCAGGCGTCCGCGGAATAAATACCGAACGGAGCATTTTCGTGCTGGCAGTACTATTCGACAGGTTCACGGAACGCCCCACTCTGCGCGAGGTGCCCGATCCGATCGCCAGTCCACGGGGAGTCGTGGTTCGGGTCCAGACGACAGGGCTCTGCCGCAGCGACGTGCACGGCTGGCTTGGACACGACAGCGGAATCGGCCTTCCGCACGTTCCTGGCCACGAACTGGTCGGCGTGGTCGACTCGGTCGGCGCGGAGGTCCACCGATTCCGGGTCGGCCAGAGAGTGACCGTCCCCTTCGTCTGCGCCTGCGGTCGATGCCCGGAATGCCTCTCCGGCAATGGCCAGGTCTGCCGAAACCAGACCCAACCCGGCTTCACCCATTGGGGCTCGTTTGCCGAGTTGGTGGCCCTGCACGACGCGGACAACAACCTCATCGCGGTTCCGGAGGATCTCGACGGGGGCGCCGCGGCGCTTCTCGGCTGCCGCTTCGCCACGGCGTTCCGCGGGGTCTCGCACCAGGCGAAACTGGTCGCCGGCGAACGGATGCTCGTCGTCGGGTGTGGCGGGGTCGGCTTGAGCGCCGTCATGATCGGCCTCGCCCTCGGCGCGGAGGTCACCGCGGTCGACATCGACCAGCGTGCGCTCGATCGCGCGGCAGCGCTCGGCGCGCAGCACACGGTCAACTCGACAGGCGGTAGCCGAGAAGAAGTCCTCAACGCGATTCGAGCTGTAGCGCCGGACGGGATGGAGGTCTCGGTCGACGCACTCGGCCGAGAGGAAACCGCGGGACTCGCGATCCTCTCGCTGGCGGCCCGAGGCCGCCACGTACAGATCGGGCTCTTCGATCACGATCCGGTCATCCCGATGTCCGCGGTCATCGCGAAAGAGCTCGCGATCCTCGGCAGTCACGGGATGCCCGCGAGCGACTACGCGGAACTTCTCGCCATGGTGGCATCCGGAGCCCTCCGCCCCCAGTCGCTGATCGAGCGGAGAATCAGGCTCGAGGATGTGCCGGAAGCACTGGTCCGCATGGCCGAGGGGACCACACCGGAAGGCGTCACGGTCATCGACGTGGCCTAAGCGTGAACCGGATGCGCTTGGTCACCTCGACACGGCCCGCAGCTTGACCGCGCTGACCACGACGGCAACCGCCGCGCCGGCCACCGCGACGACCATGGCACCGTTCGCGGCCTGTGCCTGGGATGCCAACGAACCGGCCGATGCACCGGCGAGCACCAGCGCCATGCTGACGGCTCCGCTTCCCGCGGACTGCGCGAGGGTGCGGTTCACGTTGAGGATTCCGGCGGCGGAGCTCGCATATTTCATCGGCGCCGCCGACATCATGTCGCGGTTGTTCGGCGACTGGAAGACGGCGAACCCCAGCCCGCTGACCGCGGTGCTGAGCAGGACCTGCCAGATCGGAGGATGCCCGCCGAGCAGCGCCAACGACAGCAGGCCGAGCGTGAAGATGGCGAGCCCGATCACGGCGAGTTTCGCCGAAGAGTAGCGGTCGGCGAGCCGGCCGGACAGTGGGGCGACGAAAACGATGACCAGCGGCCACGGCGTGAACAACAGCGCAGACTCGAGGGGTGTGGCGTGGAACGCCGTCTGGAACAGGAAGGGCAGGGCGATGAACGCGACTCCCTGGCCGAAGAATGACCAGAACGCGGTGAGGACGGCCAACGAGAACTTGCCGACGAACATGTCGAGTGGGATGATCGGCCTCGCGACCTGCCGCTCGACCCGCACGAACAGGACGACGAAGACGGCACAGGCCACCAGCAGGATGAACGCCGCCCATACGGTCGACGGGTCGGCCAGCTGGTGGATCCCGAGCAGGAACGACGCGATCGCCGCTCCCGCCCATGCGGCGCCCTTGAGGTCGTAATTTCCGCGTGGCGGCTGCCGATGAGGAATGGTTATCGACGCGAGGATCGTGGCGGCAGCACCGATCGGCACATTGATGAGGAACAGCCACGGCCAGTCGAGGCGAGCGAGGATTACGCCGCCGAGGGTCGGACCGGCGCAGGTGCCAAGGGCCACCACCATCGCATTCAAGCCGAGTACCGCGCCGAGCCTGGCCGGGGGGAAGAACCGCCGATAGAGCGGAATCGCCACCGCGAAGATCATGGCGGCACCGACACCCTGGAGCACCCTGCCCGCGATCAGCCAGCCAAGGGATGAGGACAGCGCGCAGCCGAGAGAGGCGATGGTGAAGATCGGGGTGCCGATCACGAACATCCGTTTTCGGCCGATCTGATCGGCCAGGCCACTCATCGCCGGGATGAAACAGGAGACGGGCAGCAGGAACGCCGTTGCCACCCAGACCGCGGCCGACGGGGTCACGGCCAGGTCGCGCGACAGCTGAGGCAATGCGACGTTCACGATCGAGGCATCGATGTTGGCCATCAGCATCGCCAACAGGATGGCGATCATCGACAGGTTTCGTCGAATAGCGGATATGGAGACTACGGTCTCGGGTGAATCTAGCTGGCGTGTCTCTGTCACTGGCACCATTTTATCCGCTCTGCCGGGCGCGAACCTGTGCGACCTGGCGGGAAGAATCCGCCGCAGCCGAGCGTTAGTTTTTGGGTGCTGGCCGTATACATTCCGTTAGGACTCTTAGCGGTCCCTCAACGACGCAAGAGTCTTAACCGGTGAATCATCTATCTGTTTCGAGCGTCTCTCGATGACACTCACCCACATCGTCCCCTCGCTCCGACGCACCATCGCCTCCCCATGGGGACGAGACCTCTGGCAGGAATTCACGACGACCAGCACGGTGGATGTCACGATCGCCTGCACCGGCACTACCTGCCTGCACGAAATCGATCCGAACCACCTTCACCGTGCGGCCACGGCCGTCGACGACGAGAAGCCGGTTCCACCGACTTCGTGCGGGAAGTAGCAGACATGGCACGCACCAGTTCAGCGCATCGGCCGGTATCGACCGTCGTCCGCGAGGTGCTCCATACCGCGATCGATGGCGGGCATCAGTGGGGGGTCTACGAGTCGACGACTCCGCTGTCGATGCGGAGAAGCGGATGGGGCAGATTCCTCCTCACCGTCTACCCTCCCGGGACGAATCTCGCCGAACGTCGCGCCCTCACCTTCTGCCGGCGTTGGCCCGCCTGGGGAGGGATGATCCTGCTGGTCGCAGCGATGATCGCCGCCAGCGTTCGGCCGTCGGTGACCACGATGGTTCCTTTCGTGCTGCTGTATGCCACCGGAATGCTCATTGGATTCGCGAAGACCCGGCGGCTTCGCTCGCGTACCAGGATGCTGACGGTCGCGGTCGCCGGCATGCGAGGCAGGACGGATGTGATCGGCAACGCCGAGCTGTTGAACTCCAGCGTGGCATCCCTGGTCGACCTCGACCTGCAGCTGCAGCTCGGAATCCTCACGCCGGTCGAATACGAAGCCGGCTGGAGCCGGGTGTACGACGCGATCGGCGACAAAGAGTCGTAGAGGGATCGCCGGTAGGTTGGAAACCGAGACGCGCACCCGGATGCTGCGCGCAGGATCCAGCGAAAGAATCGACGATGTCGCAGATTGCCCTTCACGCCCTCCCGTTCGCCCTCGACAGTGAAGGTGCCTCTCCCGGGCAGGCTCCCGTCGTCTCCGATGACGAGGTCCGGCTGATCGCGGCCCCACTCGCCGACCTGTTTCTCGATCCGCGCGGGATCAAGGATCCACCGGACGCAGAGCGTTTCGTCGCGACGGTCTCCGGCGACTTCCGGTTGTCCGCCCACGTCTGGGTCGACTACACCACGACCTTTGACTCCGGAGTGCTGCTTGGGCACATCGACGACTCGACCTGGTTCAAGATCTGCGCCGAGCTCGATCCCCGCGGCATCCCGCGCATCGTCACGGTGGTGACCCGGAACGGGGCATCCGATGACAGCAACGGCTGGCCGATCCCTGACGCCGGCGTGTTCCTCCGCATCTCCAGGCTGGGGAGAATTTTCGCGCTCCACGCGTCGAGCGACGGCGTGTCCTGGGAGCTCGCCCGCTACTTCACTATGCATATCCCCGCAGCGCAGCCGGTCAAGATCGGCATCCTCGGCCAGTCCCCCGTCGGCGACGGCACGACGGTCGTCTTCAGCAAGTTTCACTTCGGAACCGACACCATCGCGGATATCAGGGACGGCTCCTAGGGCCGGTGTCTCTTCTCGAGGCGGAAGAACAACAGGCAGGTGCCCCGTGGCCGGGCCACGGGGCACCTGCCCCCAGTCACCGATCCCGATCGGTGTGGACGGTTACTTCTTCTGCGCGCTCACCGTGATAGACCCGGCGTCGGCGTGCAGCGAGCCAGCTCCGGTGGCGACCAGGTCGTGCTTTCCCGGAAGCGTGCCGGCCGGAGTGGTGACAGTGAATGACACCGTTCCGTTCGAGCTGATTGCCGAGCCGAGGTCGACCTTGCCTGAATCGAGCGTCAGGTGGACCGATTCGCCGTTCCGGTAGCCTGCGCCGGTCACGGTGATCTTGTCGCCGGCCTGCACCTTGCCGCCCGACAGCTTCAGCGAGCCGGCCTTCGCGCTCGCTTCTGCGCAGACGTTGCCCTGGGCGCCGAATGCCGGGGCTGAGGCGATCGGCGTTCCCGGGGCCGGGGCCGGGGTGCCGGCCGGAGGAGTCACGCCGGCAGCCGGAGCCGGCTGGACGACACCGTCATCCTCCCGCACCACGATCTTGCCGATGTTGTCTCCCGCCGTGGCGTTCTGCATGTCGGACACGCTGACCTTGAACGTCGAGACCGCCGACGTGCTCGACGTCGTGTTGCCGTTGACCGGAACTGGAACGGCGATGCAGGTCTGACCGGGAGCGAACACGACCTGCTTCAGAGCGACATCCACGGTGCTGGTCGACGCGCCGAGCGAGCTGAACCAAGTGGTGACCTGCTGCTTCGACGGCTTCGACAGCGTCACCGGCAGGTAGACGGTTCCCGGGCCGTTCCCCTCCTCGACATTCACGTCGCCAACGGAGACGACCGGCCTGGTCGAGATGTCCGCCTTACCGATCGTCGCCCCCTTCACAAACGCGAGATCGGAGAGGTAAACGCCGCCGCTCGGAGTATTCGCGGTGAAGCGGATCTGGGTGACATCTTTCAGGTCGACCCCGCTCAACCTGGACACCGGAATGGTCACTTGCTGCAGTATGACTTTCCGGAGCAGCGTGGTCGGAGCGACGCCGGGCAGCACCGAGAGCGCAGTGCCGAGACTCGAGACCGGGATCGTCGCCGACCCGCCGTGGCCGTCGAGCACCGAGACGCTGAGGTCGGTATTGCCGCCGTAGGCCACGTTCTCGTCCGGTGCGGCCTTGACCACGATGGACGAATAGCCGGTCAGGTTCTGGTCGCTGCTCGGCACCGGAACCCTGACCTCGCCGGTCGACGCCGTCCACTGGAAGTGGAGCGTCGGAGTCGACGGGACGGATGGCGCGTAGCTCGCCGGTGTCCAATGCGGCAGTTGCCCCTTGGCGAGCGAACTGGCGCAGTACGGCAGGGTCCCTGCGACCGGACGTCCACTCATGCTCGCGCAGACGACAGCCGTTGCGTCGCCGGCCGTGATGATGCTCGAATCCGGAGTGCTGAAGTTCGCGACATCCGCCCGCTGCGACGACGGGAGGGTTGCGGTGCTCTTCACGACCGCGGAACCGATCGACGCCGGCTGCGCGCCCGAGCCGTCGAACATCGGCATGAACTTCTGCTCGCCGCCCATCGTCATACGGAAGAACGCCGAGATGTACGCGGTGCCGACGTTCGACTCGGCGGTGTCGACGAGGCGGGATGCGGCGAACGGAGTCGCCTGGTTCGGACCGTAGCCACAGACCGGGTCGGTTGGAGCGTGCCAGTCGTCTGCCGCGGCGTACGGGTATTTAAAGTTGTCCCAGGTCGCGTTGAAGTAGTCGTGGTCCGCTCCCATCACGACGACGGCGGAACGCAGAACGTTGTCACTGCCGCTGAATGCGTAGCTGGAGTCGTCAACGAAGTGCTGGCCCTGCAGGTCGGAGACGTCCCCGTCGCAGTAGCCCATGATCACGGCGGTCGGCACGTCCGGCAGCGTCAACTTGTTGAAGTCGATGGGAGCCAGCGGCAGAACCGCCTCGATGCCGAACGGATGAGGCAGCTGCGCGTTCATCAACGCCGCGCGAACGACACCCTCACCACCACGGGAGTGACCCATCAGGCCGACGTGGGTGAGGTCGAGGCGACCCTTGAGCGCGAGGCTGACCCCGGCCGGAGCCTTGCCGACATTGGCCTGCTGGAGCAGAGTGAGGGTGTCGAGCACGAGCTGGCCGCGGGCTACGGCTCCACCATCATCCGACAGTGTTCCATCCAATGCGTTGATCGCGTCGGCTGAGATCGAGACGACCGCGTAGCCCTGGCTGGCCAGGTTGTTCGCCGCGTCGTTGTAGCCGAGGTAGCTCGGGATCGTGACCTGTCCTGGTCCGCACGGCCAGGCCGCGGGGTTCGCGGTCGCCCCGGAGCCGGGAATCGAGTAGCAAGCCGAGTGGCGGCCGTGCAGGAAGACCACCACTGGCCGCTCGCCTGGCGCCCCGACCGGCATGAACACGGCGCTCCGCATCTCACCCTTGCGCCCGCCGAAGCCGGCGAGGGTCTCGACCTGGTCACCGAGGTTGTAGTCGTCGCGCTCGACCTTGTACTGGCCGAGGGTCATAGGGTCGTCTGCTCCACTCAGGGTTGCCGATGGCGTCGTCGCCTGCTGTCCTAGCGACTTCGCCAGGGACTTGAGCGTTGCCTGCGGCAGCGGGGGCGCCGGCGGTGTCGCGGGATTGCCTTCGCCCTCCCAGCCCTGGGTCACCGCCTTCGCGGTTGTCGCGATCGTGTTGCTCGTGGTCACCGTGAGGGTGAGTCCGTCGAGCGACTGCTGGGCGACCCCGAGGTCCGTCCCGTCGATCCAGAGATCCGGTGCGTTGTCCCGTGTTGCGATCGGGGTGGTGAGCTTCTTGGTGACCTGATAGCCGCCGGGAACCTGCGAGATGCTCCAGTCGCTTCCGGCTGCGACGGGAGTTGCCGCATCCGTCTGCGCCGCGCTGGCGGGAAGTGAGAGAAAGGGGACTGCCGCGAGCGCGAGCACTGATGCCAGTGCGAGCGGTTTCCAGCGTGATGACGCAATTTTCAAGTGGATCCTCCGGAACCAAAACGAGTAAATAGTGAGTTCGTTTCGGAGAATTCGCTGCAGGTGGTTGCGGCATCCATCCCCCTGGACGCATGCTCACGTTAGGCCCCACAACGGGGGTAGAAAGGCCGGTTCAGGATTCGGAAACACGATCGTCACGACGCTTTTACGGGAGCGAAACGGTTTTTGCCAGCCCAGGGAAACGAGTGCTAATGTTCGCGATTCGTACCGGTTCCCGCGGGCCGGATGCGTCATCCGGAACCTTGTGAATGACCGGAGAGTTCCGCTGGATGCTTGCATGTCGGCACAAGATGCGGAAGCGTAGCCTGCTTCAACCGCAGAGCAAACGAAGGGAACTTTCATGCTTACGCTTACGGACTCAGCAAGCACCGCCGTGAAGAACATTGCGGAAAGAAATGCCGATGCAGCGGAGGCCGGCCTGCGCATCAGTACAGAACCGATCGGTGGAACGGACTTCACCGTCGCGATCACCCCGGCACCAGCTCCGACAGACACCGTCGTCGAGAGCGCGGGAGCCAAGGTGTTCCTCGAGGAGAACGCCGCTATCGCCCTGGATAGCAAGGTCCTCG
>JAODMG010000227.1 GCA_025464895.1 Microbacteriaceae bacterium | reverse complement strand
GGATCCGAGAACTCGAGCAGGATGGCGCTACCGGGGTTGAGGACCGGCAGCGGCACGCCAGCTGTCGACAGCAGCCAGCCCGAGAGTTCGATGCCGTTCTCTTCCGCCGACTGCGTGAACCAGCGTGGACTCGAGATCTGGTGGAGGCTCGGGGAGCCGAGTTCTGGTCGCAGCCTGACCCGATAGCTGCGCTCGGGATCGAGCCCGGGGAACAGGGTTCGCTCCGAGTGCCCGACCGCGGTGCTGGCCAAGGCCACGAAGGCGAAGATGGCGGCCGACCGGTCATGGCTGACGATTCCGTGGAGCGCCAGCGCCGCGTCGGTGAGGTCCGCGCGCACCGTCGTTCCGGCGTGCAGGAGGCCCCGCCGGGACTTGTAGAACTCGGCCCATTCGTGCAACCCGGCCAGCTCGTCGTCGGAGCAGCGGGTGAGATCCCATTCGATTCCGGCGTGGCCGAAGAGCGCGGTGACGAGTCGAAACTGTAGCGAGCTGACGCGGTGCGTGGTGTGGGCTTCGGATGGCCCGACATGACTGCCGACGAGCTCGGGCGGCACCAGCATCCCGGTCCATCGTTGGATCGACTGCCGTTCGATCGGATCATTGGTGTCGGATGCCCACACCCGGTGAGTGCGCCGCAGGATACCGAGGTCGACGCGTGCTCCGCCGCTCGCGCATGACTCGATCTCGAGCCCCGGATGAGCGAGCAGCAGCCGGTCGAGGAGGGCGTAGGTGGCCAGCGTCTGCGCGTGCGCGGACGGCGCGCCGCTCAGACGGGAGACCGCCTCGTGCAGGTCGCGGTTGTGGTCCCACTTCAGGAAGTCGATCGAGTACTCCGCGACCAGCGATGAGATCGAGTCGAACAGGTAGTCGGACACCGTCGGCTCGGCAAGGTTGAGAACGAACTGGTGTCGCCAGGGCCTGCCGGTGGAGTCGTTCGGCGCGAGAATCCAGTCCGGATGCTCGCGGGCGAGCTCGGAGTCGAGATTGACCATCTCCGGCTCGAACCAGAGCCCGAACTGCATGCCGAGACCGTGCACGGACGCGCTGATTTCGCCGAGTCCCGCCGGCCAGGTCTTGCGGTCCACGGTCCAGTCGCCGAGGCCCGCCCTGTCGTTCGTGCGCCCCAGAAACCATCCGTCGTCGAGCACGAAGCGTTCGACGCCGACGGATGCCGCGCGCTCGGCCAGATCGAGCAGCCGCGCGTGGTCGTGGTCGAAGTAGACCGCCTCCCAGGTGTTCAGGACCAGCGGTCGAGGGGTGGCCGGATGCGACGGAAAGGCCCGAACATAGCCGTGAAAACGCGAGCTCAGGCCATCCAGGCCCTCGTCCGACCATGCAAACAGGGTCGAGGGGGAGACGTAGCTCTCGCCGGGCGCGAGGCGCACCTCGCCCGTGCGGAGCAGCTCGTTGCCTCCGAGCACGGCGGACAGCGTGCCCGCACCCTCCGGCAGTCGTTCGACCATCCACTCCTGGTCCCCGCTCCATGCGACGTGCGACGACCAGACCTCGCCGTGGCGAAAGCCGAAACCGGGCGTGCCGACGACCGTCAGAAGTGGCGAATCGTGTCCTGGACGTCCGCGCCGAACCTGGCGATGATGGATGCCGTCTCGCACCGGAGTGCGCTGCGGCACGCGCTCGTGGCTCCAGCGTCCCGTCTGGTCGAGAATCTCCGCGGCGCGGGCGGGCAGGGGCAGGAGGCTTCTCGCGGCGACCACCTCGAGCGGTGCCTCGCCCCGGTTTGTGATCCGGTTCGACACGCTCAGGACCCCGAAGGGGTCGAGCTCATAGCCGACTCGGATTTCGATCTCGGCGGCATCGTCGCGAAGGGTGAACTCGGCAGTCTGCCCGGAGTTCGTCACCTCGACGAGCGACAGTCGCGGGGCCAGCTGGAAGGCTCTGCGGAGTTCGAGGCCCGGGATTCCGGACCAGCCCTCCCGCTCTGTGGGCACGATCGTGAAGGCGCGAGGTGCATCGAGAGAGCTGTTCATCACCGACGGCGTGCTCGTCAGTGACAGTTGCTCGGCCGCCTCGATGGCACGATTTCCGTCGGCTCGACCCCAGTAGACGACGGAAGGAAGCTCGGCAGTGGCCAGGTCGAACACCACCGCGACGCCGCCGGATACAAGGCAGATGGGCGCTCGGTTATGACCTGGCATTCGAAATCATCCTTTGAACAGAAATGTGTGACCCCTAAATCAATCACATCCGGTTGGCGAAGAGCTGGCTCAGACCGCCCCGCCGACGATACCCGAGATGGCGGCATACACCCCGAAGCTCGCGGTGACGGCGATCACGGTGAGAACCACCCACCGATAGCGGCCGGCCAGGCGATAGCGATCCGGCAGTGCTTTGCGGGCGAGCAGGTAGAGGAAGGTCAGCACGATCGGCAGCAGCAGCGCGTTCATTACCTGCACATAGAGGTTGAGCTGCACCAGGTTGATGCCGGAGATGACGACGAGCGCTCCGACGATCACGACGACGGTGAACACGACGTAGAACCATGGCGCCTCAGACGGTTTGTGTTCGAGCGATCGCTTGTAGCCGGTGACCTCGCCGATGCCCCAGGCCGCGGTCAGGCTCGCGACGATGGCGGCAATCAGCGCGGCTCCGACTATCCCAAGCGAGAACAGCACCCTCCCGGCGAACGGACCGAGGTAGCGCGTGATGGCATCCGAGATCTCCCGCACCGTCTGCAGGCTGACCCCATGATCGTGGTGCGCCCACAGGGTCGCGGCGACGGTGACGAGCATCCCGATCATGACCAACTGGGTGATCAGCGCGCCGATGGCGGTGTCCCATCTGGCGAGCCGCAGGTGCTCCGGCCCGAGACCTTTGTCGACCACCGCGGACTGCTGGTAGAAGACCATCCACGGCATGATCACCGCGCCGATGTTCGCGGCGACCAGGAACAGGTATCCGGAGTTCGTCACCGGAACGGTGGCCAGGCCGCCCGCCACCTGCGCGGGGCGAGGGTCGGCCATCACCATGGTGACGAGGAACGCGACCTCGAACAGTCCGAGCGCGATGGCGACCCGCTCGACCCTGCGGTAGCTCCCGGTGACCACCATGATCACCAGGAAGGCGACCACGACGAACGCGCTCACCCAGGCCGGGATGCCCCACATCGCGCCGACCCCGGCGATACCGCTCATCTCGGTGACGATGGCGCCGGCGCAGGCGATGACCAGCGTCGACACCGAGAGCCAGGCCCAGCCGATCCCGAAACGCTCGCGGATCAGTTCGCCGTGGCCCTTGCCGGTCACGATGCCGAGGCGGACCGTGAGTTCCTGCACGATGAACACTATCGGGATCAGGATGAGCTGGGCCGACAGCAGGGTATAGCCCCAGGTCGCCCCGCTCTGCGCCGAGGTGATGAGGCTGCCGGCATCCGTATCGGCGAGCATGACGACGAGGCCTGGGCCCGCGACGGCCAACCACATCATCAGCGCGGTCCTGGGTGTCACTCGACGACGGGACGGTCGGAGCGCTGTGTCCACGTGGAGCGGGGCCTTTCGGATGCGGCTGGCTGGTAAGGGTTACCTTACCTCAGCGGGCTGGGCGGTTTGGCCGGGCGGCATCGGTTCGGCGAGCCGGGCCATTTCCGTGCCGGGAGCCCGGTGCTAGCCTCGAGTCCATGACGCCGCAGGAGCTCAGCAATCTCGCACACCTTCGCCGGGCGCGCGACCTCATCGACCGGGATTACGCGCTCCCGCTCGACGTTCCGACGATGGCTCGCCGGGCGCTCATGTCGCCGGCCCACTTCTCGCGCCAGTTCCGGGCCGCCTACGGTGAGACTCCGTACAGCCACCTGATGACCCGCCGGATCGAACGGGCGATGGCACTGTTGCGCAACGGCGCGAGCGTCACCGATGCCTGCATGGCCGTCGGATGTACGTCGCTCGGATCGTTCAGCTCGCGGTTCAGCGAACTGGTGGGTGAGACACCGACCTCGTACCGCATCCGGGAGCATCATGCCGTCGCCGCCATGCCGGCGTGCGTGGCCAAGACGACCACCCGGCCGGCCAGGGGCGGGCAGGGCCGGAGCGAGTCGAGCAGGATTCGAGAAGCGACCGGCGAGGCCGCGGCATAGAGTCACGGCTATGACAATCGCACTCCAGTACTGCAACATCACCGTCAACGACGTCGACGAGTCGATCGCCTTCTACGGCGACGCGCTCGGCCTGCAGGTGCGCAATGACGTTGCCTCGGGCGGATTCCGCTGGGTCACGCTCGGCAGCGACGCGCAGCCCGGACTCGGGGAGATCGTGCTCTCCGTGCCGCATGCCGGCCGCTCGCAGGCCGACGGTGACATGCTGCAGGAGCTCCTTACCAAGGGCGTCCTGCCGATGATCGTGTTCAGGGCCGACGAACTGGACACGACGTTCGAGAGGATCCGCGCATCCGGTGCCGAGGTGTTGCAGGAGCCGATCGACCAGCCGTGGGGGCCTCGCGACTGCGCGTTCCGCGACCCGTCGGGAAACACGGTGCGGATCTCAGAGGGATAGCTCCCGGCAGCACGCGACTCGGGCGCCACGGACGGTCTTTACCGACACTGGTGTCACGACGCGCCGCGACAGAGTGTCACGACGCGCCGCGAGTATGGGGTCAGCCGATGGCGGCCTTGCTTCGGCGGACGACGCCGGTCACCGTCAACACGAGCGCCAGCACTGCGAGCAGCACGAACACGAGCATCGCATCCCGTGCCGGCCACCACATCGTCGCGACCCCGAGTCCGATCACCGGGATCGACAGGCCGATGTATGCACCGAGGAAGAATCCGGACAGCACTTCCGCGCGAGACTCCGGCGCGGCCGAGTTCGCAGCAGCGACCAGCGATGCACGGAAGGCGAGCCCGCTGCCTGCCCCCGTGAGCACGCCGCCGATGATGAACACGATGACATTCGGCAGCCACATCCCGAGCGTCAGTAGCGCGAGTCCGACCACGAGGATGGGGATGCTGCGGACCAGCATCGTGTTCGTCTCCCAGCGGGCGAACGCGATCTGGGCAATCGCGCCGGCGGCGAATGCGGCGAACGCGACGAGGCCGGCCATGGCGTGGGAAGTCACGTGCATGGTGTCGGCGA
>JAODMG010000225.1 GCA_025464895.1 Microbacteriaceae bacterium | reverse complement strand
GCTCTTCCGATCTAGCCGCACCTCCGCCGGGATGACGTATTCTCGCGCTTGTTTACCCCATTGAAATACTTCGGTAGGACGGGTAACTAACTGGAACCGGCTGACTGGCGCCGACCAATTGGAACCGGCTATTTCGAATCGAACACCCGATGCACCAACGGCACGCCGGGCCGGTAGGCGAGATAGACGTAGCTGGGCGCATCGAGGATGACGACGTCGGCGCGGCCGCCGACAGTGATGAGGCCCACATCCGTCCTTCTGAGAGCCGCGGCTCCCCCGGCCGTCGCCGCCCAGAGCGCCTCGGCGGGCGACATCCGCAACTCGCGCACCGCCAGCGCGATGCAGAACGGCATCGACGATGTGAAGCTCGAGCCGGGATTGCAATCCGTGGCGATCGCGACGGTGACTCCGGCGTTCAGCAGCCGCAGGGCATCCGGATACCGCTGCCTGGTCGAGAATTCGGCACCCGGCAGGAGGGTGGCGACCGTCGAACTCGCCGCGAGGTCGTCGACGTCCGCCGCGCTGATGAAGGTGCAGTGGTCGACGCTCGCGGCATCCATCTCTACCGCCAACCGCACCCCGCCAGAGGTGGCGAGCTGGCCGGTGTGCATCCTGGCGAGGAGCCCGTGGCGTCTCCCGGCGGTGAGGATGGCGCGCGCCTGGTCGACGTCGAATGCGCCGCCCTCGCAGAACACATCGATCCAGCGCGCGTGCGGCGCGCAGGCGTCGAGCATCTCGCCGGCGACGAGCTCGACGTAGCCGGCCGGGTCCCCGGCGAACTCGCCAGGGACTACATGCGCGCCGAGGAATGTAGTCTCGTCGGTGAACTCCCTGGCGATCACGAGGGACCGCAGTTCGTCGGCCTTGGTGAGCCCGTAGCCGCTCTTGATCTCCACCGTGGTCGTGCCCTGGGCGCGCATTTCCTCGACGATGCGACCCGCCACCGTCCGCAGCGTGTCGTCGCTCGCGGCACGAGTGGCGGCCACCGTGCTCCGAATGCCACCAGCGCCGTAGGAGTGCCCCGCCATCCGATGCTCGAACTCGACCGACCGGTCGCCGGCGAATACCAGATGGCTGTGGCTGTCGACGAAGCCGGGGATCACGCAGCGCCCACCGGCGTCGACTCGTTCGTCGGCATCCGGGGCGTGACGGCTATCTCCGATCCATGCGATCCGGTCGTTCTCGATCACCAGGGCTGCATCACGTCGCTCCGCGGTGAGGTGGCCGAACGCTGGGTCGTTGGTGACCAGCAGGCCGATGTTGTCGATGACCGTTGTCGTCATGCGCGCATCCTGAGGCCGGCCGATATCTCGAGGACGCCGAGCGCGACAAGACGTACCGTACGCCCGTCCTGGGAGTCTCGTTCTGCGTCGACCTCTGTCAGGTCGACCGATTCCACCGCGGGATGAGCTCCGGCCGCCCTCGCCGAGGTGCGAAATTCGTAGGCGGAGATTCCGCCGGGAAGGGCCGCTGGGCAGGCCGGGACGACCGCGCGATCGCAAACGTCCAGATCGAGGTCGACGTGGATCGGTCCCCCGGCCGAGCCGGCGACGGCGAACGCCTCGGCCATGACATCCTCCATCGGCCGACGATGGAGTTCGTCCCGGTGGACGACCGTGATGCCGTAGTCGGCCGCTCTCGCGGAGTAGTCGGCCGAGTTGGCGAAGTCGGCGATTCCCACTTGCACCACCCGGTGGCCGGCGAGTCCGGCCTCGATCAAGCGCCGCACCGGCGACCCATTGGTCACACCGTCTCGCAGGTCGTGATGCGCGTCGAGAGTCACGAGACCGGCACTCTCGATGCGGGTACCCCATGCGCCAAGAGCCGCGGGCACGGTGGCGGCGTTGTCGCCTCCGATCGCGACGACGAGACGGGACCCGGCTGCAGCCATGGCGACGGCTGCGGCCGCACGCGATTCACCAGCAGGTCCGTCAGGTTCATCGATGTCTCCCCAGTCCACGGCGTGCATGTTCCGATACGGCACCGTGTGGTGCACAGACCGGTCCGGTGACCAAAACTCACTATAGTAGCTGAGTGCCGCTCGGACAGCTTTCGGTGTCGAACCCGTTCCTCCCGGCGTGATGGATGTTCGCCAGGTGGGGATCCCGATGAGCGCGAGATCGACGATCTCGCCACCGTCCCCTGGTCCGCCCGGCGCCGGCCAGCCTCCCGCCCGCGGCCAGAGCGGATCGTTCGTGAGCGCCATCATTCGCCCTCGCGCATCGGGATTCGCACCCCGAGGCGCTCGGCCGTGTCGATCGCCCGTTGGTAGCCCGCATCCACGTGCCTGATCACTCCCATTCCCGGGTCGTTGCTCAGCACCCTCGCCAGCTTTTCCGCGGCGAGAGGTGTGCCATCAGCGACGCTCACCTGGCCGGCATGGATCGAGCGGCCGATCCCCACCCCACCACCGTGGTGGATGGACACCCAGGTCGCACCAGACGCGGTGTTGAGCATGGCGTTCAGCAGCGGCCAGTCGGCGATGGCATCCGATCCGTCCATCATCGCCTCGGTCTCGCGGTAAGGCGATGCGACGGATCCGGCATCCAGGTGGTCACGACCGATCACGATGGGGGCGCTCAGCTCCCCCGATGCCACCATCTCGTTGAAGCGAAGTCCCGCGCGGTCCCGTTCGCCGTAGCCGAGCCAGCAGATGCGGGCGGGCAAGCCCTGGAAGGTAACCCGCTCCCGCGCCAGCCGAATCCACTTGGCCAGCGACTCGTTCTCGGGGAACAGCTCGAGGATCGCCCTGTCGGTGGCGTAGATGTCCTCCGGATCACCACTCAGCGCCGCCCAGCGGAACGGCCCCTTCCCCTCCGAGAAGAGTGGACGGATGTAGGCGGGCACGAACCCCGGGAAGTCGAAGGCCCTCGCGTACCCGGCCGTCTTCGCCTCCGTACGGATGTTGTTCCCATAGTCGAACACTTCGGCACCGGCATCCAGGAATCCGACCATCGCCTCGACCTGCACGGCCATCGACGCACGAGAGCGCTCGATGAATCCGCGCTCGTCGCTCTGAATGGCGGACTTCCAATCGTCGAACTCGATGCCGATGGGCAGATAGGCGAGCGGATCGTGGGCGCTCGTCTGATCGGTGACGATATTGATCTCGACACCCATGGCGAGCAATCGCGGGAAGACGTTCGCCGCGTTGCCCAGCAGCCCGATGCTGAGTGGTCTTCTCGCATCGCGCGCCGAGTAGGCGAGTTCAACCGCGTGATCGAGCGACATTGCCTCGACGTCGAGGTAGCCCTGCTCTATCCTTCGCCGGATCCGGCTCGGATCGACGTCTACGCAGAGTGCGACGCCGTCGTTCATCGTAACGGCGAGAGGCTGCGCTCCACCCATTCCGCCGAGGCCGCCAGTGAGGGTGATGGTGCCGGCCAGTGTTCCGCCACTGTGCTGGTCGTTCCCGCCCTTGCGGGCGGCGAGTTTGGCCGCGACCGCCGAAAATGTCTCGTAGGTGCCCTGGAGAATTCCCTGGGTACCGATGTAGATCCAGGAGCCCGCGGTCATCTGGCCGTACATGGTGAGGCCGAGTCGGTCGAGCCTG
>JAODMG010000193.1 GCA_025464895.1 Microbacteriaceae bacterium | reverse complement strand
CGAGGTCGACACCTATTGGGCAGAGGTCGGCGGCGTCGACGCGGCAGAGCTGCTCAAGCGCCTCGGCACCCAGGTGCAGTTCATCCACGTCAAGGACGGCGACCTGACCCAGGACAACAAGGCACAGACCGCGGTCGGCTCCGGCAAGATCGGGGTCGCCGGCATCCTGGCCGCCGCACCGCAGGCACTGCGCGTCGTCGAACTCGACGACTTCACTGGCGACGTCTTCGACGCCGCACGCGACAGCTTCGAGTTCCTCATCGCGAGCGGAGAGCACGCATGAGCGGCACCGGTCGCGTCGGAGTCGGCGTCATCGGTGCTGGCGTGATCAGCAGCCAGTACCTGGACAACCTCACCATCTTCCCCGATCTCGAGGTGCTGTTCGTCGCCGACATCGATCTGGAACGGGCGCGCGTCCAGGCGGAGAAGTATTCTGTGCCGGCCAGCGGGACGGTCGAGGAGCTTCTCGCCCACCCCGGCATCGAGATCGTGGTCAACCTCACCATCCCGGCGGCCCACGTCGAGGTCGCGTTCGCGGCACTCGCCGCGGGAAAGAACGTCTGGACCGAGAAGCCGTTCGCTCTCGATCGCGAGAGCGGGCAAACGCTTCTCGACGAGGCGGCGCGCCTTGGCCTCAGGGTGGCGACCGCCCCGGACACCTTCCTCGGCGCTGGTCTCCAGACCGCGCTGCGCCTGATCACGGACGGCGAGGTGGGAGAACCGCTGACGGCGCTCGCGCTGATGCAGTCGCCGGGACCTGAGTCCTGGCATCCGAACCCCGAATTCCTGTTCCAGGAAGGCGGTGGTCCGCTCATGGACATCGGTCCGTACTACCTGACCACCCTCGTGCAGGTCTTCGGACCCGTGCGCAAGGTCACCGCCGCCGCGTCGACGTCGCGTCCGGTGAGGACCATCGGATCCGGCCCGCGCGCTGGCACAGAGTTCGACGTGACGGTTCCATCGCACCACAGCGCGCTGATCGAGTTCGAGAACGGGGCATCCGCCCAGGTCATCTTCAGCTTCGAGTCGCATCGCAAGCGCGCCGGCTTCGTCGAGGTGTCCGGCACGAAGGGGACCATCGAGTTCCCCGACCCGAACAACTTCGACGGCGCATCGGTGATCTACGACGACACCGACAGCGACGGGCGTGCGATTCCGGCGGTGGGTTCCATCGCGACCCGTGGGACCGGGGTCGCCGAGATGGCGCAGGCGATTCGTGCGGACAAGCCGGAGCGCGCGACCGGGGCCCAGGCCTTCCACGTGCTCGACATCATGGTGTCGATCGCCGAGTCGGCGGCAAAGGGCGAGCCCGTGCAGGTCCAGAGCAGCTTTGAGAAGGCTCCTCCGCTTCCGGCGAGCTGGGATCCCAAGGCAGCCACCCTGTGACCCTGCGATGTGCGTAATGCAGTGGTTGGTGATGCCGCGGTGAGTGACGCAGCGGTGACCGGGTTTTCCGGACGACCGATGCGGGTCGGCTTCATCGGCGGCGGATTCATGGCCGAGGTGCACAGTCGGGCCGCCAGGGCCGCCCGTGCGAACCTCGTCGGGATCGTGTCGTCGTCCCCGGAGCGATCCGAGGCGGCGGCCGGCGCGCTCGGAATCGAGCGTGCGTACCCGAGCATTGAGGCGATGCTGTCGGATGATCGGATCGACGTCGTCCACGTCGTGACGCCGAACACGAGCCACCTCGAGCACGCGCTCGCGGCGATCATGGCGGGAAAGCACGTGATCTGCGAGAAGCCGTTGGCGACCTCGGTCGCCGATGCGCGGCAGCTCGCTGCGGCGGCGGTCTCCTCCGGGGTCACCGCAACAGTGCCATTCGTCTACCGGTTCCATCCGATGGTGCGGGAAGCTCGGGCACGGGTGCGCACCGGCGAGTTCGGTCGGCTGCTCAGCGTGCAGGGGACGTACCTCCAGGACTGGTTGCTCGCGCAGACGGACGGCAACTGGCGGGTGGACGCGGCAAGTGGTGGTCCGTCCAGGGCTTTCGCCGACATCGGATCGCACCTCTGCGACCTGCTCGAATTCGTGACCGGTGACCGCATCGCGCGGGTGCAGGCGCTGAAGCGCACGGTGTTCGAGAGTCGTCCGGATGTTGCGCGGGTGACAACGGAAGACCTCGTCGCGGTGTTGTTCGAGACGCGGGCGGGAGCGGTGGGAACGCTTCTCGTCTCCCAGGTCGCCCCCGGCCGCAAGAACCGGCTGCAGTTCGAGATCGCCGGGTCGGGGGAGTCGATCGGTTTCGACCAGGAGAACCCGGACCTGCTCTGGATCGGACGCCGGCAGGCGTCCGAGATCCTGGCCAGGGGCGAGAACATGAGCGAGGACGCGGCACGCCTCTCGGTGCTGCCGGCCGGTCATCCGCTCGGCTACCAAGACGCGTTCAGCGCATTCGTGGCGGACAGCTACGCGGCGATCGCCGGCGACAGCCGGGACGGGCTGCCCACCTTTGCCGACGGCCTCAGGGCGGTCAGGCTGACGGATGCAGTGCTCGAGTCGGCAGGCACCGGCGCATGGGTTGATATCGAAGGAGAACTCGCATGACAGAAGAGACCACCTCTGGATCCACGCATCCAGTCACACTGTTCACCGGGCAGTGGGCCGACCTCACGCTGGAGGAGGTCGCGCGCCACGCGAGCGAGTGGGGCTACGACGGGCTCGAGATCGCCTGTTCCGGCGAGCACCTGGATGTCTGGCGCGCCGCGGAAGACGACGACTACCTGAACGGGCGGCTCGAGATCCTCGACCGCTACAACCTCAAGGTATGGGCGATCTCGAACCACCTGAAGGGCCAGGCCGTCTGCGACGACCCGATCGACTTCCGTCACCAGGCGATTGTCGGCTCGCGGGTGTGGGGTGACGGCGACGCGGAGGGCGTGCGACAGCGGGCCGCGGAGGAGCTCAAGCTCACCGCGAAGGTGGCGCGCAAGCTCGGCGTCGACACCGTCGTCGGCTTCACCGGATCGAAGATCTGGCCGTATGTCGCCCAGTTCCCACCGGTGCCGGCGGACGTCATCGATGCCGGCTACCAGGACTTCGCCGACCGCTGGAATCCGATCCTCGACGTCTTCGACGACGAGGGCGTGAGGTTCGCCCACGAGGTGCACCCGAGCGAGATCGCGTACGACTACTGGAGCACCGTTCGGAGCCTGGAAGCGATCGGGCATCGGGAGGCGTTCGGGCTCAACTGGGACCCCAGCCACATGATGTGGCAGGACATCGATCCGGTCGGATTCATCGTCGACTTCGCCGATCGGATCTATCACGTCGACTGCAAGGACACCCGCCTCCGGCCGAAGAACGGTCGGGCCGGTGTTCTCGGCTCGCACCTGCCATGGGGCGATCCTCGCCGCGGCTGGGACTTCGTGTCGACCGGTCACGGCGACGTTCCGTGGGAGGACTCGTTCCGTGCCCTCGAATCGATCGGCTACTCCGGTCCGATCTCGGTCGAGTGGGAGGACGCCGGAATGGATCGCCTGCACGGTGCGAAAGAGGCAGTCGGCTACATCCGCTCGCTGCTCTGGAAGCTGCCGACGAGCTCGTTCGACTCGGCGTTCAGCAACCAGGATTGACGGCTGGAATCTCCGTGTTTCCTGGACTCCGGAGGGGGTTGACGAGGCTGTCTACCGTCCCGGCGGTCGGCTGTCGCTCTTCTGTCGGATTAGCAGGATAGACTCCCCCCGAAAGGGGGCCGACACCATGACGGATATCGCAGAACAGCAGCCGACGGCCGCATCCACCAAAGCATCATTGTCAGCGGATCAGCGGGAGATCCTGCGCGCGAGACTGGTCGATGACCACGAGCAGACCTTGGCGTTCATTGCGCAACTCGAGAGCGATCTCGAGTCGATCCGGTCGTCACGACAGGATGTGCCGACGGATGACGAGCACGACCCTGAAGGGCCGACGCTGGCGTTCGAGCGCTCCCAGTCCACCGCCGTCCTAGAAAACACCAAGGTGCACTTCAACGACATCGTGTCGGCGATCGAGCGACTGGACGGGAACAGCTACGGCCTGTGTGCCCGGTGCGGCGAGGCCATCCCGTTCGCTCGGCTGGAAGCGCGCCCGTATTCGCGATACTGCGTCGAATGTGCGGAGCGCGTTAGCCACTGAGGTTCGCGGTTGCGATCCTGCTTGATCGCGCCGCGCCTAGAACTGCGGAACGTCGACGCGCTCCGAGCCTGCTCCCGCGAAGGCGAGGCGCAACGCCTCCCGCAGGTGGCCGGACTCCGCGTCGAGAACGGTGGAGAAGCCCAGGCGCTTCGCTTCGGCCGCCCGGCGCTTCGCTTGCGAAACCGGACGGATTTCGCCGGCGAGGCTGATCTCGCCGACCGCCGCCATCGTGTGCGGAAGAGCCTGGTCACGGAACGCGCTGGCGATGGCGAGCGCGATCGCGAGGTCGGCGCCTGGCTCGGTCAGCCGGATGCCGCCGACCGTCGACACGTAGACATCCGATCCGCTCAGCGCCATCTTCGCCCGCCGTTCGAGCACCGCGAGCAGCATCGCGACGCGGGACGAGTCGACCCCGTTGACGACTCGCCGCGGCTGCGGGGCGTTGGATTTCACGATGAGCGCCTGCACCTCGACCGGGAGCGCCCGCCTTCCGTCGACGGCAACCGCGACGCAGGTGCCGCTCACGGCGACAGCGGGCCGGCCGGGGCTGGCGCCTCGGGAGAGAAATAGCCCACTCGGGTCGGCGACCTCGGCGATTCCGTCGCCGGTCATCTCGAAACAGCCGACCTCATCGGTCGGCCCGAACCGGTTTTTGTGGGAGCGGACGAACCGCAGCGCGGTCTGGCGGTCGCCCTCGAACTGCAGCACGACATCCACGAGGTGTTCGAGCAGCCGAGGGCCTGCGATCGTGCCGTCTTTGGTGACGTGACCGACGAGCAGCACCGGCAGGTTGCGGTCCTTGGACACCCGGATGAGCGTCGAGGCGACCTCGCGCACCTGCGACGGTCCGCCGGCGAGGCCATCGGTGAGCGAGCTCGACACGGTCTGCACCGAGTCGACGATCACCAGTTGAGGGTCGACCTGGTCGATCTGGCCGAGGATCGTGGCGAGGTCGATTTCGGCCGCGAGATACAGGGTCGGCTGGAGTGCGCCGGTGCGCTGGGCGCGCAACCGCACCTGGCTGACCGACTCCTCCGCCGTGACGTAGAGCACCCGCATTCCCCCGGCCGCCGCGCGGGAGGCGACCTCGAGCAGCAGCGTCGACTTGCCGACACCGGGCTCTCCGCTCAGCAGGATTGTCGCGCCGGGGACGATGCCACCGCCGAGCACGCGGTCGAACTCGTTGATGCCACTAGGCCAGTGGGCGACGGAATCCGACCGGATCTCGGTGATCGGCTTGGCGACTCGTGCGTCGCTGACGGTGATCGCCTTCACCGAGCGGGTGATGCCGGTGCTTTCCGCGACATCCACCACCGTTCCCCAGGCCTGGCATTCGCCGCACCGGCCCGCCCACTTGAGGGTCGTCCATCCGCATTCCGTGCAGCGAAAATTGGACTGGACTTTTGGCATGTCGCCAGCCTAAAGGAGGCCTCCGTCAGTCAGCGTTCACTGTGGACGATGTCGCGGGAACCTGCCGGTCGAGGAGAGGAAGGAACGCGGATGCCCACACTCGGTAGCCGCGATCGTTCGGATGGAAAAAGTCTGTCGCGGCCTGCCTCAGCGCGTAGCGCGGAGCTCCCTGCCGCCGGGTCACGGCGTGCAGCGGGGCAACCTCGAGTCCGCACTCTGCCGCAATCCGGCGCACGATCGCGTTGGCGACCAGCACGTTGCGCTCGGCCCGACCGAGGTAGAACGACGGAAGGTCGGCGACGATCGTGTGAGACGGAAGTGCAGAGTAGAGCGCCCGCAGCTCGTTTTCGAAGCGCACCGGCTCGAAGGCGGCGATGTCGTTCGCACCGATCGACACCGTGACCACATCCGGCTGAAGCTTGGCGAGCAGCGGAAGTTGGTGGGCCAGCGCCTCGCGCACCCGAGCACCGGATTGGCTCAGGTTGATTACCCGCACCGGCTGGCTCATTCTCGCTCGCAGGTGCGCCGCGAGCATCCCGACGTAGCTCTGACCGGGATGACTTGCGCCGATCCCCTGGGCGGCGGAGTCCCCGACGGCGACGTAGAGAAGTTCTCCGTCGTGCGATTCCTGCTCGTGCCACCACTTCGCGTTCACCGGGATCGCTTTCGACATCCGGATCACCCCGGAGCGCCAGCGCAGGAGGAGCGTCCGAGCCACGAGCGCGACAGTAGCGAGCATCCCGCCCACAATTGCCTCAATGATCAGCGCCACGACGGGCACGCTACTTGAGCCTGCTGGGTGGTAGTTCCATTCTGGCTGGGTGCAACCTGCGTGCCTGCTGCGTAGTGCCCTTGAGCTGCGACGTTTTCGCGGCGGGTGTGCGCGAAACTCAGTCAGAACGCGCACGGATGGCCTGGACGATGCCCACTGATCGGGGCACCATGGACACATGGACAGCGTAGAGTTCCGGCTCCTGTCCGGCCGAGCCATCGGCGTTAGCGAGTTCGGTCGCCGATCGTCGGAGACCGTCGTCGTCCTCGCCCATCCGGCCCCTGGATCCTCACGATTCGACCCGGATCCCGCCGTCACCAATCGCAGGAATGTGCGACTGATCGCCGTCGATCGACCGGGCTACGGAACCTCGGAGTTGCTCGCCGACGGCGGCCCCGGAACCGTGACGGACGCGGCATCCGACATCGCGGAATACCTCGCCTTCCAGGGCATCACCCGCGTCGGCGCGGTCGGCTGGTCGGCAGGAGGTCGGGTCGTGCTGGCCCTCGCCGCTGTGTATTCCGCGCTCGTCGGGCGGCTGGCCGTCGTCGCCACGCCCGCCCCTGACGAGGAGGTGCCGTGGGTCGGCACCGAGAATCGCGAGCGCCTCGGCAACCTGTCGGCACTGCCGGCGGCCGCCGCGGTAACGGCGCTCAGCGATCAGCTCGCGATGGTCGTAGGCGTGCGACCGAGTGCCGATGCCCTCCTCCGGATGCTGAGTTCGGATGAGGCTGACGCCCGGCTCCGGGAACAGGCGCGCGATCGCCTGGTCGAAATGCTCGATCGCGCCGCGATGCAGGGCACGACGGGCATGGCCGCCGACATTGTCAGCTACACGCTCCTCGACTGGGGTTTCGATCCGACATCCGTCGCGGCGAAGACGCTCCTTCTCTACGGCGGCGCCGACCAGATCACCGGAGCTCACGGCCGCTGGTACCAGAAGCGAATCCCGCACTCGCGGCTCGAAATGGTGAAGGATGTCGGCCACCTCCTGGTCGTGCCGATGTGGGATCGCATCCTCTCGCATGTCGCGCCCGGCTCGAAGATGAACGGCCGGTAGCTCTGTACTAAGATCGTCCCGGAACCGTGTCCGAGCGGCCGAAGGTGCAACTCTCGAAAAGTTGTGTGGGGGAGACTCCACCGTGGGTTCAAATCCCACCGGTACCGCCACTGAAAACCCCGTAGATCCCCAGTGACTACGGGGTTTTTCGCTCCC
>JAODMG010000189.1 GCA_025464895.1 Microbacteriaceae bacterium | reverse complement strand
GCGGTGTGATCGATTTGGCGGAGGAGGTTCAGCGCGGACGAGGTGATTCCGTTGGTATTCATACTGCCGAGGTGAAGCAGAAGTGACGGTCGACGCCCGTCGGCACGCGAGATTTCGGAACTCGCATCGGCGATCCCTCGGAACACGGCGTCGACGACGCGTCCGGCGGCGCGACCGTCGTCTCGCGGGAGAAAGCGGGTGCGCCATTCGGCCCGCTTGGCCCGCATCGTGTCGGTACCGACTCCCGCTATCGACTCGGCGAGTTGCTGGACAGTGGTGACGGTCTCCCCGGGAAGTTCAGGCGAGGAGAAGTATTCACCGCGCGCCGCGAATGGGCTGGCCTCGACCGCTGGCCGGTAGAACAGGATCGGACGATCGGTCGCCAGGAAGTCGAAGAAAATGGAGGAATAGTCGGTGATCAGAACGTCGACCGATCCGAGCACAACGTTCGTCGGTATTTCGTTCGGGACCAGGATGTTCGACCCGCTCAACGCCGATTGCGCGCTGATGATCTGGTGGGCCTTGAGGAGCACGAGATAGTCATCGTCTCCGAGAAGTCGCTGCAGCTCGGCGGCGGTCCGAAGCAGCTCGGGGACGTTCTGCTCCGGGGAGGAAAACGAGGGCCCCTTCCAGGTCGGTGCGTACAGCACGATCTTCCTGCCTCGCACGTCAATGCCGGAGGCCCGCAGCAGGTCTACCGCTTCCGATCGCTGTTCAGGGGTCATGAACTGGCGATCCACCCGCGGATATCCGGCTTCCAGGATGGTGCCTTGGTAGATGCCGCGCAATTTGTACGCCGTCTCGTACATCTGGGTTGTCATGAACGGATTCTGCGACAACAGGAAGTCGGCCGAAACGAGGTTGCGCAGGGTATTGGCTGACTCAAACGCACCGTCCGGCATGTCATATCCCATGCGTTTCAACGGGGTGCCGTGCCAGGTGTTCAGATAGATCTGCCCCGAACGCTTGGCGAACTCTGGTGGGAAGGTCGCGTTGTTGACCAGGTAGCCACTCGTGGCGAGCGCACGAAAATAGGCGCGTGAGCGGTAGCGGACCAGCCGCACCCTGCCGTCGCGCGCGAACTCCGCCGGTCGCGTGCCGTTGAATACCCAGATGTGTCGCAGGTCCGCGAAATCGGCTGACCCAAGAAGCTCCCTGAAGATTGCCTCGGGATTGCACAGGCGGCCGTTCCCGGCAAAGGACTCGTACAGTACGGTTCTCGGTTGTAGCGGGCTCCGTCGAAACACCGCCTGGGAATGGGCATTACCCGCGTGCCACAAAAATGCCAGTACCCGCCGCATCTTTCGCGACACACTTCCCATGGTCACACCCTGTCCGGCGTGAAATCTACGCTGTCCTCCAGCGATTCAAGCCCCTAGAACGACAATTATGGCAGGGGACTGATCCTGCACCGAGCCGCGGCCCATCCTGTCGTGGGTCATCGACTTTTGAGTTCGGATGCGCGATCGGGAACGTACTTGTACAACTCGCGCGCCGGACGCACATAGTCATCGGCCGACGGACGATCAGGGACCTCTATCGGTTCCGGCTCTATTTTCTCGTAAGGAATTTGGGAAAGGAGGTGACTGATTGCGTTGATCCGCGCGGACTTCTTATCGTCGCTCTCAATCGTCCACCATGGCGCCTCAGGAATGTCTGTCACCTGGAACATCGCATCCTTCGCTCGCGAGTACTCCTCCCACTTAACAATGGATAGCAGGTCCGTCTTCGAAAGCTTCCACCGCCTCATCGGGTCCTTCAAACGCGATCTGAAGCGCTTCTGTTGTTCGTCGTCCGAGACAGAGAACCAGTATTTGACCAGGACAATGCCGTCGTCGACGAGCAGCCGTTCGAGAATGGGCACCTGCCTCAGGAAACGGTCGTATTCCTCGTCCGAGCAGTATCCGAGGACGTGCTCGACTCCGGCTCGGTTGTACCAGGACCGGTCCATGAGCACGATCTCGCCGGCCGTAGGCAACCGTTCGACGTATCTCTGGAAATACCATTGGCCGCGTTCGCGCTCGCTCGGCGTGGGCAGCGCCACCACCCGTGCTGACCGCGGGTTCAAATATTGCATGACTCGTTTGATCGCGCCGCCCTTGCCTGCTGCGTCTCGACCCTCGAAAATGACGACGATCCGAGCGCCGGATGTCACCACCCATTGCTGCATTTCGACGAGCTCGATCTGAAGTCGTTCGAGTTCGGATTCGTACGCTCGCTTTGATAATTTGCGAGGGTCGGCTTCATGCTTCTTGGAGGACATCATTCTCCTTTGTGGTGGTCGGGTGGTCCCACCTCAGAAAAACCGAGACTTGCTGGGCAGGAAGCGCTGGACTGTCACGGCGATTACGTGCGGTCCTTTTGCGGTTGCGAGTGGGCCCCATGGATTTGCTCACCCGGTATGCGCGTAGTCCGCTTGGTATCTATGGCAATCACTGTTCCGATGATCACCATCGAAATTGACAGCGACGCCAAAGTGTCAGTGAGCCAGTGATACCCGAGATACATGCGGCTGAACATTTCGGCAAGCACGCCTGCCCAGGCGAGCCCGAGCCCCAACGCAACACCCCACAATCTCGGATTTCGAGAGATGATCAGGAACGCCGTCAGAATCAAGAAGTCGCTGGCGCCCAACACGTGCCCTGACGGAAAAGAGAATGTCGTGTCGTTTCCAATGAGCATCAAGCTCGTCGGAGGGCGGTGACGGTGGACAATCTGCGCGAGAACCGTGGCCACCGCAACACCCGTGACCATCGCGCCAGCGAGGATCAGGGGGCGCCACGCGTGCTTGGCAAAAATGAGCCACACCACTGTCACGATGAAAATGATGATCGGCAGCACCACGGGGCCGAAGATAATCGTCAGCACGATCATGACAGAGGTCATCACCGGTGAACGGAGGGAATTGACCCAATGCTCCACAGGCCTGTCCCAGTCGGCCACCCCCGAATGCGTGACTACTCCGAGCAGCACGATGGTGAAGAAAATCAGGCCAAGCGCTATCAAAACGGTGGAGCCGAGATAGAGGCCTCGTCGCACGCGTGGATCAATGTAACGCTCTTCCACAACGAACTTCGACCGCCAAAAACCCTGTTCGGGGGCGCGATTATCAGCCGTCGTTCCTTCGCGGGCAGTGTGCTGAGTCATTCTTGTCGCCCTCTCGGACGGTCGTGGTCATAGCCGCGCATAGCGAGCCCGAAATTCGGAGTAAAGGCCGTACGCGATAAAGCCCGCGCCGATGACTACGAGGATGATTACTCCGAAGGGAACCCCGACAAGCGCCTTCAACGCGCCGTCCAGTCCGGACGCCTTGGTCGGATCGAAAGTCGCTGCAGCAACCCAGAACAGGACACCGACAACCGACAGGGCAACGCCTTCCGCCGTGTAACCGATCACCCCCAACGCGGTAACGAATTTTCCCAACGATCCGCGAGGAACGATGATTCTCTTCAAGAACCGTCGGGTGACTCCTCGCACAACAAAAGCTGCTCCGATTCCGAAGACAATGAGCCCAATAGCGACGAGCCAGATCATCCCACCTGGAACCGACAGAACTCGGGCGGAAAGTGTTTGCGATGATGCAGCCGAATTGGTCGAGGATCCACGTGCGAAGGTCAGGGCGGTTACCCCGACGAAGACATACGCGATAGCTCTCGCGAGGTCGCCAAGCCTGTTTGCCCAACGCCGTTTTGCATCGCCCCCGCGTGCCAGAAGAGCGTGCAGAACCTGCCAGAGTGCAAGCGCGAAAAGCGCAATGGTGATCACCCAAAGGAGGATGCGTCCCCCGGGTGCCACCGCCAACTCGCTCAGTGCGCCAGACTGATCGGCCTCTCCACCCGGTCCGACTGCCACACTGATTGCGGTCACGCCGATCAGAGCGTGAACGATTCCATTGACGGCATACCCCGCTCTGGCTGCTGCCCTTAGCGGAGCACTCGTTGTGACCTTCCGTGCGCCTCGATCGACAACATCTGCCATCGGGTTGACCCTTCTTCGAAGCTATTCAGTTAAACGTACGCAACACTGTAGGCCGCAGGATCGAGACCGTAAAGGGTCATCTGAGATCCATACTGACGGTCGAGCCGCGAGAAGCCGGGTGAGCTGCACCGACCTTGTTCCAAACCTCAAAGGACGACGGAGTCACGAAATCGAGGGGGACACCGCGTTCCGGAACAGCGAGGGGTTGATTTCCTCGGGCGATCGCCACGCCTTCGACGCCTGCTCGAAGTCGTAGGCGAGAGCAAGCAGCCGAGCCTCCGACCAGGCCGTTCCGGTGAAGAGGAGTCCGGTGGGCTTGCGGCCCGCGACGAGATAACCGGCTGGCACGATCACCGACGGATAGCCGCCCTGCGCGCCGACCTGAATCGTCCCGGAGTTGGAGACGATCGCGTCGAGCTTGTTCTCGGTGAGCACGCCGTCGATGATGCCGCGGCTCTCCCCGATGCTGCCCGAACGCAGCTTTTCGTAGGCGGATGCCGTGGCCGGGTCGGCGAGATCGAAGCCCTGTGACTCGATCAGGAGGGTCTGGCCGAACTTGAGAGTGGCATCCGCGTGCGCTTCGTTGAAGGCGATGATGTCCGCGAGAGTCTTCATCGGCCCGCTCGGTATGCGTGCGAGATACGCGTTCATGTCGCGCCGCATCTCCCGACTCAGGATGGGCGGTGCCACCGGCTCGGCGACCGTCACGGGAACGAGCGTCGCGCCACGCGCCTGGAGCATGGCGAGCGACCGCGTGTACACCTCGTCGCCGTCGTTCGCGAGGAAACCGAGCCGAGATCCGGCGAGCGCGGTATCGGACAGGGCGGCGACGAAATCAGTGCCGACGAGAGGGTTGTCGGCAGTCGCGGAATCCTCGGGATCGGTGCCCGTCATGGCCGTGAGCATGGCCGCAGCGTCGGACACGTACCGGGTCATCGGGCCTGGGGTGTCCTGCGTTCCGGAGATCGGAATAATGCCAGTTCGGCTGATGAGGCCGACCGTCGGTTTGACGCCCACGAGCGAGTTTGCGAGCGCCGGCGACAGGATCGAGCCGAACGTCTCGGTTCCGACCGTTGCGGCGGCGAGCCCGGTGGCGGCAGCGGATCCCGACCCGGCGCTCGACCCGCTCGGCGTCTCACTCGCGTCATAAGGATTGAGCACCTGGCCACCGAGCGAGCTGTAGCCGCCCGGCATTCCCTCCGTCACGTAGTTGGCAAGTTCGGTCAGGTTTGTTTTGCCGAGGAGGATGGCCCCGGCCCTGCGCAGGGCGGCCGCGACCGGCGCATCCGTCGCCGGTACGTTGTGCTCGAGCGCGAGGGTTCCGCCGGTAGTCGGGATCCCGGCAATGTCGATGTTGTCCTTGAGCAGGACCGGGACACCGTGCAGGTTACCGAGTTCGCCGCCGGACGCCCGTACCGTGTCGCTTGCCGCGGCATCCTTCAGCGCATCCTGGTTGAGACAGCGGACCGAATTGAGGCGCGGCCCGCCACTGCTGATCCGCTCGATGCGCTCGAGATAGGCGGTGGTCAGTTCGACCGAGGTGAAGTCGCCGGCGGCAAGGCCGGCGAGTATCTCGCGCACCCCCGCGGTGGCTAGATCGATGGGAAGCGGAGTCATGAAAACGAGGCTATCGCGGCGTCAGCCGCGCGACGATATCGTCAGGAAAGGTCGAGTTCAGAGGCGATCTGTCCCAAGGCGTTGAGGTGGTCTTCGACCGACTCGAAACCCGCTCTCATGGTGTTGATCGCAAGATGGCTAGCGCCAGCAGCCGACCAGCTCTCGACGACCGCGATGTTGTCGCCGAGTTGGGGTCGCCATTTCATTCGACCTTCCATCAAGATCTCAGAGGGATCGCGACCGGCACCGATTGCCGCTGACTCAACGATTGCCAGCGCCGCGTCGAGTTCGGGGCCGGGCTCCATCTCGGGAAACCATCCGTCACCCAGGCGCCCCGCGCGGCGAAAGGCCGGCGGTGAATGGGCGCCAAACCAGATCGGGATGGGTCGCTGGATCGGTAATGGCGAAAGGCCCGCGCCAGAGACATGCTCATAGTCCCCGGAGAAAGACACGCTCTGTTCGGTCCAGAGCTTCCGGAGAAGCACCACCTGCTCGTCGAGGCGCTTGCCGCGGCTTGAGAAGTTCATGCCGAGGGCCTGGTATTCGACCTCGTTCCATCCGACGGCGACACCTAGCCGAAACCGTCCTTCGGTGAGAAGGTCGATCTCAGTGGCCTGTTTGGCGATCAAAACCGTCTGTCTTTGGGGTGCAACGAGAACTGCAGTCGCGAGTTCCAAGGTTGTTGCTGCGGCGAGAAATCCGAAGAGCACCATGGGCTCATGAAATGTCGTCTTCACGTCGTAGGGACCCGTCCAAGGTTTGTGCACCTCGGGATCTGCGCCCACGACATGATCGTAGATCAGCAGGTGCCGGAATCCGAGGCCTTCCACGCCTTCGGCGAAAGCGCGAACCGCCCCAACATCCGGGCCGATTTCTGTTTGCGGAAACACGACACCCATCTGCATGCGACAACCTCTCTGTCTCGCGCCGATCGAACTAAACGATACGCGCTGGACCAGTCTCAGAGTGCATCACGGGTAGGGAGGCCGGTAGATACCGTTCCGTCCACCGGAACCGTGGCATGCGAGGCCGCGGAATCTAGCCGAGTATGGTCGCCAGCTCTACAAAACAAGGAGGCGTCATGTCCGGTACCTACGATCCGGGACCACAGATCGCTCAAGTGGGCGGAATTAATCTGGGAACGAAGAACCTCGAGTCGTCGCTATGGTTCTTTCGCGACGTTCTCGGCATGGAAGAGGTGCTCCGTGATGGCCAGACGGCCTACCTGCGCGGCTACCAGGAACTGGTTCACCACTCACTGGTATTGACGGAACAAAGCGACGCGGTCGTCAACTCGTACAGCCTTCGCACGCAACGCCCCGAAGACGTGGAACTCTTCCATCAGCATCTTCAGCGTCAAGAGATCGACGTGGTCGAACTGCCTTCCGGTCGTGAAGCAGGCCGGGGCGAAGCGATCCGCTTTCTGTTGCCGGGTGGGGACCATCCGTTCGAGTTGTACTACGACATCGAAAAGCCGCTCGCCATTGAATCCCTCCGTTCACGGCTTCCAAGTAACAGTTCGCGACGCCGCGGCCTGGGCGTTCGTCGGATTGACCACTTCAACATTCAGACGGATCCCGGCAGGATCAATCACGCTGAACGATGGGTGCGTGAGAACCTCGGTTTCAAGCGACGCGAGTTCGCCAAGTTCGCCGATTCCGAGACCATCATGGCGTCGTGGATGTCCGTCACACCCCAGATGCATGACCTGGCGATCGTCGCGAACTCCTTGGAGAAATCCGGGCAGCTGCATCACGTCGCCTTCAACCTGGAGAACTTTTCGGACTCACTGACAGCGGCCGATGTGTTGCGCGATCTGGATGTGTCGTACGGTACAGGTCCCGGTAAGCACGGCATCGGTCAGGCCATGTACCTGTACGTGCATGATCCCGGTTCGGATCACCGGGTCGAACTGTATTCGGGTGGGTATCTGATCCTCGATCCGGACTGGGAGGCCATTGAGTGGAAGCCGGTCGACTTCCCCGAGGGACTGACTTGGTACGGCGACCCGATCGATACGGTTCCCGGCAGCCGCGGCCGGGATACGACTAATTCTGCGCCGCTCCGCCCCGATTCCCTCGCGAGCTGAGGACCGGGATTGCACTGGCCGGATTGCGCTGGCGGGATTGCACTGGCCGGCCGCAGGGGTGACTCCCCTCTTGAAGCAGGAGGTTACAGAGCAGCGATCGCCGCCGCGAACCCTGGCCCGGGCTGGATGAGCTCGACCGTGATCCCGTCGGGGTCACGGAAGTAGACGAAGTACCCGCCCTCGAACGGACCATGTCCGATGCGCTTGGGCGCGGAGTAGAAGTCGTAGCCGTCTTCACTGAGGGATCGGTGGAGTTCGTGGATGTCGTCGACTTGGAGAGCGATGTGGGCCGAGCCGACATCCTGGTTGCCCGATACGTAGTCGCTTCCACGCGGGGAATCGTATTGCAGGAGCTCGATCAGGGTCCCTCCGATGGAGATCATGCATGCCTTCAGGTCGACCCCTTCGAGTCGAAGCCCTTCGTCCATGTCCGGGCCGCTAAATGGGGCTACCTCGACCGCGAGCGTGCCCCCGAGCCTGCTGTAGAAGTCAATCGAGCGATGGATGTCACGTACGGTGAGACCGAAATGGTTGAGCGTTGGCTTGTTCATGAAGACTCTCTCTGCGTGGCGAGTTGATACCACATCTTTACGCGAAAGATTCCCCTGTTCAATCAGATGGTCCAGTCAGTGGAACACCGGGGGCAGCTCTCCTTCGAGAGTGAATCGCCCATAATTGCGGCTCAAAGGCGGGGATACGACCAAATGCGCCCTGTTGCGAGAGAACCCCTGCGATAGAGACCCGCAGCGCCGACCGCCGCCGTGATCGCCACATCGAACACGTCGAGCACCGGGCGACCGTTCACCTCGCGCAGCCCTGCAGCCTTGACGACCATGGAGAGGATGCCCTCAGCAGGGATGATTACGTCCGCCCGGGAGTCCTCAAGATCCGCGCAGCTCGCCACGAACCGAGCGGCCACTTCATCGGGCTCGACGATCGCGGTTGACAGGACGCTCTCATCAAGCAGGTTCAGGTGCCGCACTTCGAGGCCGGCACTATCCAAGCCGAGTTCCGCCATTAGATCTTCGACGAGCCTGGCCTGCTGACGGTTTAGGCAGACCAGCCTCACGGACTTCGCGATGTGACGAGTCGCGAGCACGGCGATCTCCGCCATCGACAGCACCGGAATATCGACGGCGGCTCGAGCTTCCGACATCCCGGGCGCGACAAATGACCCGATCAGAAAAGCGTCGAAGCCTTCTCGCTCGGCTGCCTCCGCTTTTTCAACGACCTGGCTGGCGATTCGAAGCAATTCTCTCGGGTACCGAAGGGTGTCAATTGGCGGGCCGCCCCGGTAGGTTCCAGGGTCCAGACCGATCGGCACAATCTCGACTCCGGGAGGGGCGATGCTCGCGAGCAATTTCAGAAGGGCGGCCCGGTAGTCGGGCAACGCATCCAACTCGGTGATCGATTGATACCAAATCCTCATGGTATGGATGGTAGCCACCCGGGCCGTTCTGCGGTCGGCCTCGTTCCGCTCAGCGGACTCTTTCGTTGATCGCCCACGCGGATGCTCCGATAGTTGAACTGTCCATCACCCCGAGGCGATGGAACTCCGTTCGCTCATTGCTGCGCTCGTCTGGAAGGAAGAGCATGTCCCAATCCACACCCGGCGCCATCCATCGGGGAGTCTTAGCGGCGGCGGCACGGCTATCGCAGGCGAATTACTCACACACGACCTGTGCTCCGGTACGAGATCTGTTGGGCGATCTTCCCAGTGCGTACGAGGTTCAAGAACTTGGAGTGACGGCGCGCGTTACCGCCGGTGCGCGACGAGTGGGTCGCAAAGTGGGGCTAACTTCTGTCGCCGTTCAGCAGCAGCTGGGAGTCGATCAGCCTGACTTCGGAGTGCTGCTCGACGACATGGACGACTCAGGTTCTGGTGGCATCGATATTGGAGCACTTCTCGCTCCCCGGATCGAGGCCGAGGTCGCGTTCATTCTGAGCCGGGACATCATGGCGTCGGATCGTAACAGTGTCATCGACGCGGTCGAGTGGGTCGTGCCTGCGCTGGAAATCGTGGACAGCCGTATCAAGGACTGGGACATATCGATCCTCGACACCGTCGCGGACAACGCATCGTGCGGACGCTTCGTGCTCGGCGACGCGCGTCGACCGCTCGACGATGTGGACACCATTGCCGTGACGATGTCCATGACACGAAACGGCGAAGTCGTATCGGCGGGGGACGGATCGGCCTGTCTTGGGGATCCCCTCAACGCGCTCCGATGGGTTGCCCGCACGGCGCTGGACCTCGGGAGGCCGCTTCGTGCCGGGGAAGTCGTACTCTCGGGTGCGCTGGGCCCGATGGTGCCGTTCGAGAAGGGCGACGTCGTAGAAGCGACCATCGTCGGGTTGGGGCGTGTGACTGCACATTCCAGCCTCGCAGGGACCAACAGATCGAAGAGGACATCATGACAGTCAAAACAGCAATCATCGGATCCGGCAACATCGGTACCGACCTGATGTTCAAGATCATCAGGCTCAGCGCTTCACTGGAAATCGCAGCCTTTGTCGGCATCGACCCCGAATCGGACGGACTCGCCCGAGCTTCTCGCCTCGGCGTGCCGACCACCGCAGACGGCGTCGAGGGACTGGTGGCGATGCCACAATTCGAAGACATCGACATCATCTTCGATGCGACCTCGGCTGGCGCACACCACCACAACGCTCAGGTTTTGAAGCCGTTCGGCAAGCGCCTCATCGACCTCACCCCGGCCGCAATCGGACCTTACGTCGTGCCTGTCGCGAACCTGCACACCCACTCGACAGCTCACAACGTGAACATGGTCACCTGTGGCGGACAGGCGACGATACCGATAGTCGCCGCGATCAGCGGCGTCGTTCCCGTCCACTATGCCGAAATCGTGGCCTCGATCGCATCGAAATCCGCCGGCCCCGGCACCAGGGCAAACATTGATGAGTTCACGGAGACCACCGCCCGGGCAGTTGAACAAGTCGGTGGTGCCGCGCGAGGCAAGGCGATCATCATTCTCAACCCGGCCGAGCCCCCGATGATCATGAGGGATACCGTTATTGTGATCGTCGACCGCCTCGACGACCGGCAGATAGATGCGGTCACCGCAGAAGTGTTAGCGCAGGTCGCTCGGGTGTCCGAATACGTTCCGGGGTACCGGCTCAAGCAGAACATTCAGTTCGACGACGAGGACGAATCGGTGAACATCCTCATTCCCGAAAAGGTGCGGTCTGGTGAATACACGCGGATAACAACGTTCCTCGAGGTTGCGGGAGCAGCGCACTACCTGCCTGAATATGCGGGAAACCTGGACATCATGACTTCTGCGGCCCTGCGGGTCGCTGAGGCATTCGCCGAATCCGGAAAGGCCGCCACATGACTACACACCAGCGCTTCTACCTTCAAGACGTCACCCTTCGTGACGGAATGCACGCTACCCGCCACCAGATGACCCCCCACACAGCGGCCCGCATCGCATCCGCCCTTGACGACGCCGGTGTGGACGCGATCGAGGTCTCACACGGAGACGGGCTCGCCGGGTCGAGTCTCACTTATGGTGCCGCAAGCAACACGGACTGGGAATGGATTGAGGCCGTCGCTGCGGTGGTGAAGCGAGCGCGCCTGACCACGCTGCTGCTTCCGGGCATCGGTACCCTCGACGACCTGGTACACGCGCACGGACTCGGCGTCGCTTCGGTACGAATCGCAACCCACTGCACAGAGGCCGACGTCTCGCAACAGCACATCGTGAAGGCGCGCGAGTTGGGTATGGACGTATCGGGTTTCCTCATGATGTCGCACCTGAACTCGCCGACGGAGCTCGCCGAGCAGGCTCACCTCATGGAAGATTATGGCGCGAATTGCGTCTACGTAACGGACTCGGGCGGACGGCTAACCATGGATGGTGTGCGCGACCGGGTGAGCGCTTACCGCGACCGCCTGCACGAGTCGACGGAGATCGGCATCCACGCGCATCAGAATCTGTCCCTGGCCGTGGCCAATTCCGTGGTGGCCGTCGAGGCGGGTGCTTTCAGGGTGGATGCATCCCTGGCGGGCCATGGCGCTGGTGCGGGTAACACGCCAATCGAGCCATTCGTGGCCGTCGCGAGGTTGCAGGGTTGGGAGCATCCCGCGGATCTCTTCGCCCTCCAGGATGCCGCCGAGCAATTGGTCAGGCCGCTTCAGGATCGCCCAGTGCAAGTCGATCGCGAGACGCTCACGCTGGGCTATGCCGGCGTGTATTCAAGTTTTATTCGCCACGCAGAACGTGCAGCGGTGACGTACGGGCTCGATTCACGCGAGATCCTCGTCGAAGTGGGAAATCGGCAACTCATCGGTGGCCAGGAAGACATGATCGCCGACGTTGCGTTGGACCTGCAGAGCCGGATGCGGTCGACGGAATAATCCGCAACGACAGTGACTCAGCCTGCCCAGGGCAGGTGAAGTCGCGCGAGGTCATTACCGATACTCGTGCACGTGGCGCGTAGGGCTGCAACCGCAGCCTTGTCGAGCGCCGCGTTGCTCGGGTACGAAATCGAGACCCCTGCTACCGCAGAGCCCATGTACATCACAGGATGAGCGACGCACCGCAACTTGGGTGCAGCCTCCTCGTCGTCGAAGGCAATGCCCAACTCCCTGACGCGTCTAAGGGAAACCAGAAGCGCTGCAGGATCCGAGATCGTTCGCGAGGTCAGCTTCTCCAGGGGTTGACTGAGAATGCCTTGCAATCGGGTTCGCGGAAGGTAGGCGAGCATCGCCTTCCCGACACCGGTGGCGTGAGCGGCAAAGGATCCTCCCACCACGGTGGGGATGTCATCGGAACGCTTGTTGCCAATCTTCTCGAGGTACACAACGCGATCGTCCCTCATTGTGGCGAGGTGAAGAGTATGACCGGTGTAGTTCTGAAGCTCCAGCATCCGTTTGAGAGCCGCAGCGCGGAGCGACATCTCCGGGACCGCGCTGCTCAGAACGAACATTTGCAAGCCGATGCGGTACAAGTCGCCGTCTCTCTCGAGGGCGCCGAGTCGTATCAACTGTTGCAGAACGCGATGGGCCGTGGTCTTCGGCAAGCCGGTGACCCGACTGAGCTCCGCCAGACTCAGGGAGTGTCCGCTAGCGCCGACCATGTTCATCACATGAAAAGCTCTGGCTAGTACGCCGTCTGCGGAACTTGGCTTCACTAGGGTTTCATCAGTCGTCATCGTTGACGCCTCGCATTCGAGTCCGATCATCGTCGAGGTCGGTAGATTAATCATTCTAGAACGATCGATCTAGAATGACAATGCGCAGTTTCATTTCGCGGGTGCGTTCCATTTATCGGAACAGTCTCCGACTGCATCATTTGCGTCGGCGGATGATGGAGCAACTCGGCACCATCTCCCTCGCGGAAGGACGATACAGACGTGAGCGCTCCCCCCTATACAAGCGTGTGGTCTGACCTGAACCAGGTCGAATTCAGTCAAGGGTTCCTGGATGCTGGCGGCTACCGGACGCGATATCTCCACGCCGGAGATGGATCGAAACCGCCGCTGATCCTCCTGCATGGCATCACCGGTCACGCGGAAGCGTATGCCCGCAACCTTCAGTCGCACGGGCAGCACTTCGATGTATGGGCCATTGATTTCATCGGTCACGGGTATAGCAGCAAGCCCGAATATCCGCTGGAAATCAAGCACTACATCGACCAGGTGCTCGCGGTGATGGACGCGATCAACATCGATCGGGCTCACTTCTCCGGTGAATCACTCGGAGGATGGACGACTGCGCGACTCGCCGCCGCCTACCCCGAGCGCGTCGACCGAATCGTGCTGAACACGATGGGGGGCACCATGGCGAATCCGAAGGTCATGGAACGGCTCTACACGCTGTCGATGGAGGCGGCAGACGACCCCAGCTGGGACCGTGTCAAGGCTCGTCTGGAATGGCTGATGGCCGATCCGACGATGGTGACGCCGGATCTCATCCGCACCCGCCAAATGATCTTTCAGCAGCCCGATTGGAAGGTCGCCTGTCAGATGAACATGGCTCTGCAAGATATCGAGATCCGCAAGCGGAACATGATTACCGACGACGATCTGCGTTCGATCCAGGCTCCGGCAATGGTTGTCTGGACTACGAAGGACCCATCCGGGCCGGTGGACGAAGGTCGACGTATCGCCGGCCTCCTGCCAAACGGGCATCTTGAAGTGATCGAGAACGCTGGCCACTGGCCCCAGTACGAGCAACCGCACGTCTTCAACCGGCTGCAGCTCGACTTTCTACTCGACCGCTAGAGGAGGATCCGTGGGTGGCTATCGCGGTCCTACGATGACCCCCGGCGCGCACCTCCGTCTCACCGCAATCCTTGCCGGTTCAGCAATCCTCCTCTTCGCACTCACAATGCGGGTGGGAATCAGCAGTGTCGGTGTGGTGCTCAGTACCTTGCGCTCCGAATTCGGCATGACCGAGATCACGGCAGCGATCGTGACCACCGCCCCCGTCGTGTGCTTCTCCCTCGTCGGCCTCCTCGCCAGCCGCATCATCTCCCGCGTGGGGGTGCAACTCACGGGCATCTCCGTCCTGGCCGTCATCACCATCGCACTCGTGGGGCGGGCATTGTCGCCCGAGCGGGTCGCGTTCGTCGTCTGGACGCTCGCACTCCTGGCCGCTACAGCTATCGGGAACGTTCTCCTTCCGATCGCGGGCAAGAGGTACTTCCCCGACCATCTCCCATCGATCAACGCCCTGGCCGGCGCGGCCGTCGTGGCAGGATCGTCTCTCGGCGCCCTGGGGAGCGGATTCGTCGTCGGTGAGACGAACAACTGGCGGGTGGCACTGGGTGCATGGGCGACCGTCTCGCTGGTTTCCATTCTGCCCTGGCTCGGATTGGTGGCTCGAGGCCGTTATGTTGGCGAGGAACCAGGCTTGGGAGTGCGCCACGGCACCACGATGCGTAACACCAAATCATGGCAGCTCGCTCTGTGCTTCGGGCTCGTTTCAGCTCAGGCCTATGCACAACTGGGCTGGTTTCCAGCCATTCTGATCGACGCCGGGCTCCCCGACGGCGAAGCGGGCGCCCTGTTGGGCCTTCTCACGATCACCGGGATACCCGCGACTCTGATGCTCCCGTTGGCGATGAAGCACCTGTCCAACCGAACCGCGCCACCAATCATCTTCGGCACAAGCACCGCCCTCGGCTGGCTCGGCATCCTGATCATGCCGACGACACTGACGTGGCTGTGGGCTGTGCTCATCGGCGTCGGAGCCGGGAGCTTCGCCTGGACCCTGACGATGATTGCACAACATGCCCGCACCGCTCGGGGATCAGCAGAACTTTCCTCCTTCACCCAAGGAATCGGATTCCTGATCGCCGCCGCGGGACCACTCGGAATCGAAGCCCTGTATATGGCGAGCGGCGGATGGACGTGGTCACTGTTGGCCCTCGAACTGATCGCCGGTCTCATGGCGCTCACAGGAAGCCTTGTCAGCAAACCGTGGTTCGTCGAGGACGTCTAATATCGCTCCTCGCGTTCCGCTGAATGGTCCAGCGGGTTGACTAGTATCCCGTTGCGAGAAGAATCAAAGTGCCAGTGCAAGGCACGCGCGATTCGCTTCAGCCGCGGGCTGCAGCGACTAAACGCTCTGTGCTAGCTTGATCATTCTAGAACGATCGATCTACACCCGAGTGCGAACTCAATTTGAAACTAAGCCAGGGAGTTTTTGATGCGCACATCGACCCGCAATCTAACTACAGGC
>JAODMG010000174.1 GCA_025464895.1 Microbacteriaceae bacterium | reverse complement strand
GACGGATGCCCCTGAAGGATCACCGCCAACGGGCAAGCGGCGCCGTCGATTCCTGAAACGCGAAGACCTCGAGGCGAGAGCCCACGCAATCAAGCGTGACCTGCAAGCAGAGGTGAGGGTCACCAGGGCCCAGATCGACGCGGCCAACCTCAAGATCGAGGCGCGAACCGGCCGCAACCTTCCGTTGGCGATCGTCATCGGCCTCGGCCTCGGCGTGCTCATGATGTTCAGCCTCATCGTCTACAAGTGGCTGTTCATGATCTTCGGCGGTGCCCTCATCGCCTTCACCGCGTTCGAACTCGCGAGCGCGCTGCGCTTCGCCGGCCGTGACGTCCCGAGGTGGGGCACCGTGATCGCCACCGTCGCGATCGTGCCTGCCGCGTTCTATCTCGGCGACCAGGCGAGATGGCTCGTCATTCTGGCGGCCATCCTGTTCGTTGCCCTCTGGCGGCTGGTCGAAGTGGTTCGGCCGAGCCATCGCGGGCCGGCCAGGGAGATCTGGAAAGACATCGCGGCCGGAACGTTCATTCAGGTGTACGTGCCGTTCCTGGGCAGTTTCGCGGTCTTGCTCACCGGCAAGCCCGGCGGTGAATGGTGGACGCTGGCGTTCCTCGTCCTGGTGATCTCCGTCGACACCGGCGCCTATGCCAGCGGGCTGTTGTTCGGAAAGCACCCGATGGCGCCCCGCATCAGCCCGAAGAAGACCTGGGAGGGATTTGCCGGCGCGGTCCTGGTGGCGCTGATCGCCGGCGTCATCCTCGCCATCTTCATGCTGGAGGAACCCTGGTGGGTTGGAATCATCTTCGGGGCGACCATCGTATTCACCGCGACCATCGGCGACCTCACCGAATCCCTGATCAAGCGCGATCTCGGCATCAAGGACATCAGCACCTGGCTGCCGGGTCATGGAGGATTCCTCGACCGGCTCGACTCGATCCTGCCGAGTGCTGCCGCGGCCTATGCGCTGTTCCTCATCTTCAGGTAGGGCAGAATAGTTGGCGTGAGCACAAATTTCCCTCGTACGCGCAACTCCAGGCGTGGTTATAACGTCGAACAGGTCGAAGACTTCCTCGAGGAAGCCAGGCGCGCCTATGCCGTCGACAGTGCGATTCCCACTGTCCTCAGCTCCGAGAACATTCGCACCACCGCCTTCGCGATGCAGAAGGGCGGCTATTCCACGGTGCACGTCGATGCGGCCCTCGAGCGACTCGAAGACGCATTCGCGACCCGAGAACGTGAACGGGCGGTCGCGCAACTGGGTGACCAGGCCTGGTACACCGATGCCCGCGGCACCGCGCAACAGATTCTCGATCGGCTCGCGCGGCCTGAGGGCCACCGGTTCGACCGAGTGAGTTTCTTGAGCAACGGCTACCACCGCAAAGACGTCGATGCCTTCTCCAAGCGCCTGGTCGACGACTTCCAGAGTGGCAAGCCATTGAGCGTCGACGAGGTGCGTGCGATCGCTTTCCGGTCCCAGAAATCGGGCTATCGGGAGGGTCAGGTCGACGTGCTTCTCGATCGGGTTGTCGCCGTGATGCAGGCGGTTCGCTAGCCCGAGTGGGCATTGTGCCGCCTTTTCGGCTAAAATCGGATCACTGTGGGCAGGCATAAGAGCGACCAAACTCCGCGACCTTTGAACAGCGGCACTGCTGTAGACCCATCCGGATGGCGACTTCACAGCCGCCGAGCGCTCCCGAGTCTTGCATTCCTGGCGGCGGCGGGACTGCTCGCACTCTCGGTCATTGCTCCGAATCCGGGTGCAGCCGCCGCACCCGTAGTCGGTCAGGCAGCAGCCTCCGGACCGGCGCAGACGCTCGTCGTCGCGAGGAACGTCACTCCGACCGGTCCGCTGCCGAATGGGGTGATTCCTGCCGGCATCGTCCGGGACAACTACACGATCACGGTGAAGGCGATCGCACGTCCCGTGGCGAAGGCGCTGGGGGCGCCGGCAGCGGGAATCCCGAACCCCGGCAGCGCCCAGGCCATCGGTCATGCGTTGGTGCTCGCGAGGGGGTGGGGAGAAAGCGAATACAGCTGCCTGGTCTCCCTCTTCAACCGCGAGTCCGGCTGGAGGGTGAACGCGTCGAACCCGAGCGGTGCCTACGGCATCCCGCAGGCCCTTCCGGGATCGAAGATGGCCTCGGTCGGTGCCGATTGGCAGACCAATCCGGCTACCCAGATCACCTGGGGCCTCAACTACATCGCTGCTCGTTACGGCACGCCATGCGGCGCCTGGGCGCACAGCCAGAGTTCTGGCTGGTACTAGCGGGCACCACCAGACAGTACCGATTGGGCGGATCCGACCGAGCCCGGCGAAATGCCGCCGGGTAAAGTTGGGAGATGGAGCCAGCGGACACAGCTCGGTATGCCCTCTTCGCGGTCGTGGGCCTGGTCACCATCGTTGCCGTGGCTGCCTTCTCCAAGAAGCTCGGCGTCGCGTCCCCGCTGCTGCTCGTGTTGATCGGAATCGGCTATAGCTATCTTCCTGGTGGAAGCACCGTGCGGATACCGCCGGAGATCATCCTGGTGGCGGTGCTGCCTCCGCTTCTGTATGCGGCGGCGATCAATGTTCCTCTGGTGGATTTTCGCCGCAACCTCAGCACGATTTCGGCCCTGTCGGTCGTCCTGGTGCTGGTCACGGCATTTGTCACCGGCATCCTGATCTTCTTCATCTTCCCGGACCTCAACCTGGGTTACTCCATTGCGCTCGGCGCGGTCATCAGCCCGACCGATGCCGTCGCGGCGACCTCGCTCGGCAAGAAGCTCGGACTCCCGCCGCGCCTGGTCACGATCCTCGAGGGCGAGAGCCTGGTCAACGATGCGACGGCACTCGTGATGCTGCGATCCGCTGTCGCGGTGGGAGCGGCGGCGACCGCGGCCGGCAGTACTGTCGCGGCTCCGGTGAACATCGGCGGGGTGCTCGGGGACTTCGGCTACGCGGTCGCCATGGCCATCATCGTCGGTCTGGTCATCGGCGCGATCACCGTGTTTGCCAGGTCGAAACTGCGGGACCCGGCGCTCGATACCGCTATCTCGTTCGCGGTGCCATTCATCGCGTTCATTCCGGCTGAGGAGCTTCACGCGTCGGGAATTCTCGCGGTCGTCGTCGCTGGTCTCTACGCCGGCCACAACAGCGCCAGGCACTTCACACCGCAGGCGAGGATCAGCGAGCGGCTGAACTGGCGCACCGCATAGTTCGTGCTGGAGAACGGTGTCTTCCTGATCATGGGTGTCCAGATCAGCGGAATCATCGAATCCGTGCTCAGATCACAACGCTTCTCGCTCGAGGGCACCATCCTGGCCGGACTGTTCCTCACCCTGGTCATCGTGCTGCTGCGTTTTCTCTTCGTCGGACCACTCCTCTTTCTGCTGGAGAGGAGAAATGAACGGGCCGAGGTGGGCAATCGACGTTTCGGTGCCATGCTCGATCGCATCAGGGCGATGGCGGATCCCGGCGAGCGGCTGATCCGGCGACGCGAACGTGCGGAACGCTTCTACGACCGGCGGGCAACCGACCTCGAGCGAGCCAGGGCCGAGGGATTCGGATGGCGCGGGGGAGTCATCCTCTCCTGGTCGGGAATGCGCGGTGTCGTAACCCTCGCGGCGGCCCAGTCGCTGCCGGAGGACACGCCGTATCGCCCCCAACTGATCCTGATCGCCTTCACGGTCGCCATCGTCACGCTGCTCGCCCAGGGCGGCACCCTGCCGTGGCTGATCAAGCTCAGCGGCATCCGTGGCACCGATCGAGTCGCGGACCGGCGGGAGCTGGCCACACTCCTGGACGAGCTCAGCGAAGCGGGAGTCACCGCGCTCGATCGTCCGACCCTGCGGCTGCCACAGGGCGAACAGTTCAACCCCGACGTGATCGAACGGGTGCGCCAAGACACCCTTCTCGGCGCGGAATCGGCCTGGGAACGGGCCGATCATGGCGCGGGGGCGGACGCCCTGGCCGACTCGCCTCATCAGCAGTACCGCGCACTTCGTCGGGAGGTGTTGCGGGCCGAGAGGGCGGCGCTACTGGAGGCACGTGGTCGCGGAAACTACGCGTCCCGGATACTCTCGCGTGCCCAGGCAATGATCGATCTCGAGGAGACGAGGCTGGAGCAGCTCGACAATCCGAGCGGCTCGTGATCGGGCTCCACGCCTTGGCGCGCCGCATCCGTTGTGTCGCATCTTCGCACCTCGGATGCCGCGGAGCATAAGCTTGACGCATGCCCAGATCCAACCGTCCGCGAGGTTCGCGATCGGGTGGGGGCGACGACGATTCGGATCTCTCCCGGGCACTGTACGGACGTTCCCGCACCGAGACGAAGCGGGATGGGCTCTGGAACGTGCAGCCTCTTGCTGCCGCCGCCGCGGCGAAGTACTACACCTGCCCGGGCTGCGGGCAGGAGATCGTACCGGGGACCGCGCACATCGTGGCCTGGCGCGCTGATGGCCTGATGGGCGAGAGCGACGACATCGCGGCACGACGGCACTGGCACTCGCACTGCTGGAAGATCAAATAGCCGCGCTGGCGCGGCACGGAATTGGACCGATGGACATCAAAGGCGGTGTCGAGCTTCCCGCTCGACG
>JAODMG010000046.1 GCA_025464895.1 Microbacteriaceae bacterium | reverse complement strand
ATTTTCTCGCTATTCCCCACGGCACGAACGAGGGCAAGGACACAGTTCTTGCGTCTGCGCTCTCGTTCGTGCGCTACGACGAGCCACTGGACTGGAACGGCAATCCCGTACGCTTCGTGGTCGGCATCGCGGGCAAAGACAATGGCCATCTCGACATCCTGTCGAGCATTGCCTTGATCTTCAGCGATGAGGACCAAGTGGACAAGCTCCTGCAGGCCGAAACAGTTGAGGAGATCCTCGCGCTGCTCGGCGAGGTGAACGACTGATGAAGGCCGTGCACTTCGGTGCGGGAAACATCGGCAGGGGATTCGTCGGGCTGGTCCTCCATAATGCGGGCTACGAGGTCGTCTTCGCGGATGTCGCGGCGGAACTGATCGACGCGCTGGCCGCCACCCCCAGTTACACGGTGCACGAGGTTGGCGAAAATCCGCGGAGCCTCACTGTCGACAACTATCGCGCGGTCAACAGCGCGACCCATCCGGACGACGTGATCGCCGAGATCGCGACGGCCGAGATGGTGACGACGGCCGTCGGCCCGCCGATCCTGCGTTTCGTCGCCCCGCTCATCGCCGCCGGTATCGCGGAGCGCTCGGCGAGCCTTCCGCCGCTCCAGGTGATGGCCTGCGAGAACGCCATCAACGCGACCGACCTGCTGCGGCAAGAGGTGCTGGCCTCGCTGGTCGGGCGTGGGCAGGAGTCGCTCATCGAGAAGGCGGTCTTCGCCAACACGGCGGTCGACCGGATCGTGCCACAGCAGGAACCCGGTGCCGCGCTGGATGTCACGGTCGAGGAGTTCTTCGAGTGGGCGATCGAGAGTGGCCCGTTCGGCGACAATCTGCCGTCCATTCCGGAGGCTCATTTCGTCGAGGATCTCGCACCGTACATCGAGCGCAAGCTGTTCACGGTCAACACCGGTCACGCGACCGTCGCCTACCACGGTCACCTGCGCGGTGCGACGTCGATCGCCGAGGCGATGCGCCTGCCGGACGTGGCGGCCGAGGTGCGCGCGGTGCTCGCCGAGACCAAGACGCTGCTGGTGGCGAGGCACAACTTCGCACCGGAGGTGCAGGAGGCCTACCTGCAGCAGAACCTGGCCAGGTTCGCCAATCCGCTCCTTCCGGACACGCCGGAGCGGGTCGGACGGTCTCCGCTGCGAAAACTTGGGCGGCACGAGCGCTACATCCGTCCCGCCATCGGCCTGGCAGAACTCGGCATCGTTCCGGAAGCTCTGCTCCGCGGGATCGGGGCCGCGCTGCGGTTCGACCTGCCGACCGACGCCGAGAGCGTCACCATGATGCAGCTGCTCGACACCCTCTCCGCGGCGGAATTCACGGCGCAGGTGACCGGGCTCGGTGCGGATGATGCGCTCTACCCCGAGGTCGTTGAGACGGTGCGCGCGGCTCAACTCGACCGGCAACGGGGTATTGCCTGATCGTCGCCGCGCTCGTTTCGCCGTTCGTTCGCGCACGGCGAAGCGGGAGTATAGACGCGGGTTGGCGAAATCGCCTGTTATCCCATACGATTGATCTTTGGTGTCTGCGGCCTGCTTTGTCATGCCGCCTTTTCCCCTGGATGACCGACACCGCAATCCAACGCACGACCAGCAATCACAACTTTTAGCGACGAAGAGGCAATGGCCAAAAAAGACGGTGTCATCGAAATCGAGGGCGCGGTAGTCGAAGCTCTGCCCAACGCGATGTTTCGCGTTGAGCTGACCAACGGCCATCGTGTGCTTGCCCACATCTCGGGCAAGATGCGCCAGCACTACATCCGCATCCTCCCAGAGGACCGCGTGATCGTGGAGCTGAGCCCCTACGACCTGACTCGCGGCCGGATCGTCTACCGCTACAAGTAACGGGATTGTTGGAAAGTAACGGCCCGCGGCGTGCCGCAGGTACGAAGACAGCGAAATCGAGGAACGAAAAATGAAGGTCAACCCCAGCGTCAAGCCAATCTGCGACAAGTGCAAGGTCATCCGTCGCAATGGAAACGTCATGGTCATCTGCGAGAACCCGCGCCACAAGCAGCGCCAAGGCTAATCGCGGCCAGCACTTCACCAGCACCACCGCGCCAGCCCCCTGGCGCACCCGGTACTTACAACTGAACAGCTAACTGAATATCGCGATAGATAGCAGCACCAGAACCCTCTCCGGAGGGGGACACCACCGGTTGGAGGCCGGTGCACCGGCGTTGCTCCACACCTCCACTCATATCCAGGAGAAGCCACCATGGCACGTCTAGCCGGCGTCGACATCCCGCGCGACAAGCGCGTTGAAGTCGCACTGACCTATATCTACGGAGTTGGCCGCACGAGGGCACTCAAGACCCTCGCCGACACCGAAATCAGCGGAGAAATCCGCGTCAAGGATCTGACCGATGACCAGCTCATCGTTCTTCGCGACTACATCGAAGGCAACTTCAAGGTAGAGGGTGACCTTCGTCGCGAGGTCGCTGCAGACATCCGTCGCAAGGTCGAGATCGGAAGCTACCAGGGCATCCGTCACCGCAAGGGACTGCCCGTTCACGGACAGCGCACCAAGACCAACGCTCGTACCCGCAAGGGACCGAAGCGCACCGTAGCCGGCAAGAAGAAGGCCCGATAGGCGGCTGGGTTCACCCCACCGTCGTCGCCATCCACGTTTTAGGAGAAAACAATGGCAGCACCAAAATCGGCCGCTCGTAAGCCGCGTCGTAAAGAGAAGAAGAACATCGCCGTGGGCCAGGCCCACATCAAGTCGACGTTCAACAACACCATCGTCACCATCACCGACCCGACCGGGGCCGTTCTGAGCTGGGCATCGTCCGGAACCGTCGGCTTCAAGGGTTCGCGCAAGTCGACCCCGTTCGCCGCACAGCTTTCGGCGGAGTCCGCCGCTCGCCAGGCGCAGGAGCACGGGGTGAAGAAGGTCGACGTCTTCGTCAAGGGACCGGGCTCGGGTCGCGAGACCGCGATCCGTTCGCTGCAGGCCGCCGGCCTCGAGGTCGGCTCGATCAACGACGTCACCCCGCAGGCACACAACGGATGCCGTCCGCCGAAGCGTCGTCGCGTCTAGTTTTCCGCCGGTCGAGCGTGTCGGCGCGTCTGTCGCATTGATGGTCGCCCTTCGCAGCGCATCCGCGCCGCACGCTCGCCAAGCACCATCGATTTCACCAAGCACAACTCAACAGACCGACGGGCCCGCCACCCAGTCGTACCGCCAGGTGTCAAATAGCGGACACCTTGCCGAAAGGAATCAACAGTGCTCATTGCACAACGCCCCACACTGACCGAAGAGAACATCTCCGAGTTCCGCTCACGGTTCGTCATCGAGCCGCTGGAACCAGGCTTCGGTTACACCCTCGGCAACTCGCTTCGCCGCACGCTGCTCTCCTCGATCCCGGGAGCAGCTGTCACGAGCATCCGCATCGATGGCGTGCTGCACGAGTTCAGCACGATTCCCGGGGTGAAGGAAGACGTCACAGAGGTCATCCTGAACATCAAGGGTCTCGTTGTGTCGAGCGAGCACGATGAGCCGATCACCGCCTACCTACGCAAGACAGGCGCTGGCCAGGTCACCGCGGCAGACATCTCCGCTCCGGCCGGTGTCGAGATCCACAACCCGGAGTTGTTGATCGCCACGCTGAACGACAAGGCGAAGTTCGAACTCGAACTCACCATCGAGCGCGGCCGCGGTTACGTCTCCGCCACCCAGAACCGCAGCGAGTTCAGCGAGGCCGGCCAGGTTCCGGTCGACTCGATCTACTCTCCCGTGCTCAAAGTGACCTACCGCGTCGAGGCGACTCGTGCCGGTGAGCGCACCGACTTCGACCGCCTGGTCGTGGATGTCGAGACCAAGTCGGCGATCACGCCTCGCGACGCAATCGCCTCGGCCGGTCGCACACTGACCGAGCTGTTCGGTCTCGCCCGCGAGCTGAACACCGCTGCGGAAGGAATCGAGATCGGTCCGGCTCCCGTCGACGCCGTCCTCTCCTCCGAGCTCAGCATGCCGATCGAAGACCTCGACCTGTCTGTGCGCAGCTACAACTGCCTCAAGCGCGAGGGCATCAACACCGTGAGCGAACTGGTCGCCCTGTCGGAGACCCAGCTCATGAACATCCGCAACTTCGGACAGAAGTCCGTGGACGAGGTCAAGGACAAGCTCGTGGAGCTCGGCCTGTCGCTCAAGGACACCGTTCCTGGATTCGACGGCGCGCACTTCTACAGCGGGTACGACGACGCCGAAGCGACCAGCTAGGGTTCGTCGTTTTCGACGCCCACGATCAAATAATTCTGGAGAAAAGCAATGCCAACGCCAACCAAGGGCCCGCGTCTCGGTGGAGGTCCGGCCCACGAGCGCCTGATGCTCGCGAACCTCGCCGCCGCGCTGTTCACCCACAAGAGCATCAAGACCACCGAGACGAAGGCCAAGCGCCTGCGTCCGGTCGCCGAGCGGCTCATCACCTTTGCCAAGCGCGGTGACCTGCACGCTCGTCGTCGGGTTCTCGCCGTGATCGGTGACAAGACCGTCGTGCACGAACTGTTCACGCAGATCGCGCCGCTCGTCGCTGACCGGGATGGCGGCTACACCCGCATCACCAAGCTCGGGTTCCGCAAGGGCGACAATGCATCCATGGTGCAGATCGAGCTCGTGCTCGAGCCCGTGAACGCGAAGCCGAAGGCGAAGGTCAGCACCAAGGCCGCGAAGCCCGCCGCTGCTCCGGTCGAGGATGTCGTGGTCGAGGATGTCGTCGCCGAGGATGGCGCCGATTCATCCGCCGAATCAGTCGTCGAGGAGACCCCGGTCGCCGAGTCTGACGCTGCCGAGGTTGCCGCTGAGGCTTCTGAGGCCGATGCTGCGCCCGCTGCCGAGGACGTTTCTGCTGCCGACGCTTCGACCGACGCTCCCGCCGAGGACAAGAAGTAACTCGAGCTGAGCTAGCTCGAGCTGAACTACCTCGGTCGGCCTGGTCGCCCGCCGAGTACCGGAACGGCCCCGCACACGCGGGGCCTTTCCGCGTTTCCGGGGGCCGCAGCGGGCCCGGGCGCAGTCGCGATAGTTGCAGTTCCGGCGGATAGTGGCCGCTGTAGCGCACACTATCCGCCGGAACTGCGCCAATCGGCAGGCTAGAGCGGCGTCGGCGCGAGGCCGTATTGGTTCGGCCCGAGGAGCGGCGGAAGTTCGGCGAGCCGCTGCAGGGCATCCTTGATCACGCCCGCATAGATCAGCCCGCCGCGGGTTCCCGGATGGATCTGATCGCTTGCCAAAAGGTCCAGATGGCCGGCGATTGCATCACGCCAATTGGCGAGCTCGACATTGCGGTATTGCTGGGCGAAGAGGGACAGCGTCTGGTCGACTCCGTCGGTCCAGCCGCGCGGAGCCTGCACATTCACCAGCACTATTTGGGTGCGCGGCCCGGCGATCTGGCGCACCTGGTCGAGCGAGGAGCGTTCGATCGGGCCGTTGGTGCCCAGGCCGATGATGAGGATGGGGCGCAGGGTGGCGGCATCCTTCATCGACTGCACTATGCCCGGCAGTTGCAGCATCTGGCGCGACACGACAGCGTCGATCTGGATGCCGGGGAATGCAGCTTGCAATCCCGGCGCCGAGGCGAGCATCACCGAGTCGCCGATGGCGGTGATCTGGTCACCCCCCGGAAGCGCAGCGGGCGAGGGGGAGGGTGCAGCGGACGGCGAGCGGGACGGTGCGGTGGATGCGGCGCCGGTGTGCCGCGTCGGCCCGGAGTGCTCCCTGCTGATCGCGGCCTGTCCCTGCTCGATGCGTGTCGCGGCGTCGGTCTGCACCGGGTCGTCGCTGAGCGCAACAGCGGTACCGGCTCCGGTCGCCGCGATGAGCAGCATGCCGATGGCGGCACCGATCATCCTCGGCCAGGCGCGACCGAACACCGGGGAGGTGGATGTCGCTTCGATCGGCCGACGACGGCGCCAGGCGAAGAAGGAACGGATACTCGCCCGGAAGCCGTCTCGCCGAATGGGCTGTTCGATGAAGCGGTAGGACAGCGTGGCGGCGGCCACCGTGATGACGAACGCGATTGCGGCGAGACCCCACTCGCCTTCGCCGATCCTCGGCCAGTTCGGCAGCGCGGCGATGACCAGCACGAACACTGGCCAATGCCAGAGGTAGAGGCCGTATGACCGCTCGCCGACCCAGCGGATCGGGGCGAGATCGAGCATCCGTCCGAGCAGGGAACCCGGCACGATCGCTCCGGCGATGGCGACCGCGGTGATCAGCGAGACCGCGGCCAGCCCTCCGCGGTAGACGAGTGGAGCATCCGCGGGGACCAGGATCGCGGCAGCCACCAGCGCGGCAACCGCGAGAGCGCCGGCCAGCGGGAGCAGCACCCGGGCCAGCGGGAGCAACCGGGCCAGCCGCGGCCAGCCCGTCGGATGTGACGACCAGCGCTCGACCAGGATGGCGAGCGCCGCACCGACCGCCAGCCCGAAGCTATGGGTGTCGGTCCCGTAGTAGACCCGGGTGGCGTCCGAACCCGGGACATAGATCATGGCCATCGCGGTCGCCGATGCTATTGCGAGCCCCGCCACGATCCACAGGCGAACGCGGCGTCGCCTGACCAACACCAGGAGCAGGACGACGAACGGCCAGACGAGATAGAACTGCTCCTCGACGGCGAGCGACCACAGGTTTCGCAGCAACTCCGGGGCAGTCGCCTCGAAGTAGCTCCTGTCGTTCGCGATCGCGAGCCAGTTGCTGCTGAATGTCGCGGCACCGAGCACCTGTCGTCCGAGCTCCACCAGCACGTCGCCCCCGACGATCCAGGCGGCGGTGCAGCAGACGAGGAGCAGCGCGACGATCGCCGGGATGAGACGGCGCGCGCGTCTCAGCCAGAATCTGCCGAGACGGATGCCGCCGCTGGCCGCCCTCTCCCGGAGAAGCAGCCCGGTGATGAGGAACCCGCTCAGCACGAAGAAGATGTCGACCCCGAGGTACCCTCCGACGGCGATGCCGGGACCGAGGTGATAGAGGATGACCACGCCGACCGCGATGGCGCGAAGACCGTCGAGCCCCGGCATCCGCCCCGCACGCTGCACGACGAGGTCAGACTGCCCGGTGGTGTCGGCCCCGGCGCCGCCTGGCCGCCCGCTGCCACCGGAGGATTCCGCGGGGGCGGGATCGATGGGAGGAGGATGAATGATTTTCATAGGATTCATTCGATGCTGCCCTCCCGAGCGCATCCCGGTCAACCCGATCGCGGGTGGGTCGCGAAATCGGTGGCCTACTCTTTAACCCGTGAACGATCGTCGCGATAGTGCTCCGGAGATCGCACCGATCGGCGGATCGGCTGCGCGGCGGCAGCCTGCGGACGGGCCGACGACCCGCATCCGGCTCGACCTTGCCTATGACGGCAGCGCGTTCCTCGGCTGGGCGAAACAGCCGGGCCTCCGCACCGTCCAGGGGGAGCTGGAGTCGGCTCTCGCCACGATTTTCAGTCGCTTCGGGCCACCGCCGGTTCTGACCGTCGCCGGTCGGACGGATGCCGGTGTGCACGCGATCGCGCAGGTCGCGCACCTCGACCTCACCGTCGCCCAGTTCGCGAGCCTGACGCGTCCAGACCGCGGACGACCGGCAAAGGCGGGGCCGTCGAGCAAGGCGGCCGCCCAATCCGCCGGGGCCGCTCAACCCAGCGAGTCTGCTCAACCCAGCGACGCCGCGTCCGCCCTCGCGCGCAGGCTGAACGGGATCGCCGGCCTGAACAGCGACGTGTACGTGTCGCGAGCGGCCATCGCGCCTCCCGGGTTCGATGCCAGGTTCTCGGCGATCTGGAGACGGTACGAATACCGCGTGTCGGATGCGACCGGCCCGCGTAACCCGCTTGAGCGCAATCGCACCCTCTGGTACCCGGCGGTGCTGGATGTCGAACGCATGGACCGGGAGGCCGCCTCGCTGGTCGGTCTGCACGATTGGGCGTCGTACTGCAAGCCGCGCGACGGTGCGACGACCATCCGCATCCTCCAGGAGTTCCGCTGGAGCCGCGAGCCGGACGGCGTCATCGTCGCCAGGCTCCAGGCCGACGCCTTCTGCCACAGCATGGTCAGGGCGCTGGTCGGCGCCAGCATCGCCATCGGCGAGGGGAGACTCGACACCGGACGCCTCGCCGCGGCGAGGGACGAACTGGCCCGCACGAGCGAGTTCAAGGTCGTTCCGGCGAAGGGTCTCACCCTGGTCGAACTCGGCTATCCGGATGATGCTGAGCTGGCCGCTCGCGCCGAGCAGACCCGAGCGCGCCGCATCCCCGTCGGCGGACCGCTGCACGACCCTGTCGGGGACCCGGGCCGTCTTCCCGCCGTTTGACCCCGCCCGCCTGGATGGTCTAATCTTGACCCTTGGTGCCTGCGCCTTCCTGGCGCGTCACCCGAACTTGAGCCCTCCATCGGCTGCGTTCCCCGGTTTCGTTGACGGGAACACCCACCGGAGCGGGATTCACGAACACCTCATTTCGACCAGAAAGCAGCACTACTGTGACGCGCACCTTTTCTCCGAAGCCCGATGATGTCCAGAGGGAATGGCTCATCATCGACGCGACCGACATCGTTCTCGGTCGCCTCGCCAGCCACGCCGCAACGCTCCTGCGCGGCAAGCACAAGCCGACCTTTGCCCCGCACATGGACATGGGCGACTTCGTCATCATCATCAATGCGGAGCGAATCGCCCTCACCGGCGCGAAGCTCGCGCAGAAGAAGGCGTACCGCCACTCCGGTTACCCGGGCGGCCTGACCGCAACCACTTACGCCGAGATGCTCGAGAAGCACCCGACCCGCGCCGTCGAAAAGGCCGTGCGAGGGATGCTCCCGAAGAACTCCATTGGTCGCGCCCAGCTCACCAAGCTCAAGGTCTACGCAGGCGCCGAGCACCCTCACGCTGCCCAGCAGCCCAAGACGTACACCCTCGGCCAGGTCGCGCAGTAGCGCGCCGAGAACTACCAAAGGATTTCCAGATAATGGCGAAAATCGAAGACTCAATCGAAACCACAGAGTCGGCTCCTGAGAGCTACTCGACCGAGACTCCTGCCGAGGCCGCTGTCAAGGTTCCTCGCGCGGTGCTCAACGTTCCCGGCGCCGCTGTCGGCCGTCGCAAGCAGGCCATCGCCCGCGTGCGCATCGTGCCAGGCAACGGAAACTTCACGGTCAACGGCCGCGAGCTCGCGGAGTACTTCCCGAACAAGCTGCACCAGCAGTTGATCAACGACCCGTTCAAGGTGCTCGATCTTCTCGGCAGCTATGACGTCGTTGCTCGCATCACCGGCGGTGGCCCTTCCGGCCAGGCCGGCGCGCTGCGCCTCGGCATCGCCCGTTCGCTCAACCAGATCGACGAAGAGAACAACCGCGCTTCGCTCAAGAAGGCCGGCTTCCTCAGCCGTGACGCTCGCGTCAAGGAGCGTAAGAAGGCTGGTCTCAAGAAGGCGCGCAAGGCTCCGCAGTTCTCGAAGCGCTAGTCCCGGCCCGGTAGCCGGTAGCTGCACGTGTCGCGCCTTTTCGGTACCGATGGTGTTCGAGGCCTGGCGAATCACGACCTGACGGTCGAGTTATCGCTTGGCCTCGCCCAGGCGGCTGCCGTCGTCCTTGGAAAGGGACGAATGGCGGATGGCCGTCGCGCCTCCGGTCGTCGTCCGATCGCCGTCGTCGCCAGGGATCCCCGCGTTTCCGGTGAGTTCATCGCGTCCGCGGTGGCCGCCGGCCTCGCGAGCTCCGGTGTCGACATCTACGATGCCGGCGTCATCCCGACTCCCGCTCTCGCATTCCTGGTGGCGGATTTCAAAGCCGATTTCGGCGTGATGATCTCCGCATCGCACAATCCGGCGCCCGACAACGGGATCAAGTTCTTCGCGGTCGGTGGAACCAAGCTCCCGGATGTGGTCGAGGACCGCATCGAGGCCGCATTGGCCGAGCGGAAGCTCTCGCCGACCGGTGTAGAGGTCGGACGCATCCGCCGATTCGCGGATGCAGAGGATCGCTACGTCGTTCACCTGCTCTCGACCCTGCCCCATCGGCTCGACGGAATCCACGTCGTGCTCGACTGCGCGCACGGTGCCGCTGCCGGGGTGTCGCCTGAGGTGTTCACGGATGCCGGCGCACGGGTCACCGTCATCGGCGCGGATCCGAACGGCTACAACATCAATGACGGTGTCGGATCGACGCATCTCGACCAGCTCGCCGCGGCCGTGCTTGAACACGGGGCAGACCTCGGCATCGCCCACGACGGTGACGCGGATCGCTGCCTCGCCGTCGATCACGAAGGCAACGTCGTCGACGGTGACCAGATCATGGCGATTCTCGCCCTGTCGATGAAGGATCGCGGCACTCTCGCCGAGAACACCCTGGTCGCCACCGTGATGAGCAACCTCGGGTTGCGGGTGGCGATGGCGGAGCACGGCATCACCATGATCGAGACGGCGGTCGGGGATCGCTACGTGCTCGAGACACTCAACGAGAAGAAGCTGTCCCTCGGCGGTGAGCAATCCGGGCACGTCATCATGAGCGAGTTCGCGACGACTGGCGACGGCATACTGACCGGTCTCCACCTCGTCTCCGAGATGGCGCGCACCGGCAAGTCACTGGCCGAGTTGGCCGCGGTGATGACGGTGTTCCCGCAGATCCTGGTCAATGTTCGCGGGGTCGACCGCAACCGCGTGCACACCGACGTCGTGCTGACCGAGGCGGTCAAGGTCGCCGAAGGCGAGCTGGGCGAGAGCGGCAGGGTTCTGCTTCGCGCATCCGGGACAGAGCCACTCGTACGGGTCATGGTCGAGGCAGCGGACCAGACCACCGCCGACCGGCTGGCGCACGCACTCGCCGACGTGGTTCGCGAGCGTCTGTCTCTGGACAACGCCGAGACCTCCTAGTGTCCCGCGCTGGTAGTTCGTTGGGGGACTCGAGGGTCTGTTCTTCGCGCGTGGTCCAGCTGGTCATCTCCTCCACCGGTCGACCCTGACACGAGTTATCCACCGAAAAACTGGCTCCTGATCAGCATAAATGGAATGTCGGCGGTGCCTGCGAGTGTCTAGTTATGACCATCCACGACGACTCCGAAGCGGAGCTGCTGCAGGCAATAGCCTTGTCGGCTGCCGTGTGCGCTGCACCGGTCGGGGTCCTTGATGATGCTCGCCTCCTCTCTCGGCTGGACACGGTCGAACACCTCGGCCGATACATCGACGCGCTGCGCATCTCAATGGCGGCGGAGGTCGCGGAGCGGTCCCGGCACGAACTTGGTGCCGCAGGCCTGTCGTATCGGATGGGGCAGCGCCATCCGGGTCACCTGATCGAGCAGATCACCAGGGTCGCCCCGGCGGAAGCGGGCCGGCGGATGAGACTGGGCGCCCTGGTCCGCTCCCGGGCCACGCTCGACGGCAGCCCGCTGCCGCCGATGTATTCCCACGTCGCAACCGCGCTCACTCTCGGCCAGATCGGTGCGGATGCCGCCACGATGATCACCCAGCACCTGCAGCAGGCGGCCGCACGGTGCGCCCCGGATGACCTGTTCGAGGCCGAACG
>JAODMG010000133.1 GCA_025464895.1 Microbacteriaceae bacterium | reverse complement strand
CTGGCGAGGGTCGAGGTCACCCGCGCGGCCGCACAGGAGGCGCCGGAGCCGACCGAGCCGGAGGTTGAACCGACCCAGCCATCCGGTACGACCTGGGAGACCGCGGTAGTCACCGACTCAGAGCCGGAGACCAAACCGGTGCGGGCCGAGCGACCCAAGGCCGAGCGCCAGACGGCCGACAAGGTTTCGGCGGCGGCGAGCCCGAGCATTGCGACCGACACCGCGGCTGTGACCACCATCCCGGAACAGCAGCTGCCGCCAGCGCAGAAGCAGGCGCCAAGGCAACAAGAGAAGCCTGCATACGACAAGCAGCGCTACGGCGAATCGGTGGTGCGCGAGATTCTCGGCGCGAGTTTCATCGAGGAGCAGTCGGTGGCCCCCAGGGTCACCCCGAGGGAGGGCTAAGCGATGTATGAGGGGATCGTTCAAGAGCTCATCGACGAACTCGGCCGCCTTCCCGGCATCGGGCCGAAGTCGGCGCAGCGCATCGCCTTCCACATCCTGCAGACCGAGACCTTCGATGTGACCCGGCTTGCGGAGGTGCTGATGGAGGTTAAAGAAAAGGTGCGCTTCTGCGAAATCTGCGGCAACGTGACCGAGCAGGAGCAGTGCAGCATCTGTCGGGATCCGCGCCGTTCCCCCGCGACAATCTGCGTGGTCGAGGAAGCGAAGGATGTCGTGGCGATCGAGCGCACCCGCGAGTTCAAGGGCCTCTACCATGTCCTCGGCGGCGCCATCAGCCCCATCGACGGGGTCGGACCGGATGATCTCCGCATCCGCCAGCTGATGCAGCGGTTGGCCGACGGCACGGTGACGGAAGTGATCATCGCGACGGACCCGAACCTCGAGGGCGAAGCCACCGCGACCTATTTGTCCCGAATGTTGATGCATCTCGATCTGCGGGTGACGCGACTCGCCTCAGGACTCCCGGTGGGCGGTGACCTGGAATACGCCGACGAAGTGACGCTCGGCCGCGCGTTCGAGGGTCGCAGGCTCGTCGAAAACTAGCCGATAGAATCGAACTTTCGGCCCGGTGCCCTCTGCGCCGAGGTGCCTAAACCCCGCAGGAGAACGACGTGAGCTTGATCGTGCAGAAGTACGGCGGATCCTCCGTCGCCGACGCTGAGAGCATCAAGCGCGTCGCGAAGCGCATCGTCGAGACGCGCAAGGCCGGCAACGACGTCGTTGTCGTCGTCTCGGCCATGGGCGACACGACCGACGAACTCTTCGACCTCGCTCTGTCGGTTTCCCCGCTGCCATCCGGTCGCGAACTGGACATGCTCCTCACCGCGGGCGAACGCATCTCGATGGCCCTGCTGGCGATGGCGATCAAGAGCCTCGGCCAGGAGGCTCGCTCGTACACCGGGAGCCAGGCCGGCCTGATGACGGATGCCAAACACGGCAGCGCGCGAATCGTCGACGTGAACCCCGCCCGGGTTCGGGCAGCGCTGGACGCCGGAGCCATAGCCATCGTCGCCGGATTCCAGGGTTTCAATCGCGGAACCGGGGACATCACGACCCTCGGCCGTGGAGGATCGGATACGACGGCTGTCGCCCTCGCCGCCGCCCTCGATGCCGACGTGTGCGAGATCTACACCGACGTTGACGGGGTGTTCACCGCCGATCCCCGAGTCGTGCCGACCGCGCGAAAGATCGACACGATCACGAGTGAAGAGATGCTCGAGCTCGCGGCGGCCGGCGCCAAGGTTCTATATATTCGCGCAGTGGAATATGCCAGGCGACATGGCGTCACCCTGCACGTGCGCTCGTCGTTCAACAACAACGAGGGCACACTGGTCGTCAACCCCGAGAATGGAGAGATCGTGGAAGAGGCAATCATCGCGGGGGTCGCGGCCGATCTGAGTGAGGCCAAGATCACCGTCGTCGGGGTGCCGGACGTTCCGGGCAAGGCCGCGCAGATCTTCACGATCGTGGCCTCAACAGAGGCCAACATCGACATGATCGTGCAGAACGTCTCGACCGCGGCCACCGGGCTCGCCGATATTTCCTTTACGCTCCCGAAGCTCGACGGTGCCAAGGTCATCCAGACCCTCGAGGCGAAGAAGTCAGAGGTGGGCTTCGACTCGCTGCAGTACGACGACCAGATCGGCAAGCTCGCGCTGGTCGGTGCTGGAATGCGCACGAACGCCGGCGTCTCGGCGAAACTGTTCACCGCTCTGTTCGACGCCGGAATCAACATCGAGATGATCTCCACCAGCGAGATCCGCATCTCGGTCGTGACCCGGGCCGATACCCTCGGCGAAGCGGTCCGAGTCGTGCACAGCGCGTTCGACCTCGACGGTGAAGAAGAAGCCAAAGTGCACGGAGGTACTGGACGATGACAACGGGAATTCGGATCGGCGTCGTCGGCGCAACCGGCCAGGTCGGAGCGCTGGTTCGTCGCCTGCTCGATGAGCGCGACTTCCCGGTGGCCGAGATCCGCTACTTCGCCTCAGCCCGCTCCGCGGGAACCACCCTTCCCTGGAAGGGCACGGATGTCACCGTCGAGGACGCGAGCACCGCCGACCCGACCGGGCTCGACATCGCGATCTTCTCTGCCGGTGCGACCACGTCGAAGGCGCAGGCCCCACGTTTCGCCGCGGCCGGCGTCCTCGTCATCGACAACTCGTCCGGCTTCCGGATGGATCCGGATGTTCCGCTGGTCGTCAGCGAGGTCAACCCGCACGCGATCGCGGAGGCGCGGAAGGGCATCATCGCGAACCCGAACTGCACGACCATGGCGGCCATGCCGATCCTCAAGGTCCTCGACGGAGAGGCCGGGCTGGAGCGACTCATCGTCAGCACCTACCAGGCCGTTTCCGGTGCGGGGCTCGCCGGTGGTGAGGAACTGCTCGCGCAGTCGACTGCCGCCATCGAGCAGGGTGCCATCGGGCTCGTGCACGATGGTTCCGCGGTCGACTTCCCCGCGGCATCCACCTTCCCGAAGACAATCGCGTTCGACGTCATCCCGTTCGCCGGCAACCTGGTCGACGATGGCCTGTTCGAGACGGACGAGGAGAAGAAGCTGCGCAACGAGAGCCGCAAGATTCTCGAGCTGCCCGGTCTCCTGGTCAGCGGAACCTGCGTGCGCGTTCCGGTGTTCAGCGGCCATTCGCTGTCGATCAATGCCGAATTCCGGTCGTCGCTGTCCGTCGCCAGGGCGAAAGAACTGCTCGCGGATGCTCCCGGTGTCGTGCTGACGGATGTCCCGACTCCGCTCGAGGCCGCTGGCAAGGACCCGAGCTATGTTGGCCGCATTCGACAGGACGAGGGCGTGCCGGACAATCGCGGCCTTGCGCTGTTCATCAGCAACGACAACCTGCGAAAGGGCGCGGCGCTGAATGCCGTGCAGATCGCGGAGATCGTGGCCTCGCAGCGCCTCGCGGGCTAGAGCTGCGCGACACCCCCCCCGGCAGCCGGCACTGGCCCTAGCTCAGGGGCGATACCCCTGGCGGACGCACACCCAGCTCGACAGGCACCGGCCCAGGGGCCGCAGCTGGATCGTGCAGCAAGCATGCCACCGATCGGTGCGGCTCCTCGGCCTCGAACCGGGTCGGTCCAAGGACCGGGTCGATCGTCGTGCACGCGTCGAACGCAAACGGGCACCGGGGGTGGAAGTTGCACCCGGTGGGCAGATGCATCAGGTCGGGCGGGGAGCCTGGAATGCCGCGAAGCTCGCGTCGCGGTCCGTGCAGCGGTGGGAACGAATGCAGCAGCCCGGCGGTGTACGGATGCCGCGGCTCGCGATAGACCTCGCGCGCGCTCGCATCCTCGACGATGTTGCCCCCGTACATGATCGCAATGCGGTCGGCCAACTCGAGCAGCAGGGACACGTCGTGGGTGATGAAGATGACCGAGAAACCGAGCTCGTTCTTCAGCGACATGATCTGCTCGACGATCTGACGTTGCATGACGACGTCGAGTGCGGTCGTCGGTTCGTCCATGATCACGACCTCGGGCTCGAGGGCGAGTGCCATGGCAATCATGACGCGCTGGCGCATCCCGCCGGAGAGCTGGTGCGGGTAGCTCGACAGCCGGTCCTTCGGGATTCCGACCATGTCGAGCAACTCCATGGCCCGGCGCTTGGCTGCCTCTTTCTGGCCGCGAGGAGAGTGCGCCGTGATGCCGTCGATGAGCTGTTTGCCGATCGTGTAGACCGGGTTGAGCGAGTTCATCGCACCCTGGAAAACGATCGCGGTGTCCCGCCAGCGCTGGGCGCGAAGCTGGGCATCCGACATCCGCAGCAGGTCGCCACCGTGTCCGTCGCGCGAACTCGTGAAGAGGACCTCACCGCCGGTGATGACGCCGGGCGGCGGCAGGAGCCGGGTCGCCGCATATGCGAGCGTGGACTTTCCACTCCCGCTCTCGCCCGCAAGGCCGAGCACCTCGCCGGCGTGCAGGGTGAGACTCACATTCTGAAGCGCGTGCACCGCGTTGTCGTCATAGCCGTAGTCGACCGAGAGATTGCGGATCTGGAGCACGGGGGTACGTTCCGACGCGGATGCTACTGGCCGAATGGTTGGGCTGGCGAGGGTCACGCGACACCTTCCTTCTTTTCGCCGCGGTAGACCGGCGTGAACCCGATCCGCGCGCGAATCTTCTTCTTCCGCAGGATGCCAGCGCTCGCGGCGGTGTTGCGCAGGCGTGGGTTGACGAACTCGTCGATGCCGAAGTTGATCAGCGTGAGCGATGTCCCGACGGCCGCGATGCAGAGCCCGGCGGGCACGAACCACCACCACGCACCCTGAACGAGTGCCTGGCTACTCTGCGCCCAGAACAGGACGGTTCCCCAGTTCCAGGTCGAGATGCTCGTGACACCGATGAATGCGAGTGTGACTTCACTGAGGATCGCGAAGATCACGGTGCCGATGAAGCCGGATGCGATGATCGCGGTGAGGTTGGGCATGATCTCGAAGAAGACGATGCGCCATAGGGGCTCGCCGTTCGCCCTCGCGGCCTCGACGAAGTCCCGCTTGCGCAGCGAGAGCGTCTGCGCCCGGAGAACTCGCGCACCCCAGGCCCAGCCGGTGAGCGCAATAACGAGCGCGATTGTCATCCCGCCAGCCGAGGGCAGCAGCCCGGCGATGATGATGATGAGCGGCAACGCGGGGATCACTAGGAAAATGTTGGAAATGAGCGACAACACCTCGTCGCCCGTGCCGCCGATGAAACCGGAGATCACACCGACGATCACCGAGATGATCGTCGCGAGGATTCCAGCCACGAGTCCGACAACCATCACGCCCTGCGTTCCCACGATGAGCTGGGACAGGATGTCCTGGCCGGTGCCCGTCGTGCCGAGCCAGTGCGCGGCCGATGGCGGAAGCATCGATTCGGGCGTGACCTTGCTCGGGTCATACGGCGCAATCCACGGCCCGATGATGGCGACGACGATGAAGAACGAGAGGATCACCACGCCGACGAGCGCCTTCGTGTTGCGAAAGATCCCTAGTCTGGCGCGCCGACCGCGCCTGGTCAATTGGACTTCGGATGGCGCGACCACTGCGGGGTCGACGGCCACGGGATCAGCCTGGATAGACATTGCTCAGCCCTCCTGTCGTGTGCGCGGATCGAGGAATGCGTAGACGAAGTCCGCCGCCATGTTCGCCACGAGAACGGACAACGTGATGATGAGGAAAACACCCTGCATTAACGGGTAGTCCTTGGATCCGATGGCTTGGAACAGCACATAGCCGATACCCGGATACGAGAACACCATCTCGGTGACGAGCGTGCCGCCGACGATGAAGCCGAGCGAGAGCGCGAAGCCGGAGATGCTCGGCAGCACCGCGTTGCGCGCCGCATAGCCGAACATCACCCTGCGTTCCGGCAACCCCTTGGCCTGCGCGACCGTGACGTAATCCTCAGAGGAGACGGTCACCATCATGTTGCGCATGCTGAGGATCCAGCCGGCGACCGAACTGATCACGATCGTCAGAGCCGGTAATGCCGCGTGGTAGAGCGCAGAACCGATGAAGTCCCAGGAGAAGGATGGCTCCAGGCCACCGTCATATCCGCCGGACGCCGGAAAGAGCGGGATGGCGACTCCGAAAATAGCAATGGCGATCAGGCCCAGCCAGAAGTACGGGATCGCCGAGAAGAAGTTTGCGACAGGCAGGAGCCCATCCATCCAGGTTCCACGACGCCACCCGAGGCCGACCCCGGCGAGCGTGCCGAGGACGAATCCGACGATCGTCGAGATGCCGACGAGCATGAGGGTCCACGGCAGGGACTGGGCGATGACATCGGCCACCGGTGTGGGGAAGTATGTGAACGAGATCCCGAAATCACCGTGGAACAGGTTGCCCCAGTAGCTGAGGTAGTCCTGCCAGAGGCTGGTGTGGGTGTTGAGCCCGAAGAGCACGCGCAGGGAGTTGATGGCATCCGTGCTGAGGCGCCCCTGGTACTTGTTGATGAGCGATTGCACGGGATCGCCGGGCAGCATGCGCGGGATGAAGAAATTCAGCGTGATGGCCGCCCACGCGGTGAAGAGGTAGAAGCCGACGCGGCGGAGGAGGAATTTCATGCGCGCGCTCCGAATGCTGCCTCGCGGTCGACGCTCGCGTCGTCCGCGTACAGCCAGCAGGCGGCCTCCTGGTCGTCGCCGACCTGGAACACCGGCGGCTGCTGGCTGAGGCAGCGCTCCATCGCAAACGGGCATCGCGGGTTGAATCGGCATCCGGGCGGCGGGGTGATGAGGCTTGGTGGTTCGCCCTTGGCCGGTCGTTCGTCGCGCCCGGTGAGCTGGTCGGGGTCGGGAGCCGAGGCGATGAGCAGTTGGGTGTACGGATGGGCGGGGTTCTGCGTCACCCGCTCGCTCGGACCCCGCTCGATGATCTGGCCGGCGTACATGACCATGGTGGTGTCGGCGAAATAACGCGCGGATGCGATGTCGTGGGTGATGTAAAGAATCGCAAGGTCGAACTTCAGTTTGAGGTTCTGCAGGAGGTTGAGCACGCCGATTCGAATGGAGACGTCGAGCATCGAAACGGGCTCGTCTGCCAGAAGCACTTTCGGTGTTGCACCGAGTGCACGGGCGATCGCGACGCGTTGGCGCTGGCCGCCGGAAAGCTCGTGCGGGAACTTGTCGAGATAACGCTCCGGTGGAACGAGATCGACCTGGGTGAGCAGACCTTTGAGCAACTCGTCCCGCTCGGCCTTCCTGGCCTTCGGGTGATGAATCCTGATCGACCGGCCGAGAACGTAGCGCACGGTGTGGATCGGGTTGAGCGAAGCGAACGGGTCCTGCAGGATCATCTGCACGTTTCGCACGTAGCGCCGAAATTTGCGGCCGGCGTGGGCCTTGACCGGCATCCCGTCGAGCTTGATGACGCCGGATGTTGAGTTGAGCAACTGCGCGATCAGTCGCGCAACTGTCGACTTGCCCGATCCGGACTCACCGACCAGGGCGGCGACTTTGCCCCGAAGCAACTGGATGTCGATGCCATCGACCGCGTGCACAGCCCGTGTGCGGCTGCCGTGGACGGGAAAGTGCTTGGTGAGGCCGATCGTTTCGAGAACGGGAGCGTCGAGGCGCGTATCGCTCTTAGTCACTTCTTCGTGAGGGGTTGGCATCGCGTTCCTTGATCAGTTCCAGGTGGAGAGTGGCGGGCCGGGCCGGAGCCCGGCCCGCCGTGGTGAGCTACTTGCCTGACGCCGGCTTCAGCTTCATGACAACCTGAGAGGCGCTCGGCAGCGTCGGCTGCAGCGCGGCGTATGAGTTGTCCGCCGAGGGGAAGCCGGTCCAGTACTTCGTGCTGTA
>JAODMG010000132.1 GCA_025464895.1 Microbacteriaceae bacterium | reverse complement strand
CTTCTGGTCGTAGATATAGGGGATGGCCAAGCTGGCGATGGCGCGAAGCTTTGTGGTGTCGACGCTCTTGGCCACGTAAGTGAAGTCAGACTTCGGGTCGGCGGTCAGTGCCTTGTAGACCGCGTTGACGTCCTGCCCGGTGATCTTCGCGATCTCGCCGGATGCGTCCATGACAGTGACCTTGGTGGTCTTTCCCTTGACCGTGCGGTCGAATGCCGCGACCATCCTGGGAGACGCGGTGATGTCATATCGCATCACGCTGTCGGCCAGGACGACGCCGTTGGCGTCGACGATGTTCCCCCGCGCCGCATAGGTGGTCACCTTGACGGCCCGCTTGTCGAACGAGTCGGTGTTGAGCTGGTCCGCACGGACGACCTGGATGTCCACCAACCGCACCACGAAGACTCCGACGATGGCAAACGTCAGGATGACCGCGATCGCGAGCCGACGACGCCCGCTGGATCTTCTCTTCACCGGTATCTCTTTCCTGGTGGTTCCTGACGCGGGTGGTACCCGATGCGCCTAGTGGGTCACCGGAGCTTGAAGCGCGCCAGGATTCGACGCTACAGACCCCGTGCCGGATGTTCCTGAAGGCGCGCCTGCGGCACTGGCTCCTGTGCTTGCGCCCCCCGCACCGTTGCCCGACGCGCTGGTGCCGGTGGTCGCGCCGGCCGCCGGTGCAGCAGTCGCGGTGCCGGAGGTTGGAGTACCGGTGGTCGGGGTGGGTCCCGCGTCCGCCGCGGAACCGGCGGTCGGCAGCGCCGAGTCGGCCGGGATCAGGGAGTTCGGGATGAGGGACGTGCCGGTGCTCACGCTCGTCGCGTTCCCCGCGGTCGCCTGGGTCGGCTGTCCGATGATTGCGCCGTCGGAAAGGCGAAGGTAGACGGCCGGGGCATTGCTCATCACCATGCCGAGTGCCTGCGCCCTCGCCGACAAGCTCTGCGGGGACCGCAATACATTCAGCTGTTCGCTCAGGGTCTGCTGGTCGCGGGTCAGGTTGGTCTGGGTCGTCTGCAGCGCGGCGATCCGGTATGCGCCATCCGAAAGCCAGATGCTCAGCAGCAGCTGTGCCATCAGGATGAGGAAAAGGCCGGCGACCGTCACCAGGGCGTAGACCGCCCGCGGCCTCGCCCGTCGCTGCTGACGGGTCGAGACGATCTCGATGTGCCTGGTCTGCTCCGGAGCCTCCAGCGGTACGCGCGGTGACCGAGCGGGAAGCTCGTATGCGAGATTTGTCATGCTGCTCTCCGTAGTCGTTCTGCCGCGCGAAGACGCACAGGCGTCGCCCTCGGGTTCGCGGCTTTCTCCTCATCAGTTGCCAGTTCCGCACCACGAACGAGCAGTTTCAGCTCCGGTCGGTGTTCGGGAAGTTCGATAGGAAGTCCGGATGGCGCGGTCGACGACGACGCGGCGGCCAGCGCTCGCTTCACGATCCGGTCTTCCAGGGACTGGTAGGCGAGCACAACGATCCGGCCGCCGACTTCAAGGGCGTCGATCGCTTCCGGGATCGCACGTTCGAGCACAGAGAGTTCCTGGTTCACTTCGATTCGCAGCGCCTGGAACACCCGCTTGGCCGGATGACCGGTGCGCTGGATCGCCACCGGGGTCGCCGCGGTGATGAGCTCGACCAGTTCCGCGGAACGAACCAGCGGGCTCGTTGCTCGACGCTCGACGATCCGCTTCGCGTACCGCGGTGCGAGCTTCTCTTCGCCATATTCGTAAAAGATGCGGCGAAGTTCACTCTCGCTGTATTCGGCGAGGACGCGCTCGGCCGTCAGCGGTGACGTCGAATCCATGCGCATGTCGAGCGGCGCATCCTTGGAATAGGAGAACCCACGCTCGACCCTGTCGAGTTGCAGGGATGAGACGCCGAGGTCGAACAGGATGCCGGAAACCTCCACGATGCCGAGGCCGGCGAGCGACTCCGCGAATCGGTCGTAGACGGTGTGAACGAGGTGGACGCGGTCACCGAACGGCGCGAGTCGTTCGCTGGCGATGGCGATTGCGTCCGTGTCGCGGTCGAGGCCGACGAAGACCAGCTCGGGAAAACGGGTGAGGAAGGCCTCCGCGTGCCCGCCCATGCCGAGCGTCGCATCCACGAGGACGGAACCGGGCTTGGCCAGTGCCGGCGCGAGGAGTTCGACACTTCTCTCGAGTTTGACCGGGGTGTGAATTTGCTTGTCTGTCATGGCTACCGGAGGAGCCCCTGACCCCTGATCCCCATCCGATCCGACCTGCCACCGGGGAAGTGTGGCAGGGCGCGTGAGCGGCTGGGAGTCAGAAGCAAGGCGCTAGAAGAGTCCGGGAATCACCTCCTCCGTGGTGTCGGCGAAGTTGGCTTCCTGCTCGGCGTAATAGGTCTCCCACGCGGCGGTGTCCCAGATCTCTGCCCGGTTTCCCGCGCCGATCACAGTGAGCTCTCGATCGAGTCCTGCGTAGGCGCGGAGCTGGGAGGGAATCGTCACCCGGTGCTGGGAGTCCGGTACTTCTGCGTTCGCCCCGGAGAGGAACAGTCGCAGATAGTCCCGTGCCTGCTTGCTGGTGACCGGAGCCTGGCGGATCTTGTCGTGCAGTTCCTCGAACTCGCGAGTGCTGAAGACGTAGAGGCACCGCTCCTGGCCGCGAGTGACGACGATGCCCGATTCGAGTTCAGCCCAGAACTTGGCGGGAAGGATGACGCGGCCCTTGTCGTCGAGTTTGGGAGCGTACGTGCCTAGAAACACTTGTGCTCACCCCACTCTCCGGCCCAGATTCAGGTATCCTCCACTTTACTCCACTTCACACCACAAGACAACGATATTGGCCCGAACTGGGGGCACGCGCGACTAAACAGCCCCGCAAACACAGGGGTTTTGTCCCGGGGAGGGTCGTGGAGGGGATCTTCCCACCCACAGCAGTCTCACGGCAAAGAAAAAAGGGCCGACCTAGCGGTCGACCCTGGATTTCTGGTGGTGAGGTTTGTGGCGGCCGGAACGTCCGGTGGCTACCCGCCGAAGCGCCTACTGGTCGTGGTCGTCCTGGCGCTTTTCCCAGCGCTCGTTCAAACGGTCCATGAAGTCGGGCTTGGTCGCGCTCCGCGAGGACCCGCGATTCGAGGTCGCCGACGAATCCGTGGACTGCGCATCGTCCGCGGCGCCACTCTTCGGTACCGAGATCGCAAGAAGCACGCCGACAAACATGACGACGAAGCCGAGAATTCCCACGATGGGCAGGCGAATGGCCACACCGGTCACGATGGTAGCGACGCCCAGGAGTCCGACGAGAATGCCGACGACGATCGTCGTGTAGTTGCGCTTGCCTCCGCGACCACTGACGGTAGCCACGTAATCGGCGTCATTGTGATAAAGACTTCGCTCCATCTCTTCCAAGAGGCGCTGCTCCTGCTCAGACAACGGCATGGTGACTCCTCTCGGGTGCGAAACCGACGCATCGTATCCCTCAATTGTATGCTCCTCTGCCTAGCTAGGCTAGGCACGTGGCTGAGAGTGCGCGGTTAGTTGACTTGGTGCAGGCTGGTATCGATGAATTCCTCGACGGCCGCGCACCGTTACTCGAATCCATCGCGAGCGAACTCGCCCCATTCGTCGACTATTCACGCGAACTGCTCCGCGGAGGCAAACGATTCAGGGCGCTGTTCTGCTACTGGGGCTGGAACGCGGTCAGCGACCAGGATACTGCGGGAGATCCGGACGACATCCGGTACCGGGAACTCCCCTCCGTCATCCGTGCGGCGACCGCCCTCGAGATCTTCCACGCGGCCGCGCTCGTCCACGACGACATCATGGACAACTCGGATACCCGTCGAGGACTCCCCTCCGCTCACAAGCGATTCGAGGCGATCCATCGGGATGGCTCCTGGACCGGCTCGGCCGAAGTATTCGGTCGCTCGGGAGCGCTTCTGCTCGGGGATCTTCTCCTCGACTGGAGCGACGAGCTGTTCCAGCGAGGTCTTCGCGAGCTGTCGAACGTCGGTGCCGCGGATGCCGCACGCCGCGAGTTCGACCGGATGCGCACCGAAGTGACAGTCGGCCAGTACCTCGACATCCTGGAGGAACAGTCCTGGCAGACCTACCCGGATGCTGAGCTGTTGCCGAGGGCCCACCGTGTCATCGTCTATAAATCGGCAAAGTACAGCGTGGAGGCTCCCCTCTCGATCGGGGCGACGCTCGGCGGCGGAAGCCTCGGCCAGATCGCGGCCCTCCGCGAGTTCGGGCTACCGCTCGGAGTGGCCTACCAGTTGCGAGACGATCTGCTCGGAGTCTTCGGCGACTCAGAGGTCACCGGCAAACCATCCGGGGACGACCTGCGGGAGGGCAAGCGAACGGTGCTGATCGCGATTGCGAGGGCGAAACTACCGCTCAACGCGCGCCGGCTGCTCGATGAGCTTCTCGGCGACTCCGCACTCAGCGGCCAGCAGGTCTCGATGCTCCAGGCGTCGATTCGGGACAGCGGAGCGGTCGAGCAAGTCGAACGGATCATCGATCACAACGTGAAGCAGGCGATCGCCGCCCTCTCGAGCGCGCCGATCAGTACAACCGCTCGCGAGCAGCTGGTCCGGCTCACCGACATGGTGATCCGCCGCACCGCCTAGCCATCGCCGGATCGTGCAGGCCTAGAAGCCGAGCGCCTGCGCGACCCGTCGCACCTCGGCCTTCCGACCCGAGCGAAGCGCCTCGATCGGGGCGGCACCGAGGCTCGACTCCGGGGTGAGCAGCCAGCGCATGGCCTCGTCGTCGTCGAATCCACTGTCTCCGAGCACGACGAGCGTTCCCTTGAGCTCGACAAGTGGCTCTCCGTCGCGCAGAAATAGCTCTGGGACCTTCCACACTCCGTCCACTTTCTGGGCGAGAAGGGTGCGATCTTCGATCAGACGGCGCACTTTGCTCACGCCGATCCCGAGCACATCGACGAGGTCGGGAATGGTCAGCCAACGAATGTCGGGGTTAGTCACACAACAAGACTGCCAGACCGGACGACGCAGGCAAACTCGTCACGATTTGTTTCGTTCATGTTAACCCCAGCCCGATTGGTCACTGTAATTGACACATAACTATATCTGTGTCAGAGTTGAGGAATTGTGCTATGTCGCCATCTCGGGGCAGTG
>JAODMG010000104.1 GCA_025464895.1 Microbacteriaceae bacterium | reverse complement strand
GAGCTCGCCAACTAGGCCTACCGGCGCCTGCCCCTATTAGTCGCTGCTAGCCGCTGCACCTATTAGCTGCTGCACCAACCAGCGCAGCGCCCCTAGTGCTCTGGCGGAACCACAGCCCGCCCGGTGGCGGTACCCCTCGGTTGTCGCTAGCATCGGCGAGAGGCGGTCCGGCGACCGCCGGTCCGGCGTTCGTGCCAGCGAGAGGCGTTTGATGAGCGACCGAACTGCGGGCGACCGAACCGTTGGCGACCGGATGCGGCGGCTCGCGCTTGCCGTATCATCCGCCGTCCTGGTCCTGGCGGTGCTCGCCGCCTGTAGCCCGCCCGCGGGCAAGCCGAAACCGAAGCCGAGTGCGACGGCCTCGACTGTTCCATCACCGAGCAACATGCCGACCCCCGACGCGGGCGGTGCATCGCTGCCGACCATCGCGGGGGATGAGGTGCTGCGGATCACCACCAGAGCCACCGCACCGAACGGCGCGGCAATCGACCTCGCGATGACCGTGCACTACCCGGTCGGCTACGACACTCCGGAGGGCAAGTCCGTGCTCGACTACCTCGCGGCGATCGGGGACTCGAGCGACATCACCACGGCACCGGCCGAGCTGGCCACACAGGGGGCGAGCCTCCAGATCATCGACCTGGTCGTGACATCCGCGTCCCCCGGAACGGACTGGCCGTCGACGAGCGGCGTGCTCCTCGACCTCGGACCGAACAACACGGGTGCCGCCTTCGGAGTGCCTCTCACCCGTGCCGGTGGTTCGCAGGGATCGTATCTGCTGATCGGAATCGGCAAAGGCCACGCCGTCACCGCCATTCCAGGCACGGGCGGCGCGGTCGACCCCGCCGACTGGGTGAAGCAGAACACCTACTACGGCATGAGCGCCCTGGTCGACCTGCCGGTGACGCTCAGCGCCTGCTCCATCACGCTCACCACGAAGGGCACCACGCCGGAATCGAGCGCCTGGATCCCGAACTGGGAGCCAGGGCACGTCTACTGTTCCACCGGGGCCGTCAACGACTAATTGACTACCCCGGCGCCGCTAGCTACTAGTGGCCTTCGGTCTTGAGCTTCTCGTAGCCGGCAACGACGATCGCCTCGGCTTCCGCGGCATCGCCCCAGCCCTCGGTCTTGACCCATTTGCCCGGCTCGAGGTCCTTGTAGTGCTCGAAGAAGTGCTCGATCTCTTTTCGCGTCTGCTCGGGGATGTCGTTCAGGTCCTGGATGTGTGCCCAGCGCGGGTCCTTGGCGGGAACCGCGATGACCTTCGCGTCCGAACCGCCGTCATCCGTCATGTTGAAGACGCCGACCGGGCGCACCGAGACGCCGACGCCGGGAAAGAGCGGGTAGTCGAGCAGGACGAGCACGTCGACCGGGTCGCCGTCGAGGCCGAGGGTGTTCTCGAAATAGCCGTAGTCGGTCGGATAGACGAAGCTGGTGAACAGGACGCGGTCGAGGTAGACGCGGCCGGTCTCGTGGTCGACTTCGTATTTGTTGCGACTTCCCCGGGGGATCTCGATAACGACGTCGTACGCGGCCATGTCCGTGCTCCTTGTTTCGTTGAGTGCTGGAATAACGTTACTGGATGAGCACACGCCCTCGGCTGACCCCCGCGATCGCCGACGTCCGCCGCGCGGTGCGCGAGGTGCTGGTCACCGCGTCCGCCCATGAGCTCGTCCTGGTCGCGCTCAGCGGTGGCCCCGACTCGCTCGCGATGGCCGCGGCGACCGCGTTTGAGGCTCCGCGCGCGGGGCTCCGCGCCGGTGCGGTCATCGTCGATCATGGGCTGCAACCGGGATCCGCGGATGTCGCAGCAGCAGCCGCCCGCCAGGCCGAGGCCATCGGCCTCGACCCCGTCGTGGTGGTGCCGGTGAGCGTCGGCGGGCAGGGCGGACCGGAGGCCGCCGCCCGCGATGCGCGCTACGCGGCGATCGCCAGGGTGGCAGAGGAGACTGGCGCGTCCGCCGTGCTGCTCGGGCACACCCTCGACGACCAGGCCGAGACGGTCCTGCTCGGCCTCGCACGCGGAAGCGGAGCGGCGAGCCTGCAGGGCATGGCGCGGGTGACCGGACTGTACCTGCGGCCGCTGCTCGGCATCCGCCGGTCCACCACCGTGAGGTTCTGCGACGATGCGGGGCTCGAGCCCTGGACAGACCCGCAGAATTTGGACGAGGCCTACGCCAGGGTTCGAGTGCGCACCACAGTACTCCCGGTGATCGAGCGGGAGCTAGGCCCCGGTATCGCGGAGGCGTTGGCGCGAACTGCCGACCAGCTGCGAGAGGATTCCGACGCGCTCGACCACTTCGCCGACGAGCTGGTGGAGGAGCTGGCGGAGCATGCGGAGGCGGGCATCTCGCTGCCGGTGAATGGCCTGGCCGCCAACCCGCCTGCGCTGCGGCAGCGCATCATCCGCCTGGTCGTCTCCGCGGAATTCGGGGTGAGCCTCAGCCGAGCACAGACCCTGGAGGTAGCGAGGCTGGTGACCGACTGGCACGGGCAGGCATCGGTCGACCTGCCGGGCATTAGGGTTAAGCGGCTGGGGCACCTGCTGGTGTTCAGCGCAGCGCCGACGCACCGGGAGCCCTAAGAGTATGGAATTCAGCGACATCGCGGATGACCTCAGCAGCACCCTCCTCGACGAGGGAGAGATCCACGCGAAGATCGCGGAGCTCGCCAGGCGGATCGAGTCGGACTACGCGGGACGGGACATCCTGCTCGTCGGCGTTCTGCGGGGCGCCGTGATGCTGATGGCCGACCTCGCCCGTGAGCTGAGGATTCCGCTCGAGATGGACTGGATGGCCGTATCGTCCTACGGGTCGGGCACCCAGTCATCTGGCGTCGTCCGCATACTGAAGGACCTCGACTCCGACCTGCACGGTCGCGACGTGCTCATCGTCGAAGACATCATCGACTCCGGCCTCACCCTGTCCTGGCTGAGGGCCAACCTCGCCAGCAGAGGGGCAGCATCGGTCGAGATCTGCGCGCTGCTTCGGAAGCCGGATGCCGCGAAGGTCGAGGTCGACGTTCGCTACGTCGGGTTCGAGATTCCGAACGCCTTCGTGGTCGGCTACGGGCTCGACTACGCCGAGAAGTACCGCAACCTCAGGGGCATCGGGGTGCTCGCCCCTCACGTCTACCAGTAGGCGTCCGACCGTTTCACGGCGCGAAAGCGCCCGCCTGAACCGACCGTGCAATCCATGGGCCGATGCTCATTACGCCGCCAGCAAACATGCAGTCTGCCCCCAGCATCAGCGCGATAACCTATCAACCACATTCTTCGTCAGAAAGGTGCCGGGCTCGACCCCCGGAACACTATGGATTTCAAGCGCTTTCTCAAGGGCCCGCTCGTGTACATCCTGCTGGCCGTTGTCGTCGTGTCTGTGGGTTTCAGCCTGCTGAACGCGTCCGGTTACAAGCAGATCACGACTGAGCAGGGTCTCAATCTGCTCTCGAGCGACAAGGTCGCCGTAGCCAAGATCGTCGACAGCGAGCAGCGGGTCGACCTCACCCTGACCAACGCCGGGGCAGACGGCAAGCAGGTGCAGTTCTATTACGCATCGGCCAGGGCATCCTCCGTCGTCACCGCCGTTGACAACTCGAAGGCGAAGTACGACGACCAGGTGGACAAGGGCAACTGGTTGTCCTCGCTACTCGGACTGGTCATCCCGTTCGTCGTGATCGGCATGATCTTCTGGTTCCTGCTCTCGAGCATGCAGGGTGGCGGAAGCCGGGTCATGCAGTTCGGAAAGTCGAAGGCGAAACTGGTCTCCAAGGAGAGTCCGAAGGTCACCTTCGCGGATGTCGCCGGCGCGGACGAGGCGATCGAAGAGCTCGAAGAGATCAAGGACTTCCTCAAGGAGCCCGCGAAATTCCAGGCGGTCGGCGCCCGCATCCCGAAGGGCGTCCTGCTCTACGGCCCTCCCGGCACCGGTAAGACCCTGCTGGCCCGTGCCGTGGCCGGCGAGGCGAACGTCCCGTTCTATTCCATCTCCGGTTCCGACTTCGTCGAGATGTTCGTCGGTGTCGGTGCGAGCCGGGTGCGCGACCTGTTCGCCCAGGCGAAAGAGAATTCACCCGCGATCATCTTCGTCGACGAGATCGACGCTGTTGGACGCCACCGTGGCTCCGGGATGGGCGGCGGCCACGACGAGCGCGAGCAGACCCTCAACCAGTTGCTGGTGGAGATGGACGGCTTCGACGTCAAGACCAACGTCATCCTGATCGCCGCGACCAACCGTCCGGACATCCTCGACCCTGCTCTGCTCCGCCCTGGTCGTTTCGACCGCCAGATCGGAGTCGACGCGCCCGACCTGCTCGGCCGCAAGCAGATCCTCGAAGTCCACGGGAAGGGCAAGCCGCTCGCGGCCGGCGTCGACCTCGAAGTTCTCGCGCGGAAGACGCCAGGCTTCACCGGTGCCGACCTCGCGAACGTGCTCAACGAGGCCGCGCTGCTGACCGCGCGCTCGAATGCGCAACTGATCGACAACCGTGCCCTGGATGAGGCGGTCGACCGGGTCATGGCCGGACCGCAGCGCCGCACCAGGGTGATGCGCGACCAGGAGAAGCTGATCACGGCGTACCACGAGGGTGGACACGCCTTGGTGGCGACCGCGATGCGCAACACCGACCCGGTGACGAAGATCACCATCCTTCCTCGCGGACGGGCCCTCGGCTACACGATGGTGCTTCCGCTCGAGGATCGCTATTCGGTCACCAGGAACGAACTCCTCGACCAGCTCGCCTACGCGATGGGTGGACGAGTGGCGGAAGAGATCGTCTTCCACGACCCGACCACCGGGGCATCCAACGACATCGAGAAGGCAACCGCGACCGCACGCAAGATGGTCACAGAGTTCGGCATGAGCGCGAGCATCGGCTCCGTGAAGCTCGGCTCCGGTTCGAACGAGATGTTCCTCGGCCGCGACATGGGTGGCCAGCGCGACTACTCGGAGCGGGTGTCGGAGCAGGTCGACGACGAGGTGCGCGCGCTGATCGAGAATGCCCACGACGAGGCATGGAGGGTGCTGAACGAGAACCGCGCCATCCTCGACATCCTCGCGACGGCGTTGCTCGAGAAGGAGACACTCGATCACACCCAGCTGGCCGAGATCTTCAAGGATGTGACGAAGCTGCCGGAGCGCCCGCAGTGGCTCTCCAGCGACAAGCGCCCCGTATCGGACCAGCCGCCGGTGATCATGCCGGCCAAGGCCCCGATCGACGGCGACCTGGTCGACGGCGATGTTGAGTCGACGCCGAAGAAGAACCGCATCCCTCGCCCTCGCAAGCGGCCAGATATCGCAACCGCATAACACCAATAAGGGGATTCGTGTCCCGAACCGTTCCTGGGCCATCCCGCGACGCCGTCGACGAGAGTGCGCCCATCGACCGGGCCCGCATCGAGGCGGCCGTGTCGGAGATCCTCGCCGCTATCGGCGAGGATCCCGCTCGTCCCGGGCTCCTATCGACCCCGCAGCGGGTCGCCGAGGCGTACGCCGAATTCTTCTCGGGACTCGCGGTCGATCCGGTCAGCCACCTGGCCGGAGGGGTCGAGTTCGCCGCGGGTTCTGGTGAGCTCGGCGAACTGGTGCTGCTCCGCGACATCGAATTCCGGTCCATGTGCGAGCACCACCTGCTGCCGTTCACCGGCGTGGCCCACCTCGCCTACATCCCGCGCACCCGCATCGTCGGTCTTGGCGCGCTTCCACGGGTCGTCGACACGCTCGCGTCCCGCCCCCAGTTGCAGGAACGCCTCACCGAGGAGATCGCCGACACCGTGCAGGCCGGTCTCGATCCGCTCGGTATCCTGGTGGTCCTCGATGCCACCCACGGCTGTGTCACCGCCCGTGGCGCCAGGCAGCAGAACAGCACAACGGTGACGATGGCGACCCGCGGCAGCCTGTCTGAGCCCGCTGCGCGGGCGGAGATCATCGCCCTGATCGGGGCGGGAAGCAATGGTTGAGTCCGAGTCCGTTCGTACGGCGGAGCGTCGGCAGCGCACCCCGGCTGTGCTGCTGCCGGATTATCCGGCTCCCGTCATCATGGGCGTCCTCAACATGACCCCCGACTCGTTCAGCGACGGCGGGGAGTACAACCGCCTGGATCGGGCGGTCGGCCACGCCGTCGAACTGACGGAAGCAGGCGCCGGTCTCATCGACGTCGGTGGCGAGTCGACCAGGCCTGGGGCGGAACGGCTTCCGGCCGAGGTGGAGCAGTCCCGAGTGCTTCCGGTGATCCGCGAACTGGTCCAGCGGAATATCGTCGTCAGCATCGACACGATGAACGCGTCGACGGCGCTCGCCGCGGTGGATGCCGGGGCGAAACTGATCAACGATGTCTCGGGCGGTCTCGCCGATCCCGGCATGCGTCGGGTCGCCGCCGAGACGGGGGTGCATTTCGTCGCCATGCACTGGCGCGGTCCGAGCGACGCCGTGGCGGTGTACCGCGATGTGGTTGCCGACGTGAGGGACGAGTTGAAGAGCAGGGTGGCAGAGCTGATCGTGAGCGGTGTCGACCCGAGCCGCATCATTATCGACCCGGGGCTCGGGTTCGCCAAGAACGCCGAGCACAACTGGCGACTCCTCGGGCACCTCCGAGAACTTGGCATCCTCGGGCATCCGCTCCTGATCGGCGCGTCCCGCAAGCGGTTCATCGGCACGGTTTTGGATGCAGCGGCGACCCCGAAAGACCGCGATCCGGCGACCGCGATCATCAGCGCGCTGGCCGCAGAAGCCGGAGTCTGGGGAGTGCGTGTGCACGACGTGGTCGGCACCAGGAAGGCGCTGGATGTCTGGAGCGCCATGCGCGATGGAAGGGCGACCGTATGAACGACGACCAGCTGACCCTGACCGGGCTGCGGGCATCCGGGCACCACGGCGTATTTCCCGACGAGCGGGCCAACGGGCAGGAATTCATCATCGACGTCACGGTGTCGGTGGATCTCTCCGCGGCGGCGGCGTCCGACGACCTCGACCAGACGATCCACTACGGCGTGCTCGCGGAGGAAATCGTGTCGGCGGTCGAACGCGACCCGGTCGACCTGATCGAAACGGTGGCAGAGCGGATCGCCGATATCGTGCTCGCCCACCGCGCGGCGCGATGGGTGCGGGTCACGCTGCACAAGCCGAGTGCGCCGATCACAGTGCCGTTCTCGGATGTCGCAGTCACCATCACCAGGAGCCGCGAGTGAGCGAGATGGTCGTCGCCCTCGGCAGCAACCTCGGCGATCGCGAGGCGACGCTGAGGGCGGCCGTGCGCGATATCGCCGACATCGACGGGATCACCGTCATCGCCGTGTCCGGCCTGGTCGAGTCGCACGCCCTGAAGACGGACGGTGTCGACGAGTCGGCGCCCAGCTACCTCAACGCCGTTCTTCTGGCCGCCGGCGACCTTGCCCCGCACCGGATGCTCGACGAACTCCAGCGGATCGAGCTGGCACACGGGCGCGTCCGGGACGAGCGCTGGGGGGACCGCACTCTCGATCTCGACCTGATCTCGGTGGTCGGTGTTGTCGAAGGCGATGCCGTCGAAAGCGGTGCCGTCGATGGTGCTGTCGTCGAGTGCACTGTCGTCGAGGATGGCGAGAGACTGACGCTGCCTCATCCGCGCGCCTGGGAACGGGCCTTCGTGCTCGCTCCGTGGGCAGAGTTGCAGCCGGATGCCGAGATCCCGGGCAGGGGGCCGGTTGCCGAATTGCTCGCCACGGCATCCGATTCGGTCTGGGATTACCCAGCCGCCCCGCTGCTCGATAGCGTTAGACCATGAAACGCACTCGGGTTAGCACGCTCGTACTGCTGGTCATCATCGGCGGACTGGTCGGTGGCCTCGTCGAGGTGGCGCTGGCGACCTCTGGTCGCGCGATCATCATCCCGCCGCTGACCCTCCCGATCGCCCTGTTGGCGATCGGCGCAATCGTCATCGTGCTCGCCGTTCCCATTCGCCGGTTCACCAAAGGCAAGACGAAGGCCCCGATCGACCCGTACTACGCGACCAGGGTGGTAATGCTCGCGAAAGCCTGCGCGATCAGCGGATCGCTCCTGGCCGGCCTCGCGATCGGTATAACGGTCTATTTGCTGACCCGATTGGCGGTGCCGGGGGTAGGCTCGATCGGGCTGGCGATAGCGTCGTTCTTGGGTGCGGCGATACTGCTCGCGGCCGGACTCATCGCCGAGTTCATGTGCACCATTCCGCCGTCGGATCCCGATGACGATTCGGGAAAGAAGCCGATTCGCATCAGGCCGTAGACGACAACGAACCTCGAGGACCTCGTGACCAATCGACTGGAACTGGCCGACATCACCTGGCGAAGGGTCTCGCCGAAGTTCGTCTGGGTAGAGCTGGTAAGCGGTCTCGTCGGCACCATGGTGTTGGTCGCGGCCACGGTGGTTTTCGCCTCGCTGCAGCTCTGGTGGCCGGCTTCCGCGACCGCGGTCGTCTCGATCATCATGATCGTCAACCTCACGCTCATCCCGCGCAGGGTTCGCGCCATCGGCTACCAGTTGCGCGAAGACGACCTGCTGTTCAAGCGCGGGATCATGTGGCAGCGCTTCGTGGCCGTCCCCTACGGACGAATGCAGCTGGTCGACATCAATCGTGGGCCGATCGCGCGAGCGCTCGGACTCAGTGAACTGAAGTTCGTCACCGCCGCGGCCGCCGCCGGCGTCACCCTCCCCGGTCTTCCTGAGGCCGATGCGGATGCGCTGCGTGACGAGCTGGTCGCCCTGGCCGAGAGTCGCCGGGCGGGCTTGTGAGCGAGACCGCCGCAGTGACCGCCACGGTCGCCATCCTCACCGACGGCGAGTGGCACCGGTTGCATCCGGCCTCCCCGCTGCTTAAGGGCGGCATCGCGCTCATCGCCATACTCGGCGTGGTGGTCGCCAACCTGCGGGAGCGGTTGGTGGCGATTTTCTTCCCATCGTTCGAGGAGGGCGACAATCCGGTCGACTACGTGGTCAACCACGGCTACATCCTGCAGGCGCTGCTCATCACCGCTGCGCTCCTGGTCGTCCTCATCGTCGGCTTCTACTTCTCCTGGAGGATGCACACCTTCCGCATCACGGAGGAAGTCGTTGAGGTGCGGTCCGGCATCCTGTTCCGCACCAATCGCAAGGCGCGGCTCGATCGCATCCAGGGCATCAATATCGTGCGTCCGTTCTTCGCGCGGCTGTTCGGTGCGGCGAAGCTCGAGATCAACCAGGCCGGGCACGACGCCAATCTCCAACTCTCCTATCTCGCGTCGTCGGCGGCGGACGACCTGCGCCGCGAGATCCTGCGGCTCGCCTCTGGGTCTCGAACGGAGGCATCGCCCGGCGCTGCGGCACCCGAGGCAACCGGGTTCATCGATCGCCGGGTGGGTGAGTTCCTGGCGCCGGAGCTCGACCCGAGTTTCGTCGAGCCGGATTCCGTGGTCAGGATCCATCTCGGCCGACTGTTCGGATCGATGGTGCTGAGCGGAGCGACGGTGTTCCTCGTCATCGTCCTCGTCGCGATCACCGTCTGGGTGTCAACGACCGGTGACATCTACGCACTGTTCTTCGCCCTCCCAAGCCTCTTCGGGTTCGGGAGTTTCTATGTTCGGCGGTTCACCAAGGCGCTGCGCTACACGATCGCGGGAACACCGGACGGGGTGCGAGTCGGTTACGGCCTGCTCTCGACGAGCAATGAGACGATCCCGCCCGGACGCATCCATTCCGTCCAGGTGAGTCAGTCCCTGCTTTGGCGGCCGGCCGGCTGGTGGGAGGTCAGGGTGAATGTGGCGAGCCACTCATCGGCGAAGGGTGCGGCCGGCCAGGCCAACACGACCATCCTGCCGGTCGGGAATTTCGACGAGACCATGCGTGTGCTCGCGCTCGTCCTGCCCGGTTTCGTCGTTCCGGACTTTCGCGCCGTCGGCCAGGGCGACGGCTTCGTGAACTCGCCGAGGCGTGCGGCCTGGCTTCGGCCGTTCTCCTGGCGGCGCAACGGTTTCGCCACCGGCGCCGACTGGCTTCTGCTTCGTCGCGGCGCGATCTGGCGGCAACTGGTGGTCGTGCCGCAACCGAGGCTGCAGAGTGTCGCGATCGAGCAGGGCCCGCTGCTGAGGGCGCTCCGCCTGGCCAGGATCGAACTTCATACCGTCACCGTCCCGATCCATGCCGACCTCGGTGCCATCGAAAAGGATGCTGCGATCGCCTTCTTCGGCGAGGTAGCCGATGCCGCGGTGCAATCGGCCCGCCGCGACACATCGCACCGCTGGCGTTCCGGGGAGTTGCCGGCGTGAACGCGGCGGAGCGCTCCGGACGGCTCGGGGTCGGTATCGTCGGCGCGGGGCTGGTCGGCCCGATCATCGGAGCGGCGCTCGCCGGCGCGGGGCACGCGATCGTCGGGATCTCCGCGATCTCGGAGGGCAGTCGTGAGCGAGCGGAGGCCATCCTGCCGGGGGTCCCGATCCTCGAGGTGCCCGAGATCCTCGAACGCAGCGAACTGGTCATCCTTGCCGTCCCCGCGACCGAACTGGAGGCGCTGGTCACCGGGCTCGCGGCGACCGGTTCCTGGCAGGCGGGGCAGCTGGTGCTGCACACCGCCGCCGAATTCGGTGTCGGTGTGCTGGCGCCGGCGATGGCTGCCGGTGCGATACCGCTCGCCATCCATCCGATCATGTCGTTCACCGGATCGACCATCGACCTGGCGCGGATGGCTGAGAGCTATTTCGCGGTAACCGCCCCCGCGCCGGTGCTGCCGATCGGCCAGGCGCTCGCCGTGGAGATGGGCGGGGAACCGATCGTCGTCGCCGAGGCCGATCGCGCCGCCTACGCCGAGGCGATCTCCACGGCGACGAGCTTCTCGACCGCGATCGTCGACCAGGCGACGGGGCTCCTGGCCTCGATCGGAATCGAGGCGCCGGGAACCGTGCTCGGGCCGCTCGTGCGGTCCGCGGTCGACAACGCGCTGTCCCGGGCGTCGACCCCGCCGTTGTAGGGCCCCAGTGCGGATGCGATGGCCCTGCCGCCCAGGCGCACTAACATCGAGTGGTGCCTGTTGCCGTAGTTGAGACCATCGCCGAGTTGCGTGCCGGGGTCTCGGATCCGAGCGCCAGGGGCGAGCGGATCGCCCTCGTCCCGACCCTGGGCGCCCTCCACGACGGTCATCTCGCGCTGATCCGACGGGCGGCAGAGGTTGCCGATTTCGTCGTCGTGTCCATCTTTGTGAACCCGCTTCAATTCGGGCCGACCGAAGACCTCGACCGTTATCCGCGCACCCTCGATGACGACCTGGCCAAGCTCGAGCCACTCGGCGTCCCCGTGGTCTTCGCGCCGACCGTCGACGAGATGTACCCGAGCGGACCGTCCCAGACCAGGGTCGTCGCCGGCGAGGTCGGGTCGCTCTTCGAGGGCAATTCGCGGGCGGGACACTTCGACGGCGTGCTCACCGTCGTCACCAAACTCCTCAACATTGTGCGTCCCGGCGTCGTCGTCTTCGGTCAGAAGGATGCGCAACAGGTCTACCTCGTGCAGCGCATGGTCGACGATCTCAACTTTCCGGTCACGGTGGAGACGGTGCCGATCGTGCGCGAGCCGGACGGATTGGCGCTGTCCAGCCGCAACCGGTTCCTCGACGATGATGCGAGGCGAGCGGCCGTGAAACTCTCGGCGTCCCTGCAGGCTGCCGCGGCATCCGCTCATCTCGGGACCCAAGCCGTACTGGCCGCTGCCCGGTCAATCCTGGCCGACGAACCGCTGGTTAAGCTTGACTATCTGACGGTGGTGCAGCCGCAGAGCTTTCTGCCGGTCGACGACGACTATCGCGGCAGGGCGCTTGTGCTCGTCGCGGCCAATGTCGGCGGCACGAGACTGATCGACAACGAACTCATAACCCTGAGCTGAGAGTGCAACCACCGATGACGACGCAACACCCCGCCGCCGACGCTTCGACCGACGCCGATGTCGCCACCGCGGATGCCGCCGCGGCCGAGGCATCCGCGCTGGCGGAGGCTGATGGGTCGGAGCAGATGCAGGTGCGCCTCGCCAAGCGGGAGAGACTCAACGACTCCGGGGTGGAGGCCTATCCGGTCTCGCTTCCGATCACGACGACGATCCCGGCCGTTCGGGCCAGGTATCCGGAGCTCGAAGCGGATGCCGTCACCGGCGAGACCGTCGGGGTCGCGGGGCGCGTCGTGCACCTTCGCAACACCGGAAAGCTCTGTTTCGCGTCCGTGCAGTCGGGCGACGGTTCCCGCATCCAGGCGATGGTCTCCCTCGCGGAGGTCGGAGAGTCATCACTCGAATCGTGGAAGGAGATGGTCGACCTCGGCGATCATCTCTTCGTCTCCGGCGAGGTCGTCTCGAGCAGGCGCGGTGAACTCTCGATCATGGTGAAAGAGTGGAAGATCGCCGCGAAGGCCCTGCGGCCGCTGCCCAACCTGCACACCGAGTTGAACGAGGAAACCCGCGTGCGCAACCGGTACCTCGATCTGATCGCGCGTGAGGGAGCGCGCCAGATGGTGCGCAGCCGGGCCGGTGCGGTGTCGTCGCTCCGCAAGACCTTCGACGACCAGGGCTACATCGAGGTGGAGACCCCGATGCTGCAGACGATGCACGGCGGCGCGACCGCTCGACCGTTCGTCACCCACAGCAACGCCTTCGACACTGAGCTCTTCCTGCGGATCGCGCCGGAGCTGTTCCTCAAGCGCGCTGTCGTCGGCGGCATCGAGCGGGTCTTCGAGATCAACCGCAACTTCCGCAACGAGGGAGCCGACTCCACCCACTCGCCGGAGTTCGCGATGCTCGAGGCGTACCAGGCCTACGGCGACTACAACCAAATGGCCGACCTGACGCAGGAGCTGATCCAGAACGCCGCGATCGCCGCCGCCGGGTCGCACGTCGTCACCTGGGCGGACGGCACCGAATACGATTTCGGCGGCGAGTGGGACCGCATCAGCATGTTCGACTCGCTGAGCGAGGCATCCGGCCTGGAGATCACACCGGAGACGCCGCTCGCCGAACTGCTGGCGCTGGCCGGTTCGCTCGGCATCGAGCTGCACCAGCCGACTCACGGCAAGCTCGTCGAGGAACTGTGGGAGCACTTCATCAAGGGCGGCCTCGAGCGGCCGACCTTCGTCATGGACTTCCCGGTCGACACGTCGCCGCT
>JAODMG010000097.1 GCA_025464895.1 Microbacteriaceae bacterium | reverse complement strand
TGCCCGATCGCCGGGGAGTTCACCCAGGCCTGGAAGGATTCGTCGTCCGCCCAGCGGGTCACGACGAGCCAGGTGGTCCGGTCGTCGGTCGGCTTCAGCAGCTCGAACCCCTCGAAGCCCGGCCGGTCGTCGACCGCGCCCGCCCTAGCGGCGAAGCGCTTCGCCAGCTCGTCGCCGCTGTCGCTCGGCACGGTGATCGCGTTGATCTTGATAACGGTCATGGGCTGCTTCCCTCGCTGGATCCTGGTACTGACGGGTGCAATGCTTTCACCACCGGCTGCGAATTCGGTGGCATTCGGCCGAGAACGGGACGTCAGGCGACCTGCACGTCAACGCTGTGCAGCCCGGTCGCGCCATCCGGTACGACATCGGCGATAGCGGATGTCTGCACGACACCGTTCGCGTCGATCGCGCGCACCGTCAACCGATGTCGGCCATTGGTTGCCGGCCAACGCCAGACCCATTGGCGCCAGGTATCCTCCGAGATCGCGTCTGCGAGCTCCGCGTCGTTCCACTGGCCACCGTCGACCCGCACCTGTACCGCGCTGATGCCGACATGTTGTTCCCAGGCCACCCCGGCTACGGCGACGGTCCCCGCCTTGACGCCGCCCGCGCCGACCGCTGGCACATCGATTCGGGAGGATAATTTGACCGGTCCGCGCTCCGACCAGCCGCGGTCGGTCCAGTACGCGGTCTGCTTCGCGAAGGTCGTCACCTCCATCGACACAACCCACTTCGTGGCCGAGACGTAGCCATAGAGGCCGGGCACCACCATCCGTACCGGGAAGCCGTGCTCGAGCGGCAGCGGCTCGTCGTTCATGCCGACCGCGAGGATGGCGTTGCGCCCGTCGGTGAGTGCGGTCAGCGGCGAGCTCGCGGTGAAGCCGTCGATGCTCGTTGACAGCACCATGTCGGCACCGGGCTCCGGGCCGGCTCGGGTGAGCAACTCCCTGATCGGATAGCCGAGCCACTTGGCGTTGCCGATCAGATCGCCGCCGACATAGTTGGAGACGCAGGTGAGAGTCGTGTAGCTCTCCTCGAGTGGGAGAGCCATCAGCTCGGCGAAGCTCAACTCGACCTCGTTGTCGACCATCCCGGTGATTTTCAGCGACCAGTTCTTCGGGTCGATGTTCGGCACCTGGAGCGCGGTGTCGATGCGATAGAAGTCGGCGTTCGGAGTGACGATCGGCGTCAATCCGGCGACCTGGAACGACGTCCCGCCCACGAGAGCAGGGGCGGCGACGGCCGGCTTCGGGAGCCTGATCACCGACCGCACCGCCTCGGTGGTTTGGCGGCCGATAGTCAGCGCTCGTCCGCCGAGCACGGCAAGCGCGCCGAGGCCGGCGGTGACGCCGGCGATGGCGAGGAACCTACGCCGGTCGGCCGATTCTGGCGAGGTGCTGGTGCGTCCGGGGCGAAGCGTCCGCGAAAGCCAGGAGAACACGAGAATCGACACGGCGATGGCGACCAGGGACGAGACCGAGTCGAGCGGACCGGCGTGTGCCCTGGTGACGGCCGCGGAGACCCCGACGAGCCCGATCACCGCGACCAGGGACCGGCCGAACGGCGGCCAGCGGCGATCGACAACGCCGGCAACCGCGGCCAGGAGTGCAACCAGGACCCCGAGGCCGACCAGCAGGACGATCTTGTCTGCCGTACCGAATAGCGAGATCGCGATGTCCTTGACCCAGCCGGGGACCGAGTCGATGACCAGGGATCCGACCACCAGGAGCGGACTGCTTGCCGGCGCGAGCAACCCGGCCGTCAGTTCTGCGGCGCCGAGACCGGCGAGCACCGAGACGACGCCGGCGAGTGCCCAGGTCCACCAGTGACGCGGATGTTCGTCGGCTTGGTACTGGTCGGCTGGGGATCCGTGATCTGCCACCGGTTCGCCGGCTGCATCCTCGATCCTGTGCGGCGTTGCGGGCTCATCGGTGTCTGACATGGTCAGCCCAGCTTAGATTCAGCCGGCTGCATTCTGGCCGCGAGAAACGGCGTCCGCCGAGCAGCCGCTAGCGATTGCACAGGAAGGACCGGCGAGTATGGTTCAAGGAATGTGTTCTGACTATCGGATCGGGCGTCACGTGAGTGGTGCGTCATGACTTCCGGATTTGTGCATGGGCAGTCGGGATCATGATCGTTCCCCGGTGGATCATGGCCTGGCTGATCGATCATGTCCTCGCCGTCGGCTGGCAGTGGAAGCACTTGCGCGACCGAGAGATCCCGGAGCGATACGCGGAGGGCGATCGTGAACCGGTGCTGCTCCTGGCCGGAGTGTACGAAACCTGGCAATTCCTTCGGCCGATCGCCGACCGGCTGAACGGCCACGGTCATCCGGTCTACCCGGTGCCGGAGATCGGCTTCAATCGAGCCCCGATCGTGTCGACCGCCGCCATGGTCGAACGCTTCATCATCGCCAAGGACCTGCGCGGCATCGTCGTGATCGGACACAGCAAGGGCGGACTGATCGGGAAGCAGCTGATGATGACGGATGCCGTGGCCGATCGGATCGACAGGATGGTCGCCATCAACTCGCCATTCTCCGGTTCGCGTTTCGCCAGGATCGCCCCGGGCGCGACCCTCCGCGCGTTCTCGCCGAAGGACAGCACCCTGCGGCTGCTTGCCGACAACCTGGAGGCCAACTCGCGGATCACCTCGATCTTCAGCAGCCTCGATCCGATCATCCCGGAGGGGAGTCGGCTGGACGAGGCGACGAACATCGAATTGCCGGTCACCGGACATTTCCGGCCGCTCGGTCAGCTGGTCCTGCTCGAAGCGGTCGATCGTGTGGTCGACGGCGACCATGGTCGAGAATGAGATCATGACCAGGCAGCAGAGACTCGTGTTGGCGATTGCCGTCTTGGCGTCGTTCGTCGCCTTCCTGGACGGATCGGTCATCAACGTGGCATTGCCCGCGATCACCCGCGAACTCGGGGGCGGGCTGCCGGTTCAGCAATGGGTGGTCGATGCCTACCTCATCACCCTCGGCTCACTCATCCTGGTCGCCGGTTCGCTCTCCGACGTGTTCGGTCGAATCGTGGTGCTGCGCTGGGGGCTGATCGGCTTCGGTCTGACCTCCCTGCTCTGCGCCATCGCGCCGAGCGGCGAGTTCCTGATCGTCTCCAGGGGGCTGCAGGGAGTGGCCGGCGCACTCCTCGTTCCGAGCTCCCTCGCTATCATCCTCTCGACCTTCCGCGGCGCCGCCCAGGCGAAAGCCATCGGGCTGTGGACGGCCTGGACGAGCGCAGCATTCCTGATCGGTCCGCTGCTCGGCGGCGTGTTCGTCGACCTGTTCTCCTGGCGCTGGGTCTTCGCCATCAACGTGGTCCCCATCGCGGTCACGCTCTGGCTGATGGTGATCCTCAAACAGCGTGATGTGCGCAAACCCGGGGTGAGTATCGACTATCTGGGCGCAGCACTCGGAATAGTCGGGCTTGGCGCACCGGTGTTCGCTCTCATCGAGCAGAGCCACTTCGGCTGGTCGAATCCGCTCATCTACCTGTCGATCGTCGTCGGCGTCATCGCTCTCGCCGCCTTCCTCTGGCGGGAGCACGTCGCGAAACATCCGATGATGCCCCTTGGACTGTTCCGGGTGAGGAACTTCGGGGTCGGCAACGTCGCCACCGTCGCCATCTATGGCGCACTGTCGATCGGCGGTCTACTGGTCGTGGTGTTCCTGCAGCAGGTCGCCGGTTATCCGGCGACCCTCGCCGGCCTTGCGCTGCTTCCCGTCACCCTGATCAACATCGCGTTATCGCCGGTATTCGGCGGCCTCGCCGGCCGTCACGGCCCCCGGCTGTTCATGGCGGTCGGCCCGATCGTCGCCGGGATCGGCTACCTGCTCATGCTCGGCATCACCGCGACGGCCAACTACTGGACCCAGGTGTTGCCCGGCACCATCGTGTTCGGCCTGGGACTCTCGATCACCGTCGCGCCGCTGACGGCCGCGATTCTCGGGTCAATCGACGAGAGCCAGGCCGGAATCGGATCGGCGATCAACAACGCCGTCTCGCGGGTCGCCGGACTCGTCGCGGTGGCCATGCTCGGCATCGTGGTCGGAACCAGGCTCGACGTGGCCGGATTCCACCGCGGCCTGCTGGTGACGGCCGGTCTCCTCATCGCGGGAGGCGTGATCTCGGCGTTCGGCATCCAGAACCTGCGTCACAACGAGCGGCCCGCCGAGTCTGCGTCGCTGCAGCGCAGCCCGCGATAGTCTCAGTTCCGGCGGACCAGCAGCCCGGCTCAGGCGAGCAGCCGCTGCCCGGCGACGAGCAGCATGGCGACGTCGATGAGCGTCGCGGCGATGATCAGCTGGAACAGCAGTCGTCCGGGCGGGCGGCTGAGCGTCAGCACGATTCCGGTGACCGCGATCACGCCGGTGATCGCGAATCCGATCCACTGGAGCGCGCCGATCCGTCCGCCTGGACCGAGCAGGGCGAGCACGGCTGCCGCGGCGAGAAGCAGGTAGGTCGTGATGCCGGTAACCGGTCGGCCGAGGCGATGGGGGAGTCCCCGCACCCCGGTGATCCGGTCGTCATCGAGGTCGGGCAGCACGTTCGCGAAGTGGGCGGCGGCCCCGAGAAGCGACCCGAGGCCGATGGCCCATGGTGCGGCGATGGCAGGCTGCTCCAGGGACAGCGTGACGACGAGCGGCAGCAGGCCGAAGCTCACGAGGTAGGGGAGCACCGAGAAGGCGCTGCTCTTGAGCCCCGCGTTGTACGCCCAGGCCGAGCCGATGAACACCGCGTGGGCGACCGTCGCCCAGATCCCGAGCGGAATGGTGAGCAGGATGGCCGCAGCCGCGCACGCGAACGCGGCCGATCGCACCGTCCTGGCCGCGATCCAGCCAAGGGCGACCGGCTTGTCCTGCCTGCCGACGGCGGCGTCCCGCTCCGCGTCGATCCAGTCGTTCGAGAGTCCGACGGATGCCTGGTCGAACAGGAACGCCAGTCCGAGCAGTACCAGGCGCCACGGGTCGAGGCCGACTCCGGCGCCGAGAAGCACCGCGACGATGGTGACGGCGATGGCCGGGCCAGGGTGGGTCGACAGTGCCAAGGAAAGCACCGGACCCCGCCGGCGAGCTCGGAATGAGGCTGTCTCAGGCACGTCGACATCGTACGTCGTGGCGGTCGCACCGGCATCCTCAAGAATTGTTGCAAGTTCTTGCGCGATTTTGCGTAGAATCCTGTCATGTCACAGCGTCTTGCAGAAGTTGCGAAGAAAGTCGGTGTCAGCGAAGCGACCGTCAGTCGCGTGCTGAACGAGAAGCCCGGTGTGTCGGAGGCCACCAGGCAAGCGGTCCTTACCGCGCTCGACGTGCTCGGGTACGAACGGCCGACGAAACTCCGGGGGGAGCGGGCGAGGCTCGTCGGCCTGTTCCTGCCCGAACTCAACAATCCGATCTTTCCCGCGTTCGGCGAGGTCGTCGGCGGGGGACTCGCCCAGAATGGATACACCCCGGTGCTCTGCACGCAGAGTGCCGGCGGCATCACCGAGGCGGACTACGTCGAACTGTTGCTGCAGCAGCAGGTATCCGGGGTGGTTTTCGTCGGCGGGCAGTACACCCAGCAGGATGCGCCGCACGACCACTACGCGAGGCTCACCGAAGTCGGGCTTCCCACGGTGCTGGTTAACGCACCGATCGACGGACTCGGGTTCGCTACGGTGTCGACGGATGACGCGGTGGCGGCAGAACAGGCCATCGCGCACCTGCACCAGCTCGGTCACACCAGGATCGGGCTGCTGCTCGGCCCACGGGATCACGTGCCGTCCCTGCGTAAGCTGACCGCGGCGAGGGCGGTTGCGCGCTCGCGCGGACTCACCATCGACGAAGACCAGATCTCGCATTCGTTGTACTCGCTCGAGGCCGGGCAGGCCGGAGCTACCAGGCTGCTCGACGCCGGGGTGACCGGCATCCTCTGCGCGAGCGACCCGCTTGCACTCGGTGCGATCCGGGCGGTTCGCCGGGCCGGACTCGAGGTGCCGACAGACGTCTCGGTGATCGGATTCGACGACTCCGCCCTGATGAATGCTGTCGACCCGCCGCTGACCACCGTCCGGCAGCCGATCGAGCCGATGGGCCGCATGGTCATCGAGTTGCTGGTCGCTCAGATCTCCGGCGCCGTGGTGGCGAACGACGAGTTCTTCTTCGAGCCTGAGCTCGTGGTCCGCGGATCGACCGGTCCGGTTTCCGCGGCCGCAAGGGAACGCAAGCCAACGTAAGTTTCTTGCTATCTGCGAAGTTCTTGCGCAAATCTGTCGATAACGCTACATTCCTCAACAACGGCCTACGACGGCGTCACCGTCGGCGTAGGTGCAACACGGATGTTGCAGACGTCGTTGACAGAAATGAGCCCCTCCGTGGACGAAGACGTCCCCAGCTTCGTGAACACCGCCACCGCGGTCGTTGACGCCGTTAACCCGAGCAGCGACGATCCAGACTGGTGGCGCAGCGCCGTCATCTATCAGATCTACATTCGCAGCTTCGCCGACGGTGACGGTGACGGCACCGGCGACATCGCCGGGGTTCGCTCCCGACTGGGCTACCTGCGCGACCTGGGTGTCGACGCGATCTGGTTCACCCCGTGGTACGCGTCGCCACTGGCCGATGGAGGGTACGACGTCTCCGACTACCGGGCGATCCATCCGGCGTTCGGCGACCTTGAGCAGGCAGAGGCGCTCATCCGGGATGCACTCGCCCTGGGCATCCGCACCATCATCGATGTGGTCCCGAACCACATCTCCGACCAGCATCCCTGGTTCCAGGAGGCACTCGCCGCGGGGCCAGGATCACCGGAGAGGGAGCGGTTCTGGTTCAGGGACGGCCTCGGGCCGAACGGCGACGAGATGCCGAATCACTGGATCTCGAACTTCCAGGGCGACACCTGGACCCGGACGACCAACCCGGACGGTAGCGCTGGTCAGTGGTACCTGCACCTGTTCACTCCTGAGCAGCCCGACCTCAACTGGAATCATCCGGGCGTCCGTGCCGAGCACGAGGACGTCCTGAGGTTCTGGTTCGATCGAGGCGTCGCGGGCGTCCGGATCGATTCGGCCGCACTGCTGGTGAAGGATGCGGCGCTGCCGGAGCTGTCCGAGAATCCCGGTCCTGGCGAGCATCCGAACACCGACCGCGACGAGCTGCACGAGATCTACCGCAGCTGGAGGGGCGTCGCAGACTCTTACCCGGGAACCAGGATGCTGGTCGGTGAGATCTGGCTGCCGGACATCGAGCGCTTTGCCAAGTACCTTCGCAGAGACGAACTGCACACCGCGTTCAACTTCGATTTCATGGCACGACCGTGGGATGCGGAGAAGCTGAGGGAGTCGATCGACGCCACCCTGGCTGCCCACGCTCCGGTGAATGCCCCGTCCACCTGGGTGCTGTCGAACCACGATGTGACGAGACCGGTCACCAGGTACGGCCGTGACGATTCGTCGTTCGCGTTCGCATCGAAGCGCTTCGGGACGCCGGTCGACCTCGAACTCGGCGAACGTCGGGCGCGCGCCGCCGCACTCCTCACCGCCGCGCTTCCCGGAGCGTTGTACATCTACCAGGGAGACGAACTCGGCCTGCCGGAGGTGGAGGACCTGCCACTCGATCAGCTGCAGGACCCGATGCACTTCCGTTCGAACGGGGTGGATCCCGGGCGGGACGGATGTCGCGTGCCGCTCCCATGGAGCGGTTCGGCGCCGGGGCTCGGCTTCGGCCCGGAAGGGGCGGCGGCGCCGTGGCTTCCGCAGCCGGCGAGCTGGCAGAAATTGGCAGTGGAAGAGCAGGAAGCCGACCAGAGCTCGATGCTCCGGCTGTACCGGGAGGCGTTGCGGATCCGCACAGCTTCGCCCGAGCTGCACGGCCCGGAGTTCGCCTGGATCGCCTCGCCGGATGGCGTGCTCTCCTTCTCTCGAGGCGACCGGTTCGTGTCCGTCACCAACCTGTCCTCTGCGCCAATCGATCTCCCCGACCATGCCAAAATCCTCATCAGCTCGGCCGGACTCGTCTCCGGTCGGCTCCCCCCAGACTCGTCCGCCTGGTTGCAGACGCAGCAGTAGAAGACGTACGAGCACGCAGTAGAAGAAGAAACACAGAGTTCGCAGCACAAGGAGTTACCCCGCACACACAGCTTCACCAACACAGAGAAAGGCAAGACAATGAAGTCACGAATCAAGGTTGCAGGGGCGGGCATCGTTCTGCTCGCGACCATTGCGGCCCTCGCGGGCTGCGCTCCAACGCAGCCTGCGGAGGCGAAGAAGGCGACGATCTCCGTCGTCAGCCTCATCCCGGGCAGCAAGCCGGAGGCCTTTGCGGCCTTCGACGACCAGGTCAAGCAGTTCGAGAAGGCCAATCCGAACATCACCGTCAACACGCAGGAGTACGAATGGACCGGGCCGACTTTCGCCGCCCAGCTGGCGGGCGGCACACTGCCTGACGTCTTCACCATTCCGTTCACCGACGGCAAGACGCTGATCGAGAACGGACAGCTCGCCGACATCACCTCGCTGGTGAAGGCGCTGCCGTACGGGGACAAGTTCAACCCGAACGTACTGAACGCGGCACAGGCCCCTGACGGCAAGATCTTCGGAGTTCCGACCGCCGCCTACGGCAATGCGCTGCACTACAACCGGGCGCTGTTCACGAAGGCGGGACTCGACCCGAACAAGCCGCCGACAACCTGGGCAGAGGTCCGCAAGGACGCCAAGATCATCTCTGACAAGACCGGCGTGGCCGGCTACATGCAGATGTCGCAGAACAACACCGGTGGATGGCAGCTGACCACCGCCGATGCATCCCGTGGTGGAGTCGTCGAGGTGACGAAGAGCGGCAAGACCACGGTCACGATCGACACAGCGCCGATGAAGAAGTCGCTGGAGTTCCTGAAGGCGCTTCGCTGGGAGGACAACTCCATGGGCAGCAACTTCCTCTTCGACTGGGGCACGATCAACCAGGCGTTCGGTGCAGGCCAGATCGGCATGTACACGAGTGGATCCGACATCTATACGAACCTGACGCAGTCGCAGAACATGAGTCCGGATGACTACGGAATGACGGTGATCCCGGCAGAAGGCAAGGGCGCAGGAGTTATCGGCGGTGGCACGATCGCCGCTGTCAACGTCAAGGCGACGCCCGCGCAGCAGGCCGCAGCGGTCAAATGGATCGACTTCTACTACATGAAGAAGCTGACCGTGAAGTCGGCCGCCGTCGAGGATGCCAAGACGCTCGTCGCGAACGACCAGGCGGTCGGCGTGCCCGCCCTCCCGGTGTTCGACAAGGCAACACTCGACCAGTCGCGCGTCTGGATCAAGGACTACGTCAACGTTCCGACTGACCAGATGAAGAGCTTCGCCGACGGCATCTACAAGCAGAAGCCGATCGGTGAACCGACCGCGAAGACACAGGAGGTCTATGCGCTCCTCGATGTGGTGGTTCAGGCCGTCCTCACCGACAAGAACGCCAACATCGACGCGCTGTTGAAGCAGGCCAACACCGACGCGCAGGCGTTGGTCGACGCCGGCTAGTTCGCACGCCCCGGGCTGGTGCGGAACCATTCGTTCCGCACCAGCCCTCCAACCTGTAGAAGGACCGGAAATCGTCTCATGACAACAATTGCCAAACCTGCAGAACCGATCGCAGTCCCGCGCCTGCGGGCGCGTCGGACCCCGATGACCTGGGTGCGCGGCGGCGGACTCAGCAACCTCATCTTCCTGATCCCGCTCCTGTTCATCTTCGGCGCATTCTCCTGGTGGCCGATTGTGCAGGCGGTCGTGATGAGCTTCCAGAAGACCAACCTGGTCACCCCAGCCATCTTTGTCGGCTGGGACAATTTCGCCCGTGTCCTCCACGATCCGCTCTTCTTCACCGCGGTGAAGAACACCGGGTATTTTGCACTGCTCGCACTGATCTTCGGATATCCGGTTCCGCTCATCGTCGCCGTTCTGATGAGCGAGGTACGGCGCTGGAAGGGTCTCTTCAGCGCCCTCGCCTATCTCCCGGTCGTCATTCCACCGGTGGTGGCCGTGCTTCTCTGGAAGTTCTTCTACGACGCCAGTGCCACCGGGGTCTTCAACGAGATTCTCAAATGGTTCGGCATCGGGCCGCAGCCGTGGATCCAGTCCGCGGCATCCGCAATGCCCTCCCTCGTCCTCGAGGCAACCTGGGCTGCGGCCGGCGGGACGATCATCATCTACCTGGCCGCCCTCACCGGTGTCGCGCCCGAGTTGTACGACGCGGCAGAAGTCGACGGCGCATCCATCTGGCGCAAGATCTGGCATGTGACACTGCCGCAACTGCGCGGGGTACTTCTCATCACGCTCATCCTGCAGATCATCGGGACGTCGCAGGTGTTCCTCGAACCGTTCCTGTTCACGGCGGGCGGTCCGGCCAACTCGACGGTGACGATCCTCCAACTCATTTATCGATACGCATTCCAGAACAGCCTCGGCGGAAACTACGGTGCGGCAACGGCCCTCAGCATCATGCTCGCCGTATTTCTCGCCGTCCTGTCCTGGGTGTACTTCCGCGTCACGAAAGCCTGGAGCACCAATTGAGCACCATCATCAAGCGGGGCAGAATCAAGCCGAACCAAACCAAGGCGGGCCGCGTCAGGGATGTCACAGAAACCGAGGATCGAGGCATCGCGTCCGGGCCGGATTGGCGACGCAAGCGGGTGCGCTTCTCGCTCGGGACCAGCCAGATCGTGCTGCTGGTCATCCTCGTCATCACCGGCCTGGGACCGATCCTTTGGCTCGCCAAATCGGCCATCACCCCAACCCAGGACACGCTTCGCACCCCGATGGCGTTGTTCCCCAACGGCGTCGACTGGGCAAACCTGGCGACGGCCTGGTCCACTGTGCACATCGACGTGCAGTTCGCGAACACCCTCTGGGTGGCCCTCGGATCCTGGATTATCCAGGTGCTCGTCGCCGCCACCGGGGGCTACGCGCTCTCCGTGCTCCGGCCGAAGTACGCCGCGATTCTCAACGGGCTGGTACTCGGTACTCTCTTCGTTCCCGCGGTGGTGCTGCTCGTTCCGCTGTACCTCACGATCCTGCATCCTCCGCTCATCGGCACCTCCCTGATCAACACCTTCTGGGCGGTGTGGCTGCCGGCTGGGGCGAACGCGTTCAACATCCTGTTGGTCAAGCGGTTCTTCGACAATTTGCCGCGCGAAATATTCGAGGCGGCCAGGACGGATGGGGCCGGGCCGTTCCGGCTGTTCTGGTCGATCGTGCTGCCGATGTCGCGTCCGATCCTCGGCGTCGTGTCGGTTTTTGCGATCATCAACGCGTGGAAGGACTACCTCTGGCCGTTGCTGGTGCTTCGGGACCCGGCGGTCCAACCGCTGTCGGTTCGGCTGCCGACGCTGCAGAGAGCGATCGAGCTCGACGTGTACCTCGCCGCCCTCGCGATCT
>JAODMG010000066.1 GCA_025464895.1 Microbacteriaceae bacterium | reverse complement strand
CCCGCCGCGAGTTCGCTTCTCCCTCCGCGACGGATGAACGCGACCCAGGGCGGCATCCGGTCGACAGCTGCCCTGCGCCTCAGGCGATCCTGTTGCCCTTGCCCAACCTGCCCGTCGGGGTCATGGTGCGCGCCCATGCGCCGACAAGCGCGCCCGCCGCGAGGATCAGCTGGATGACCAGGCCGACGAACCACCCGGGGACTGTCGAGGCGATGACCTGTTCCGGCACCGGTGGCTCTGCCCCGCTCGGGAGCTGGGCACAGCCGTCGTAGGTGACCGTGGAGTCCGGTGCGATCTGGGCGGAGCGTACGGCGAACTTGAGGTTGCCGAAGAGATCGGTCGGATACCCTTCCGGCGAGAACTCCGTCGGTACGGCGTCGGCCAGCAGCACGTACGGATTCGCGACCAGTACTCCCCAGAAATAGTCGAACCTCGGCGTCTCGTAGGTCGACACCGTGGGCTGGCCGCAGTTCGATCCCACACCGCTTTCGGTGTACCTCGCCGGCTGGATGGTGATACTTGTAACTGTCGTATGCACCACGGCGCCGCCGAGAGTGAAGGCGATGACCGTGCCGATGCTGAGTGCCGCGACGACCAGGTAGGTGGCCACGATCGAGAACAGCGCCCGATTGAGGATGCCGGACAGCCCGACGCCGATCGCGGCGACGACACCGAGTTCGATCGCGAGCACGAGCACGGACACCGTGATGACCGCGGGATCCATCCCGCCCGCGATCGCCGAGTACACCAGGAACGGCACGGCCGCGGCGAGAAATGCGAGCGCGGTGACCCACGCGGCGAGGAACTTGCCGAGGATCAACTGCCAGGTCGTGACGAGGGTGACCTGGGTGGTTGCGAGGGTTCCGGCCTCCCGGTCGCCGTTGATCGCATTCCCGCTGAGCGCGGGCGTGACCAGGGTTCCGAGCAACAGAACGAAGTAGATGATGGTCGAGAATGTGGTGCCGCGGAACGAATTGTCCGCCACGCCGGAGAAGGCGATGCCGAGCAGTACCGTCACGATGGCGATGAGCCCGACGAAGATGGCGAGGAGCACGTACCAGGCGATGCCGCGAACCCGCTGGCGAAGCTCGAGCGACAGGATGACTCCGACCCGGGAGAAGTAGCTCATCGGCCGACCTCCTGTTCGGTCGTGCTGCGGCTGAGGTCGAGGAAGGTGTGCTCGAGCTCGCCGACCGCCGGGGCGAATGCGCTGATCGGCACACCGGCGGTGACCAGGCGGCTGAGCAGTTCGGTCGCGGCGGCCTCGCCGTCGAGCGGCACCAGGATTTCGAGGCGGTCTTCGACGACATCGACGTCCGCGATTCCGGCCAGGGCGAGCTGTGCTTTCAGGGCGGGCACGGCCGACGACTTGATCCTCCACGATCTCGCCGAGGTCTTCGTGCGCTCGATCCTGTCCGCGCTGGCGGTGATGCCGCCCTCAAGGTAGACGGCGTCATCCGCCATGTCGTCGAGTTCCGCGAGCACGTGGCTCGACACGAGCACGGTCTTGCCTTCCGCGGCGATCCGCCGCACCAGCGTGCGCAGATCGATCCGGGCGCCGGGGTCGAGCCCGGACGCCGGCTCGTCGAGCAGCAGCACCTCTGGATCGTGCACGAGCGCACGCGCGAGGCTCAGCCGCTGCTTCTGCCCGCGCGACAGGACGCGGGTGGGCTGGTTCGCCAGCTGCTCCAAGCCGACCAGCGCGATGAGTTCGGATGCTCGCGCTGCAGCCGTCATCCGGTCCATGGAGTAGAGCCTGCCGGTGGTCTCGAGGGTCGCGCGCACGGTCAGCGCCGCCCAGGAGCCGAGGATGTCCGGCATCCATCCGAGCATCGATCGAACGGCGGCCGTGTTCTCGATCGGATCGAATCCGGCGATTCGGATGCTGCCGGAATCCGGTTTGAGCAGCGAGGCCAGCATCAGGAGGAGGGTGGTCTTGCCCGACCCGTTCGGGCCGATCAGCGCGGTCACGGTGCCGGCTTCGACCGTGAAACTGGCGTCCTTCACGGCGTGCACCTGGCCGAAGGACCTGCTCACCTTGTGGACGACGATCGCTTCGCCCGATGACGGAGTCGAGGACGGAGTTGCACTCATGGGCTCACCCTAGCGGTCGTCGAGGATTTATCGCGGTTGCGCGACCCCAGCGCCGACTGAGCCTGCGAATTCGGTAATACGGAAGCGCCCTACACCCTCTCCAACTCTTCCTCGCCGGCCTCTTCTTCGGCCTCCTCGCCAGCCTCGCCGCGAGGCAGTTCCGCGTCGATGTCGGTGGCCGCCTGCTCGAACTGGGAGTTGTACAGGCGCGAGTATGCCTCGCCGCGCTTGATCAGCTGCTCGTGAGTGCCCTGCTCGACGATGTCACCGTGCTCCATCACCAGGATCAGGTCGGCGTCGCGGATGGTGGAGAGCCGGTGGGCGATGACGAACGAGGTGCGGCCCTCGCGGAGCGCGGCCATGGCGTGCTGCAGATGCAGCTCCGTGCGGGTGTCGACCGAGGAGGTCGCCTCGTCGAGGATGAGCACCGAGGGCTGTGCGACGAACGCCCGGGCGATGGTGATGAGTTGCTTCTCGCCCGCGGACACGTTGGAGGCATCCTCGTCGAGCACCGTGTCGTAGCCCTCGGGCAGCGAGTGCACGAAACGGTCGACGTAGGTGGCCTTGGCCGCCTCGAGCACCTCGGCATCCGTGGCATCCTGGCGCCCGTAGCGGATGTTCTCGCGGATGCTTCCGGCGAACAGCCACGGGTCTTGCAGCACCATGCCGGTGCGGGCGCGAACGTCGTGGCGACGGAGGTCGGCGATGTCCTGCCCGTCGAGCAGGATGCGGCCGCCGTCCAGCTCGTAGAAGCGCATGATGAGGTTCACCAGCGTGGTCTTGCCTGCGCCGGTTGGACCGACGATCGCGACCGTCTGGCCCGGCTTCACGCTGAACGACAGGTCCCGGATGAGCGGACGCTCCGGCGTGTACGAGAACGCCACGTTCTCGAACACGATGGTGCCGTCCCCGTCGATCGGTTCGGGAGCATCCGCCAAATCCGGCTCCTGCTCGTCGCCATCGAGCATCTCGAAGACGCGCTCCGCTGAGGCGGTGCCGGACTGCACGACCGCCGCCATTCCACCGAGCTCCGACAGCGGCTGGGAGAACTGCTGTGAGTACTGGATGAACGCCTGGACGTCCCCGAGCCGCAGCTGCCCGCCCGCAACCATGAGGCCGCCGAACACGGCGATGCCGACGTAGCTGAGGTTTCCGACGAACATCATGGCCGGCATGATGATGCCGGACAGGAACTGCGCCTTGAACGAGGCCTGGTACAGCTCCTCGTTCTCGGCCTTGAACTTCTCGCGCGAGTCCTGCTCGCGGCCGAAGACCTTGACCAGCGCGTGACCCGAGAACGACTCCTCGACCCGGGCGTTCAGGCGGCCCATCTTGCGCCACTGGATTCCGAAGGCTTTCTGCGACTTCGGGCCGATGACTCCGAAGATCACGGCCATGAGCGGCAGGCTCACGAGCGCCACGATGGCCAGCTGCCACGAGATCGAGAACATCATGATGAGCACGCCGACCACGGTGAGCACCGCGGTCAGGGCCCCCGAGAGCGACTGCTGCATCGTCTGGGTGATGTTGTCGATGTCGTTGGTAACGCGGCTGAGCAGTTCGCCCCGCTGCACCTTGTCGAAGTGCGACAGCGGCATCCGGTTGATCTTCGCCTCGACTGCCTCGCGAAGGCGCCACATGGTGCGCACCATGATGACGTTGATGACGTAGCCCTGCAGCCAGCTGAGCACGGATGCCACGAGGTAGAGCGCGAGCACGATCATGAGCACCTGGCTGAGGCGCACGAAGTCGACGCCAACGCCCGGCGTGATCTGCATGGCGGCGAGCATGTTGGCGAGGTCGGTCTGGCCGGATGAGCGAAGCTGCTCGACCGCCTGCGCCTGGGTGGCTCCCGGGGGCAGCCGCGCCGAGATGAAGCCCTCGAAGATGATGTTGGTGGCCTCGCCGAGCACCTTCGGCGCGATGACGGTGAGGAGGACGCTCACGGCGCCGAGCAGCGACACGAACGCGAACGCGAAGGCGTGGGGCCTCAGCAGGCCGATGAGTCGGCGGAAGGTCTTGCCGAAGTTCTCCGCCTTGCCCGGTGCGACGCTGTCCCAGGAGTCGGATGCGATGCGCGCCTGCTCGGCGAGTTCGAGTTCGAGCTTCTCATCTTCGGTGAGCGGGGTAGGAGTCGGGGCGGTCATGCGCTGGCCTCCACTCCGAGTTGCGATTCGACGATTTCGCGATAGGTCTCGCTCGAGACGAGCAGTTCTTCGTGCGTCCCGATGCCGACCATGCCGCCGTCGTCGAGGACGACGATGCGATCGGCATCCGTGATGGTCGAGACGCGCTGGGCGACGACGATCTTGGTCACCCGCGGCAACTCCCGCCATAACGCCTGCCTCAGTCGGGCATCCGTCGTGAGGTCGAGTGCCGAGAAGGAGTCGTCGAATATCAGGATGTCGGGGTTGTGCACGATCGCCCGCGCGATGGCGAGCCGCTGGCGCTGACCGCCGGAGACGTTGGTGCCGCCCTGCGCGATGCGTGCGTCGAGCCGGCCATCCATCTCTTCGACGAAGTCGCGGCCCTGGGCGATCTCGAGAGCGCTCCACAGCTCGTCGTCGGTGGCGCTCTCACGGCCGAAGCGGAGATTGGATGCAACGGTGCCGCTGAACAGGAACGGCCGCTGTGGCACGAGGCCGATGCTGTTCCACAGCAGGTCGAGGTCGGCCTGGCGCACGTCGATGCCGCCGACGAGCGCCGCGCCGCCGGTCACGTCGAAGAGGCGTGGAAGGAGGGAGACCAGGGTCGTCTTGCCCGCGCCGGTCGACCCGACGATCGCGACCGTCTCGCCGGGCTCCGCGGTGAAACTGATGCCCTTGAGCACGGCGTGCTCGGCTCCCGGGTAGGTGAAGGCGGCGTCACGGAACTCGACCTTGCCCGGCGTGGGGAAGCTGGTGACGGCATCCGTCGGGCGCGCGAGGCTGGTGTCGTTGGCCAGCACCTCGCCGATGCGCTCGGCCGAGACCGCTGCCCGCGGAATCATGATCGTCATGAAGCTCGCCATGAGCACTCCCATGAGGATCTGCATGACGTACTGCATGAAGGCGAACAGCGTGCCGATCTCGACGTTGCCGGCGTCGACCTCGATACCGCCGAACCAGATGACCCCGACTACGGTGACGTTGAGCACGAGCATGACGAGCGGGAAGAGCAGCACGAACAGCGAGCCGACCTTGCGTCCGACGACCATGATGTCGGTGTTCGCCGCGCGGAATCGCTCGGTCTCGATCGGCTCGCGCACGAACGCGCGCACCACCCGGATGCCGGTGAGCTGTTCGCGCATGACGCGGTTCACCGCATCCATCTTCTTCTGGTAGCTGCGGAACAGCGGCACCATCTGACCGATGATGAGGCCGGCGAGGATGAGCAGCGCGGACACCGAGACGGCGATCAGCCAGCTGAGTCCGACATTCTGTCGCAGCGCCATGATGATGCCGCCGATTGCGAGCAGTGGCGCGCTCACCAGCATCGTCGCGCCGACCATGGCGAGCATCTGCACCTGGGTCACGTCGTTGGTGTTGCGGGTGATGAGCGAACCGGGGCCGAACGTCGACACCTCACGCTCGGAGAAGGCGCTCACCCGTTCGAACACGCTGTCGCGGATGTCGCGGCCGGCCTGCATGGCGGCCTTCGCCGCGAAGTAGGTCGCGATGATCGAGCTGACGATCTGCCCGAGCGAGATGGCGAGCATGAACACGCCGGTCGACCAGATGTAGCCCGTGTCGCCGGCGGCGACACCCTTGTTGATGATGTCGGCGTTAAGACTCGGGAGGTAGAGGCTGGCCAGGGCCGAGGCGAACTGGAAGACCAGCACGGCGGCGAGCAGCCAGCGGTACGGCTTCAGATAGCGGATGAGAAGTTTGCCGAGCATCAGATCTCCGTTGTTCTGCGTTCTGTGTCTCGCGGATGGCGCTTCCACGTCATTCTGGTCGCACCCGATGACATTCGAATCACGGCGACGGACAACAATCATGGGTGTGGGGGAAAGAGGATTTCGCCTTATCGGCAAGGCCGCCAGAAGTCGCCAGTCCGGTCACCGTCGTGGTCTTCGGTCCAGAGTACTGAGTCGCGCGGCAATTCGGCAGCCCCCCAAAAATGGCTGGATTGCGGATACCTATCCGCGGCCAGCGAACTCGTCGAGCCGCGCAAAATTGGAGAAGGACATGTTCAATGCCGGTGGCCCATCGTAGGGTCAAAAGGTCGCTTCAAACGGGCTCTAGTGTGCCGCGTGGCAGCGGCAGTATGGCCGAAAAAGCCCTTAGAATGCAGGGAACGAGGAAGGGCTTATGAAGTCTGAGCTGACCGCTATTGATCTATTTGCAGGTGCCGGCGGATTGTCTGAGGGGCTTCGCGAGGCAGGCTTTGCAAGCTTGTACGCGAATGAAGTCGTTCCTACCTACGCTCGAACCTACGAGGTTAACCACCCTCACACGATTGTCGACAGTCAAGATATCCGAGCCGTTGACGCGAAAGCGGTTCGCGAGCGGCTTGGTCTTGAACGCGGGGAACTGGACCTTGTAGCCGGCGGGCCTCCTTGCCAGGGCTTCTCAATCAATGCACCGGTTCGATCTAACGAAGATCGCCGAAATCACCTGTTTCGCGAATATCTGCGGTTCGTCGAGGAGTTCAATCCTCGTGCTGTCTTGATCGAGAATGTCCCAGGGCTCGTGTCATTTGCGAATGGCGGGACGTTGGAGGCGATTCTTGAATCGCTGAAAGCGCTCGGATACTCCGCTGACGTCCAGATTCTCTATGCGCCGCACTATGGAGTGCCCCAAACCCGATGGCGCACGATCGTCATCGGTATGCGAGATAGCTCTGATCCCCTTAAGGCCTTCCCTTCAGCCAAACGCACGGCTCCCATGCGGATCAACTTCACCTCGAAGTTCGGGGGACGGGCGATCGTAGCGATGCCGCGCTCAGTCGAATTGCCGCCCCACACGACTGTTGCGGATGCAATTGGCGATCTCCCCTCCTTGCTTAACGGTGAGGCAGGAAGTGAAGTCAAGGATTACCGAACTAGCCCACAGAACTCCTACCAACAGGCGCTGAGGGCCGGTTCGGAGGGAGTTCGAAACCATGAAGCTCCGAAGCTGAGCCAAATCAACATGGAACGTCTGCGTCACATTCGACCGGGCGGCAATTGGACCGACATTCCCCACGACCTCTTGCCAAAGGGCATGCAGGCCGCCCGACGTTCAGACCACACAAAGCGCTACGGAAGAGTTGCGCCTGACGGACTAGCTTCGACCATCCTGACCAAATGCGACCCTCATTGGGGAGCCTATTTCCACTATTCGCAAGACCGCGCGTTCACAATTCGTGAGGCTGCAAGGATTCAATCTTTCCCAGACACGTTTGTGTTTACGGGTTCCAAGGGCGAGCAGTACGAGCAGGTCGGCAATGCCGTGCCGCCCCTTCTCGCTGCAGCAGTAGGCCAGTCAATCTCTGCTGTCCTAGGAGTAAAGCGCCAAGCTCTCAAGCGAGCAATCTAAGGGCGTACCCCCTAGGCGTCAAAGACTTGCGCTGATTTTCCGTTGACAATGGCCCTACGAAGGTTTGCTTCGAAGGTCGCCCTGTTGACCGGCTTGGCGGCTTGGAGCGCCGCGATAGACGGCAGCAGTTCGGCGAAGTGCAAGGCCTCCACTTGCAATGCCATGTTGGTGTCGAACCGAACGACAATCCACACAATTTCGGAGTTGTCGAAGTCGGTAGTGACAGACAAGGCGCCCATTTCCGCGAAGAACGCCTCATCGACCACCACGACGATTTTTCGACCCCACCTATTCATGAGGCCTTTTGCGCTCAACTGAGGCGCTAAGCGCTTCGCGCCGGAGGATCGAAAGTCAGGTCGTCGTATCCCGCTCGGATAATGGACCTTGGACGGGTCGGCCCGGTAGGCCTCGATATCTGGCCACATACTGGCGCCGGAAAAGTAGACGGCCTGAGTTTCTACGGCGACCCAAGGCATCTCAAACGCATCATCCTGTGAGGGTGGCGTGGGGACGACGATCCAGTCGATACGCCCAGCCTTTGCACCGCGTCCCTCCCCATTCACGGTTTCTTTCTCGAGGAACGGGATTTCTTTTATCACCTTGGTGCCGGATGAAACACCGAAGAGCACGCGCGCTATGTAGGAGAAAAGGGTCTCGTCGTTTCTGAATTCGAGAAAGCGGTTGGGACAGGAGGTCGTCGGTTGGGCGTCTAAGGGGGTCGCAGGATCACCATTCGCGTACTGGCGAAGGGAGCAAACACCGCCCAATTTGTTGCACACTGAGCCGGGACGCAGAGAACTCAGGAAGGGGCATTCCGGCTGGGGCGCAGGACGCATGCCTTCTGTGCCTGCCGCAATCGCGCTGTTCGCGGCAGAGAGTCGTTCTTCAGGAGTCATCGTGAGGATGTCTTGTCCGTACCACTCAGCGATTCCCCACCCGGCCATTGATTGCCTTTCCATCAAGATTGACGTATTACACCTGAGGTAACGATAGGGGTCATTTCGCCATCGCAGTGGCATGTCGGTGGCATGAAATCGAATAGGCCAACCATTGGGCGGCTTTGGGCGCCTTCACCGCTGGTCGACGTATGAGCGAGTGACGGGAATCGAACCCGCGCTATCTTGGGAAGCTGACGGGATTCCAGATGCCCCTTTGCCGTCTACGAGAGAGAACGGTTTCCCACCGTAGACAAACGCCTGCAGCTCCTTTCGGCGGAACTCGTATTGTCCAGAGAGCAGTTTGTCGTCGAGCCAGCGAAAGGCTGCATGGCGAATGGCGAGTTGTTCTTCATCTGAGTACAACGTGCTTCCAGTCTTTCGGCAGGCTCAAGTAGTTAGATGACTGCTATCACCAACTGGGCCCTCCCGATTCGACCGGCACGCTTGAGCAATGCCTACCCGCACGCCCCCACATGCCAACACCGGCGGCGCGGGCAGCGCTTTCGGCGGCCTCGATGGACTGCTGCAGCAGGAGGTTCGGCGCGTACATCATTACCTCGGCCGCGCCCTGCTTCAGCAGTTCGAGGTTGATGTTGGTCGCATCATCCGTATAGATGAAGAAGTAGCTAGCGGGTCTGACGTCGATGGTTCTAGGGTGCCGTTGCGACGCACTGGTTAGGCTTTAGCTGTGACTCGCACCTCTTGGGCATCGAGCGCAGGCGTCCGAAAATCGATGCAGGGCAATCGATCGCGCGACACCTTGCCGGAGCTGGCAGTTCGTCGGTTACTACATGCCGCCGGACTGCGTTATCGTGTAGCGGTCCGCCCCGTGCCGAGCCTTCGGCGGACCGCGGATATTGTTTTTACCAAGAAGCGCATTGCAGTGTTCATTGATGGCTGCTTTTGGCACTCCTGTCCAGATCATTATGTCGTTCCTCGAACGAACGCCGAGTACTGGTCGCCCAAGATAGAGCGGAACCTCAACCGGGATGCAGACACTAACGAACAGCTGAGAGCGGCCGGTTGGACGGTTCTGAGATACTGGTCGCACCAGTCGTCGGACGATGTTGCGGCGAGGATTATCGCGATCGTTGCGGGCGTGTGAGCGCTTATCCAGCACGCCTGGATCGGACTACGCGCACGCCCCCCACAGGCCAACGCCGGCTGCGCGGGCAGCGCTTTCGGTGGCCTCGATGGACTGCTGCAGTAGGAGGTTCGGCGCGTACATCATGACCTCAGCCGCGCCCTGCTTGAGCAGTTCGAGGTTGATGTTGGTCGCGTCATCCTTGTAGATGAAGAGGAGCGAGCGGCCGTACTGGTCCAGCGGCTCGATGTCGGCGTCGACCCAGACGTGCGTGCCCTTGGGCAGTAGCGACCTCAGTAGGGTGGTCGCCTCGTTGCCGTAGCACTCGAGGTTGCCGCCGATCTCGGGGGTGTTGATTCCGAGGAGGCGCACCTTGCGGCCATCCGTGAGAAAGAGCGTGTCGCCGTCGTGCACGTAGTCGATTGTCGCCTCGGTGGCCTGGGGCGGGATGCCCGTGGTTTCCGCTGCCGGTACGTAGACTGGCTGCGGTCCCGGGTTCGCACCCGGGTTCGCGCCCGGCTCCTCACCGAGCTGCGTGAGGACCTGGTAACCGAGTACGCCCGTGAGTACGAGCAGTGCGACGACAAGGCTGGCCGGGGTGGTGCGGCGGCGGCGGCGTGCGGACATGGGGTGAGTATGGCAGCTGCGCCGTTCAGCCCGGTGGTTCGGCCAACTCCCCTCGACCGGTGGGTCGCCGACATCCTCCACCGCGAGCGACATGGCGCAGTTCTCCACAGGCTTTGGGTTCAGGCGATCTGGCGGACACGAACTCCCCACACTGACTGCATGCCGGTAGTCGTCAAAGCACACACCCCCGCTGATCTTCTTGCGATGCTGCCTTCGCTCGTGGGATTCACCCCTCAACGGAGCATCGTGTTACTCGCCTTCAGGGGCAAACGCACCTGCGGGGCCATCCGCTTTGACTTGCCGACTTCCACGTCTGCCGTCGTTCCCAAGGGGGTCGCGAGTTTTGCGGTCGGCACCCTGTGCAAGATCCCCGGAGTCGATGGCGTCGTCGCGGCAATCTACACGGACGAGACAATACGAACGAGCGGGTTGCCGCACAGCGACCTGGCGAAAGTTCTGGGTCGTCGGCTGCAACAGGCCGGGTTCGAACTGCGTGGGTTGTTGTGCCAGGCGAGCGACGGATGGGGGTCCTACCGCGACGCCAACACTCCCGTCGGCGGGCATCCGCTCAGTGACATTGCCAACTCTGCGGTGGTCGCGAACATCCCCACGGAGTCGCTGCCCGATGATGCCGAGACCCCGGCGCGCGTTCCCGACGCCCCGGCGGCCGACAAGCAGCGGGTGAGAGACGCGCTCGCGGGCTATCGCCGACTCGTCGAGATTGTGCCGGAGGACGACTCGGATGAACTCCCGCCGGAGTTTGCGCCGGTGAAGAACCTTGCGCGGTTCGCCGAGGATGCACTCGCGTGGGATGAGGCCGCCATCCGCGCCAACGATGCCCTGCTCCTCTTTGTGCTTCAAGGTCCTGGGATGCGGGACTTGACGATGCTGCAGTGGGCATCGAGCCTGCGCACCGGCCATGTGCTGGTGGATGAAGCGGACCGCTGGAAGCGAGGTGGGCGCGACATGACAGACGCCGGCGCATGGGCATCTCCGAACCTCATGATGGGGATCGGACCGCGGCCCGACCCCGAGCGAGTCGAGCGTGGGATACGGCTTCTCCTGACGGTTGTTTCGCGAGCCGAGGACGCCGAGCGTCCCGCTCTGCTCTGCATGCTCGGATGGCTGAACTGGGCTCTCGGTCGGGGAAGTCGAGCCGGTCGTTATGTCGACGAGGCGCGGGCGATCGACCCGAGCTACGGGATGGCGGAGCTGCTCGACACCATGGCGAGCAGAGGCATGCTGCCGGAGTGGGCTTTTGACGTGCCCACTTCACGCTGATGCCGAAAGTATTGCTGCGTATATACACTTGGATATATGAAGACCATGATCGATCTGGACGACGAAGCCCTGGTCGCCGCATCCCGAGAGTTGGGGACCGCAACCAAGAAGGACACGGTTAACGCCGCGCTCCGCTTTGCCGCGACTCGTCACGCCCGTGTGTCGGCGCTGCTCGACGACCCCCACAGTTACGGTGTCGGCACCGACATCGGTGATGCCGAAGTGATGTCCAGAGCGCGTCGATGAGCCTCTCCCCAAGCGCGGGCACGCTCTATCTCATCGACACGTCGGCATTCGCCAGAATCGGCGCGCCTTCGGTGAGGAACGTCATCGCCGGCCTCATCGCGGAAGGAGTCGCCGCCACCTGCGTCACCGTCGACCTCGAAGCGGGATACTCCGGTCGCACCGCGGACGAGGTTCGAGCCATCGCAGAAAACCGCCGAACGCTGTATCGCAACCTGCCGATCACTGAGCAGATCGCCGAACAAGCACGACAGGTGCAGCTCAGGATGGCGGCTCGTGGACAGCACCGTGCCGCCGGAATAGTGGATGTGCTGACCGCCGCGGTTGCCGAACACCATGGCGCGGTCATCCTGCATTACGACGCTGACTTCGAGCACATCGCCGCGGTGACGGGCCAACAACACCTGTGGATAGCACCCAGGGGTTCCCTCTAGGCGCCCCGCGTCTTCGCTCGAAGCCCACCGCGCGGAATATGGCCCAATCGGCCCGCGTTGCATAGTCACTGTTGGCATTGTGCCGACAGGAAGTAGCACCATGACCGCCTCATCGTCCCCGCGTATCCCGCTCAACACCCTCGCGATCGGTTTTGGTCTCGCCGGTTTCGCCGGCGTCTGGTCAACCGCGTCCGAACTCCTCGGGGTGCCCGGCCCGGTTGCCGAGGTCTTCTGGCTGATCGCGGCCATCGCGTGGGTGTGGCTCATCGTGGCGCACCTCGTTCGCGGTTTTCGGAGTGACGAGAGTCTCGGCTCGCAACTGAGGCATCCCGCGCAGGGGCCTATCGCCGCCCTTCTGCCCATAGTTGGGATGATGCTCGGAGCGAACCTGTTCACCCTGGTGCCGGTCGCGGGAACGGTGTTGGTCGTCGTCTCGATCGCGGCCTCCGCCCTCTTCGCCGCATGGATTCTCTCCTTCTGGGCAAGTGGGGGCCTGGATCCGAAGACCCTCCACCCCGGCTACCTCTTCCCGACCGTCGCGTCGGGATTGATCGCCGCAGCCTCGGCCTCCGCCGTTGGGCTGCACCCGCTGGCTGTGGGCGCATTCGCGGTCGGGGTGCTGTTCTGGATCGTGGTGTTCCCCCTGCTTCTCGCCCGTCTGGCACTCATGCCGGCGCTGCCCGACCCGCTGCTGCCCACTCTCGCAATCCTGCTCGCACCGCCGGCTGTGGCAGGCATCGCCTGGTTCGACATGGTCGGCATCGAGCCGGATCCCCTCTCGATCGGCTTCCTCGGGCTCCTGGTGCTTCTGCTCCTCATGCAGATCGCCCTGATTCCGCGCTATCTTCGCCTCCCGTTCTCGCTCGGGTTCTGGTCGTTTACCTTCCCGCTGGCGGCGGCGACGCGCTACGGCATCGAATGGCTTTCGATCGCCGCATTTCCAGGTTGGCAGGTCGCGGCATTCGCCCTCGTCGCCGTGATCACCGTGCTGGTTGGAGGCGTCGGCATCCGGTCGATCGTGTTGGCCGTCGCGGGCAGGCGCAGCCTTGCCAGGGCGGAGAGCGAGCTGGCGCAGAGTGAGCTGGCACAGAATGAACTGGCGCAGAGTGAGCTCGTCGTGGCGGACAGAATCGAGCAGGCCTGAGGCAGCATGGGGCGGTGGACGATCGCGTGCTTGTCGTACCGGGTCCTCGCCATAGATTGACGCGGCGGGGTTGGCGCTCGATCACGTTCCGGGTTCGGTAGTCCGTCTTGTCGTGGCCGACAGGTCTGCCGCCGCGTAATCCGCGATGCTGGCGGTGCCCTCTGGTCATCGGGCGGTGCCGCTCTGATCATTGGGCTCGGGATGACGGTGGTGATCCTTCGTGAGCGTAGGTGTCGTCTGATCGTTGCGGGTGCTGTCGGCTCTGTCACAGGCTTGTACCCACCTCTCCTCCCCAGGGCAGCGTGAACTGAGTTCTCCACCAATAGCTGAATTTGCTTCGTATTTGTGTTCGGTTCTGTGAAACTAAAGGCATGACAGATT
>JAODMG010000037.1 GCA_025464895.1 Microbacteriaceae bacterium | reverse complement strand
TCACCCTGGGCGTGAACGACGCAGGGGCCCTAACATCGCTTGCGTCCTGGCGACGTGACCTGACCAGCACGCTGCGCATAATCGCTCGGCAGTCATCGCCGGTCTCGCGGATCTTCGTGGCCGGGGTGCATCCGATTCGTTCGATCCCGGTCTACAACAGCCCGTTGGGTTCCATTGCAGACGCACACGCCCGAAAGTTGAACACCATCTCCGCAGAGGTCTGCACCCTGATGCGACGTGCGACGTATGTCCCGTTGAGCGCTCCGGAGGACGGGAGCGACCTCCGGTTCCGCGACGCGATGTCCTACCGGCACTGGGGCGAGGAGTTGGCCGAGCGCATGGCGCCCCAGCTGGATGCCGAACGCCTGCTGGCCGATTTCGACCGGACACTGATGAGTGAAGAGGATGCTGATGCCGAGGGGGACAGGGCAGCGGCTGTGATGGAACTCGGAATTCTCCGGGACGATCGAACCTGGCAATTCGACGACGTCGTTGCCCAAGCCTGCACCACGTTCGGCGTGCGATCGGCCACTGTGAGTGTTATCGATTCCGACCATCTCGTACATAAGGCACAGATAGGAGACGTGCCCCAGCTAATCACGCTCGGCGATTCTTTCACTGCCTCCGTCATTCGCGAACGGGACGGCATGATGGTGCCCGACGCATGTGCGGATGCCCGATTCCGGAATCTGCCACACGTGGCTGGTGAACCCCGCATCCGCTTCTATGCCGGATTCCCCATGGAGGGCCCCGACGGAAGCCGCATCGGCACTCTGAACATCTTCGACCCGGCGCCACAGTTCTCGTATGACTCCTGGGGGCTACCCCTTCTCCGCCAGTTCGGTCTCATGGTGCAGGCAGAGATACGTCGGGGCGGGGATCGGCGGCACTGACCGCGACCTCAGGCATGTCTGGGTCATTTGGCCTTCTTGCCAGAACAAGGCGCGTTCACCGCGTCACTGGGTCGACGTAATGTCGGAGCATGACGAATGGTGCTTTGGTTCTCGCTGGTGGTGGTCTCGCAGGGATCGCGTGGGAGACAGGTGTGTTGCTCGGCATCCAGGATGTCGAGCCCGAGGCAGCCGCGCGCATCATCGGTGCGCCGACGACCCTGATCGGTACCTCAGCGGGGTCGAACGTCGCTGCTCAAATCTCCACGGGTACACCGCTCCAGCAACTGTTCGAGCGGCAACTCGATGAGAAGACCAGCGAGATCTTCGTTGAGGCGGACTTCGAAGCATTCATGGCGAACATGGCCGCGGCCCAGAGCGAAGCGACTTCGCCGGATGATGCGCGCAGCCGAATCGGCACGATCGCGAAGAACACCAAGACTGTTGCGAGAGAAGTTCGCCGCGCAGTGATCGAGGCTCGACTTTCCGGCATGGTCTGGAGCGACCGCGACCTCCGCATCACTTCTGTAGATGCCGACACCGGGATTCCGGTCGTCTTCGACCGGGAGTCAGGAGTCTCGCTGATCGATGCAGTTGAGGCGAGTTCGGCAGTTCCGGGTATCTGGCCTGTCGTTCCATTGGCAGGACACCGTTACATCGACGGTGGAGTGCGCACGATGGCGAACGCGGATCTCGCAACCGGCTTCGACCCAGTTCTCGTCCTCATCCCGCAGACGGAGCGTACTCCTTCGGGATTTGCCATCGATCCCTCGGAGCTCGAGCCGCTCGCGCCATCGCGCGTACACGTGATCTACGCGGACGCTGTCGCTCTCGCGGCTTTCGGCACTAACCCACTCGACCCGGGCGTACGCGGGCCGTCTGCTCTTGTCGGTCGCGAGCTTGGACGAAGCATCGCCTCGCACATTGCCGGGTTCTGGATGGGCTGAACCCTGCTGATCCGAACCGCCTTGTTTTAGAGCTGAGGTGTCCTATTCAAACCTCTGAGTGCACGACGGCAGTGCATAAGTGCCCGAAGCTAGGGCAGGGGGACGGACTCAGACTTCGGGGCGACCCAATTGGCAAGCAGCTGCAGGCCGTCGTTCGACGCGGATCCCGGTTCAGCGGTGAAAATGAGCATCTGAAGTCCTTGTTCGGACTTGATGTCCAAGGTTTCGAAGGTCAGCTCGAGGTCGCCCACTACCGGATGGTGGATGCGCTTGATCCCGGCGCGGTGCTCGCGGACGTCGTGGGCGGACCACAGCTTCCGGAACAGCTCGCTCTGAGTGGAGAGCTCGCCTACGAGGTCCGTCAAGTTTTTGTCGTAAGGATTACGGCCTGCCTCGCGTCGCAGGATCGCAACTATCTGCCGGGTGTTGCCCTCCCAGTCTACGTAGAAGAGTTGGGCGCGCGGGTCGAGGAAGACGAAGCGGGCGGCGTTCATCGGCCGTCGCGGGTCGATGAACATTTCCGAGAACAGGGCGTGGCCGAGGGCGTTCGTCGCGACGGCGTCGAGCCTGCCGTTCTGGACGAAAACGGGGACGGTCGACATCGCGTCAATCGTCTGCTGGAGGCTTGCGCGAATCTGCGCCTTCCGTGCTGCCGCTCGGTGCGTTGGGCTCGTTCCGACGTTGGCTGTGCGCACCAGATCGAATAGGTGCGACCGTTCCGCGTCCTCCAACTGCAGCGCCCTACTGACGCCGCCCAGAACGGACTCGGAGACGCCGGAGGCGTTGCCGCGTTCGAGGCGGATGTAGTACTCGGTGCTCATGCCGGCGAGCAGGGCGACTTCTTCGCGGCGAAGGCCCGGCACGCGTCGGCGGCCGCCGAAGTCGGCCGTGACTCCCTGAGATGTGGATGGCGACGTTGACTGGATGCATCAACCGAAAGGCATCACCTCATGACTGATTCCAAGGTCTGGTTCATCACCGGCGCAGCGCGCGGGATGGGCATCGACTTCGTCCACGCCGCCCTCGCGGCCGGTCACTCCGTAGTCGCCACGGCACGCGACGCAGAGCGCGCCCGCACCACACTGGGCGAGCATGGCAACCTCCTCACCGTTTCCCTCGACATCACCGACCCGACAGCAGCGGAGGCAGCCGCCGAGGCCGCAGTCGATCGCTTCGGACGCATCGACCTGCTCGTCAACAACGCCGGCAACTTCTACGCCGGCTACTTCGAGAACATCAGCCCCGACCAGATGCGGGCGCAGATGGAGACCAACTTCTTCGGACCTCTCAACGTCACCCGCGCGATCCTGCCGATCATGCGTAGACAGCGCTCCGGCCAGGTCATCACCGTCACCTCCATGGCTGGTCTCATCGGCCAGGAGTTCGTCGCTGCGTACGCCGCATCCAAGTTCGCACTCGAGGGCTGGATGGAATCCCTCCGCTTCGACCTGGCGCCGTTCGGCATCTCGACCATGTCGGTCGAGCCGGGCTTCTTCCGCACTGAACTGCTTGTTGAAGGAGCATCCACGATCTGGCCCGAGTTGACGATCGACGACTACGCGGACCGCACCGCTTCAACGATCGAGGCGTGGAAGCGCATGAATGGACAGCAGGGCGGCGATCCCAAGAAGCTCGCTGCAGCCCTCGTCACGCTCTCGGACTCCAACGCGTTGCCCTTGCGCTTCATCGCGGGCACCGACGGAATGGCGGGCGAGGAGCAGAATCTCGCAGCCATCCAGTCGCAGATCGACGCGAACCGCAAGCTGTCCGCCTCGCTGAGCTACGAGGAGTAACTCGATGAACCAGAAGCTGAACGGGACGGTCGCCATCGTCACCGGAGCCTCCAGCGGTATCCGGCTCGACATCCTCGTCAACTACGCGGGCCTCATGCTTCTCGGCCACGTCGCCGATACCGATGTGGAGGAGTGGGAGCGGATGATCTCAATCAACCAGCTCGGACTGATCGCGAGATGATGGGCGTCATGGCCGTCTACTTCGAAACCGTCACACGATCGGATAGGACGGCGAAGGAGATGTTCGACTTGGCTCGGGACATCGACGTCCACCAGGAGTCGCAGGCAGCGGCGGGTGAAAAGGCCACAGTGGGAGTCATCGACGGACTGATCGGCTCCGACCAGGACGTCACCTGGAAGGCACGACATTTCGGCATTCCCTTCAGCTTGACCAGTCGAGTGACCGAGTTCGAGCCTCCTCGAAGGTTTGTCGATGAGCAGACGCGCGGTCCGTTCACATCCTTTCGCCACGAGCACATCTTCGAGACGGATGGTGCTGCCGGTTCAGTGATGATCGATCGAGTCAACTTCTCGGCCCCGTTCGGGGTCCTGGGCCTCCTCGCGGAACGCCTCGTACTCGCTAAATACATGCGACGGTTGATCGAGGATCGCGGCGCATACCTGGTTCGGCGCTAGCACCAGGGAAATTGGCACGACCCCCGTCGATGGCTGCCCGCGGCGGTATGCTCCTGCGTGTGATCCTCCCGCGAGCACTCGTCACCTTCGGCCTGGTGGTCATGCTCGTCGGCTGCGCGGCGACGCCCGAGCCCAGCGCTACGGCGACGAAGAATGCGGCGGAGTGTTCCGCCGCCGCGGCGGGGATCGTGAAAGCCGCAGACAAGGTTGTCACGGATTATGGGCAGCCACCTGGGGGCTCGACCGGGACCGCGGCCACAACGGGCGACCCGCTCACGGATGCCGTCGCAAAGGCCCGGAAGATCCGGGACCGGCTCGGCTGTGATCCGGCCGCGTTCGGCGTCGAGCTCAAGAAAGGCCTCGCCGCGATCGAACGCGACGGTCCTCTCGCGTCCGCGGTCTGGCGCCGCGTCTCCGCTTCCCTTCTCGGCACCGCCCGCCAGAAGGCGGGGGAGTGGGTGCTGGCGGCGGGCGAGAACCTGCAGGATGTCGTCGCCCGAGCATCCGAGGGAACCACTGTGGTGTTACCCGCGGGAACGATCGACCTGGACGCGACGCTGGTCCTACTCGAGGGGATCACCCTGCGGGGCGCGGGCCGGGACGCCACCACGATTCGCTCCACCGCATCCGATGCGGCAATGATCGTCGTCACGGCGAGCGTCGTGCGGCTTGAGAATCTCACGGTAGAGCTCATCGGCGCGCAGCCGGCCTCCGGGCTGGTGGCTGGACCATCGGCTTCCGTCGCGCTGAGCGGCGTGCGGATGGCCGGGGCGGTCGCGGGAGTCGGCGGCGTCGGTGGCGCTGGCGTGTACCTCTCGGCACAGGGGAACGCGGGGTCCGGGCGCGGCACCACGCTCGAGATCACCGACTCGGTCTTCGAGCGGAACGCGTGGGCGGGCGTGGCCGTCGCCGGTGGCCATCGCGTGAGCATCCGATCCGCGACCTTCGCCCGCAACGGTGAAGTGGGGCTCATCTTCCTGGACCAGTCGAGCGGCTCGGTCAGCGGCAGCACGTTCACCGACAACAAGGTCGGGCTGGCCGCCACGGGGTCGGCGACGCCCACCTGGCTTGCCAGCACCGTCACAGGGGGATCGGTCGGAGCGCAGGTGGATGCCGCGGCGGCACCGGTCATCGACGGGCTGACCATCCGCGGAAGCACCTCAGCGGCGGTCATCTTCGGGGGAACTTCCGGGGGATCGATCGGCGGCACCACCTGCGACAACGTTCCCTACGGCATCGTCATTTCGAATACCGCAGCGCCCACCCTGGGCGAAAACGGCTGCACCGTGGCGCGAGGACCTGCCTGACCCGAGGTCGGCCGGGACTCGGCGGCGTCAATTTCGGTCGGACGCTGTACAAAATCATTAGCGCGGTGTCATACTCAGCCACTGTGAGGCGTGTTGAGGATGAGACGTTCGTCGATCATCCTGGCGCGGGGGGAACTGGTCCGGGGGGACTGTGCCGATCATGAGGTCCGTTGGCCGTGGCTTGCGCCATTCCGGCCATGGTGAGGGCGACAGCCCACACAGGACTCTCCGGCGCGCCGCCGCCCCCATTTCGGTGCTCGTCGTCTCCGCGCTCGTCATCGTGCTCGGCGTAGAACCGGCCGCCGCCATCACTCCTGTCTCGGAGTCCGCGTCCCTCCCGGCCGCGGTGGCACCCGCAGCTCCGGCTGCGCTCGCACCCGTGGCTCCCGCCGTCATCCCGCTCCGCGACGCCGAGGTGTTGATCGTCCAATCCCTGCCGCGCGACCAAGCGCGCGCGGCCCTCGACGCCAAGTTCGCGGCCGAGGAGCAGCGGCGTCGTGCGGCTACCGTGCGCCAGACGCAGGCACGCAACGCGCAGGTCGAGCAGCGCGCATACGTCGAGCAGGTGGTCACGGCGCAGCAGGCAGCCTCGGCGGCGCAGGCCGCTGCGGACGCGCAGCTCCAGGCGGCACTCGCCGCGCTCGCGAAGGCGCTCTCCACCAGCCAGTGCACCACGGTCGGCGGAACCAACGGCCAGCCGGCATCCGTCTCCTGCCCCATGGAGAACGGGAACGCCACGATCGCCGGCGACGACAACGTGCAGGTCACGACTCCGGTCGAAACCGCGCAGCCCATGACGGCCTCGAGTCTGCCCGCCGACCCGGTCGGTCCGGAGCAGGCCCTTAGCGAGGGGGCGCTCGCGGACGCGGTTTCGCAGGCCACCGCCGAGTGGGCCGCCGCAGGTGGGGATGTATCGGGCATCACCGCCTTGGTTGGTTCGTTGTCCGGGGCGACCCTCGGCGAGGCATCCGGCCGCTCCATCGTTCTCGACGACGACGCCGCAGGTTGGGGCTGGTCCCGCATGGACCTTCTGACCGTCGTGCGTCACGAGATCGGCCACGCGCTCGGCGCCGATCACGGGTCGGGGCTGATGAGCGAGACGCTCTCCCCGGGGGAGTCCTGGGGTGTAGACCCGACGGTGCTTCCCGCAGCGGAGCCGGTCTCCGAGCCCGCTCCGGTCGCAGCTGAACCGGTCGTGACTGAATCGACCGCCCCCACTCCCGCCGTCGAGTCGGACCCTCTGGCCGCATCCACTCCGGATGCCGTATCCACGGTGGGCACGAACGTCGGCTGGGTCGTCGCGGCCGGCACCGCCACCCTGACGCTCACCGCCGCGGCCGGCACCCTTCGCCTCCTCGACGGCCGCATCGTGTTCGCCACGGCCGCAGGCGCGTCCATCGCCGTGGACGCCGCGGGCCTGACCGCGGTCGTCGTGCGCGGGGCGGATGGCGCCGCGGCGTTCACAGTCGACCTCACCGGCATTGCCGGTCTGGCGCTCGCCATCGACGGCGCCACCGACTCCCTTAGCGTCGCCGGCCTCACTTCGGCTGCCCGCTTAACCGGCGACGGCGACCGGCTCCGCCTCGACTGGCTCGGTGCCAGCCTGTCGTTCCTCGCCCCGCGACTCGCCGTCCTGGTGGAGAGCACAGCGGCGATCGCACTCGCGGGCGCGTTCTCTCTTCCTGGCACGGACGTCACCATGCGGGGCCGCAGCATCACCGTCCAGGCCGACACCACGCTCGACACCCGTAGCACGGTCGGCAACGGCGACATCACGCTCTCTGCGAGCGACCTGCGGACGGGCGTGGCGGATGCCGCGGCATCCGTTCTCGTCACCGGCACCACGCTGGCCGGCGGCGCCATCACCCTGAGCGCCACGTCCGCGAATCTTCGGAGCGCCCGGGCGACGTCCACCGCGACGGTGCGGTTCGTGGACTCTTCGATTCTCGCGAGCGGCGACGTTGCCCTGCGCAGCGACTCCGCCGCCGACCTCGCCGCCTCGGGCGCGGCCGCCTTCGTCAAGGGTTCATCCACGGCCATCACGCTGGTCGGCGGTCACTCCGCGATTACGACTCCCGGGACGGTCCGAATCGAGGCCAGCAACGCGGCATCCGGTGTCGCGGTGTCGACCAACGACGTCGGCGTCGCCCTCGCCGACGTGGATCTCACCCGCCTGACGCACGCCATCATCGAGGGTGACCAGCGGATCACCGCGGGCGAGATCCAACTCCGCGCCAGCGCAGGAGGCTCCCTCCTCGTGACGGCCTCTGGCATCAACGGCGTGGCATTCGACGCTTCCGACCTCGATGCCTCCGACCTCGCAGCGCTCGCCCTCGCCGCCTCGCCGGGTTCCGGCTCCATCGCCGTCGGCCGTGCGTTCCTCGAGACGATCGCGCAGCTGGCCAGGTCCGCGCACCTCGCGGTCGAGACCGCGAAGGTCACCATGCTGGCGGACTCGTCTATCGACGCATCCAGTGCCGCGTCCGGTCCCGACGGCGGCGTTGCCGCGCTCGTGGTTCGCGACATCGCCGGCAGCAGCCTGGACGAAGGCGCGGAACTGACCGGAGCCACCGACCTCGAGCTGCGTGCCACCACCCGTCACACCGCCCTAGCCGACGGCGGCGGGGGATGGGCGCTCGTCTCCTCCGCGGCTCGCACGTCCGCGTCCGCGGCGGTCGGCGCGCCCCTCGCGCTGGCAGGTAATCTCACGCTGGCCTCCTCTCAGGATGCGACCGCCCGTGCCACCGGGACCGGCGCGGCGCTGGTCCTCGGCGCGCACGATGTCAGCGTGCACCTCGATCGTGCCGCGACCGTTGGCGGCGCGGTGACGCTCACCTCGACCGGTCGATCCGATACCAGCGCCTCGGCGGCGCCGGCGGCAGTCGTGTTCGCCGCGGCGGTCCCCATCCGGCTTATCGCTGCCATCGCCGGGGTGTCAGAGTCGGCCGCAGCGACTGCTGCAGCCGTCACCGCGATCCCGCTCCGGGCACTCGCCGGCACTGTGGTTCTCGCCACGGTGACAACGGCACTCGGGACAGGCCTCGCCCTCGATGCCAACCCGCTGCGTGCGGGCGGAGCTGTGGCCATCACCGCGGTCTCGGCCGGCTCCTCTTCCGCAGGCGGGCGCGGTCTCGAACTCGCGGTCAGCCAGGCGTCCGTGCTCCCGCTCCCCAGCCGCGTCGCCATGGTCGACGTGAACAGCCCGGTCTTCGCCGGCGACGACGTGCTGATCCAGGCGGGTCGAGGACCCCCAGCCGCCGGTGAGTCTGCCACGACCTCCGCCACCATCCACCTCGACGCCGCGGTCACCCTGCTCGATCCGACCGCCACCCTCACGCTTTCCAGCCCGACCCCCTCACCCGCCCCGCTTCCCACACCAGCCCCGCTTCCCACACCCACGCAGACGCCGGCGTTCACGCCACCTGCCGGAGCGGTGCTCGTCTCCGCCGCCGTCGGCGCGACTCTCTCGCTCGGCAACGCGACCCTCGCCTTCAGGCCCGGGTCCCTCCCCGCCGACGCGTGGATCGTCATCACCGCCCGCAACAGCACGGTCGCGGGCATCCTGACCACCTCAGCGGTCTACGAGCTGCGTGCGTACAACGCCAGCACCGGTGCCGAGATCACCACATTCCTCCGGGCCCCGGTCCTCACGATCGCGGTCGGCGCGGCCGCCGGAAACTCCCGCATCTGGTACGTCGCGCCGGATGGCTCTGTACAGGCGATCGCGACGACCGTAGACGCGGCGACCGGCATCCTGACCGCCGCGCTCCCGCACTTCTCCGACTACGTCGCGGGCTCGCCGTTGGCCGGCGTGGTTGGCCTGATCGTGGCGCAACTCCAGGCATACCTCGCCAACCAGGCCTTCTCCCAAAACCTCGGGAACGTCGGCCTCGGGGACGCGCTGACCCTGACCGACATCACGCTCGCGATCGGGGCGCTGTCCGGCACCGGGCCGTACACGGGCTCCGCGACCTTCACTGCCACCCTGCAGCTGGCGCTCCAGGTGGGCACGCTCGCCATCACCGCCAGCGCCGCGGTCTCGGCCAGCTACACGCTCTCGAACGCCGCCACCCTCGACGCGGGTTCGCTTCACATCACCCTCGGACCGGTCTCGCCCGGCTCGACCTTCGGGGTGTCGATCACCTCCGGTGGTACGGAGATCGCGCTGCTGAGCGTCACCGCGGCGACACTCAGCCAGTCGGGCTCGAACCTCGTCATCACCGCCAACGGCGTCTCCGCGACACTCGGCGACCGGGTGCTCGTCTCTGGCGGCTCGCTCACCCTCGTGTCCCGCGACGACACCGGCGACGTCGATCTCGAGCTGACCGGTGGCGCCGTGAGCTTCACCGCCGGGGGCTCTGGGCTGAGCCTGACCAACGCGATCCTCACCTACAGCGGCACGGACGGACTCGCCCTCTCCGCCAACCTCGCACTCGATGTCGCGGGGACGATCCTCGCCGGGGCGGTGCGCGTCACCGTCGCGGCCGGCGTGACCACCCTCGACCTGAGTGGCCTGCAGACCACGATCACGGCCGGCACCGGACAGACCATGGCGCTCGCCGACGGGGCAGGGACAGTGGTGCTCGGCGCCGCTGGCGTCACCGGATCGCTGACCGCCACGGTCGTGGCGACGGGCATCGTGACCGCCACCCTCGCCGGGCGGCTCGACCTGGACAGCGCCGCCGGGACCATCGCGATCGCCGTGGCCGCCCGCAACCTGAGCCTCGACCTCGGCGACGGACTCGCCGTCTCGTCCGCGACCGTCGGGCTGTACATCCGGTCCTCCGCTGGGGGGACGGATGTCGCGCTCGACGCAACCGGGACCGTCTCGCTCACCGGCTGGTCGGGCGTCAGCCTCGGCGGAACGTTCCGCGTGCGCATCAACGGCTTCGGCGGCCAGGTCTCCGAGAACATCGGCATCGCCGATGGCTCCGGCGACGTCACGGTGGCCTTCGACGCCGGCGAGGCGGGCTCCCTCAGCGGCACCGGTCTCGCCATTGCCGTGCTCGGTCAGTCGATGACCGCCGATCTCGCCTTCGTGTCGACCGCCGACGGCTACAGCGTGACCGTCGCCAACCTCACACTCGCGTTCGCCGACGGCGGCGCCCCGGTCGCCCGATTCAGCGACGGCGCGGGCACCCTGACCATGGTCACCGCGAGCGGGGAGGTCTCCGCCACCCTGTCCGGAGAACTCGCGATAGCGGTTCCGGGCTTCAGCTACACCGGATCCCTCGACCTCGAGCTGAGCACCGCATCCGCCGACTCCCACCTCCGGGTCACGGGAGCCACGGTCGCGTTGACCATCGCGGGCCAGGCGATCACGTTCGACGAGGTGACGATCGCGCGCACGACGGCGAACGGAGCCACGCGCACCGACATCACCGTGGCGGGCGGCGCCTTCGCGATCACCCAGGGCGGCACCGACTTGCTCGCGCTGACGGGCATCAGCGGCTCCATCACCATCACGGCCGCGGGGGTCGCCGGACGCCTCTCCGCGGGTGTCACCTCGGAGGTCACCGGCTTCACCTTCGCCTCCACTATCGGGCTCGCGGTCAACACGGGCGGCGCCGACATCGGCGACCTGGCCGCCGGCCCGTACCTGCGCATCGAGGCACTGGCCACCACGATCACCGTCGGCGGCCAGGCGCTCACCGCGGACCTGGCCTTCGAGCGCGGGGTCGACGCCGGCGGCGCCGCCGTCGTCCGGGCGGGGATCGCGAACGGCACCGTCGTGTTCGCCGCATCCGGTGCGACGCTGGTCTCGGTGACGGGCGGTACCGGCGCCCTGCTCATCACGGTCGGCGGCCTCGCGGCATCCCTCAGCGGAATCGTCACGGTGGCGCTCCCGGGCGTCTCCTTCATCGGCAGCCTCACGGTCCTGTTGAACACCACCGGCACCAACGTCGACGCGACGGTCGCCGTCGGCGGCGCCGACATCCCGCTCGTGGTGCCGAGCGGAGGCGGCAGCTACCTCCGGCTAACGGGCACGGATGTCGTGCTCGTTGTCGCGGGGCAGCGGCTCACCGGCGCGATCACGGTGCAGAAGAGCGCGGGCACCACCACCGTCGCGGTGACCGGCGGATCGCTCGTCTTCGGCGACGGGCTCGCAACCCTGAGCGGCGCGACGGCGACACTGACGCTCGGCGCCGGCGGGATCTGGGGCTCATTCACTGGGACGCCCCACCTCGAGATCCCGGGCGTGACGGTGACGGCGGCAACGCTGACGGTCGAGATCAACACGGATGCAGCGGGCCACGATGGCATCGCCGCGGCCACGATCCGGGTGGGGGCGCAGAGCCTCACCGTGGCCGTCGCCGGCGTCGGCATCACCGGCGAAGTGTGGTTCGAGCGGACCGTCACTGGCGGTGTCGCCGCCTACCGGATCGACGTAACCGGCGGCGGCGTCGCGTTCAGTGCGGATGGCACCACCTACGTCGCGGTCACCGGCATCGACGGGACGTTCCTCATCACGGCGTCGGGTGTCGCGGGCAGCGTCAGTGCCACGGCGAACCTGACCGTCCCCGACTTCGCGTCGGTCGCTGGCGCTGCCGTGACTGTCTCGTTCAACACGACCACCGGCCCGGTCGGCCTCGGCGGCGGCGCGACGCTAGCGGCTGGCCCGTACCTGCGCGTCGACATCGCCGACCTCACCGCCACGCTCGCCGCGGGCAAGCTGGTCGGCGACTTCGCCTTCATCCGGTCGGTTGACGCGAACGGAGACGTCGAGATCGTCGTCGCGATGTCGGATGTCGACGCCTACATCGGCAGCGCGGCCAGCGCCTCCGTTTTCGATGGCAATGGAATCATCATCCTCAGGGCCGACGGAGTGGCCGGGTTCCTCTCCGGCTCGGCATCGCTCGGGGGAAGCGGCGTATCGGCCACCGGTTCTGTCCTGCTCCAGATCAACACGACGGCCGGTGCGATCGACACGGTGCTGAACGTCGGCGGCGCCGACATCGTGGTCAAGCTGCCCGCCCCGCCCGCCGGCGGCACGATCTTCAGCCTCTCGGTCTCCGGCCTGACGCTCACCATCGGCGACTTTGTCACGATCGAGGGCAACCTGACCTTCACCGACACCGTCATCGGCGGCGTCCCGGTGCGGGTTGTCGCGGCCACTGGCCTCACCATCTTCCTCGGGCGCGGACCGGCCTTCCTCGAATCCGGCGCGCTGAACCCGCTCGCGGTCGGCGTGCTCCTCACCGGCGCAACGATCGGCCTGATCGAGTTGGGAACCGGCTATGCGCTGGTCGCCTCTGGCACCGTGAGCTTGCTCGGCGTCTCCGGTGTGACGCTCGTCGGCACCGCCAGCGTGCGGGTCAACAGCTCCGGCCAGGCGGTGACCCAGACCATCGAGATTCCCGGCAGCACCGAGCCAGGCGTGCTCGTCGCTTTCACGACCGGAGCCGGGGTGGCCGAGTTCGTGGTCGGCGGCGCCACCCTCGCGTTCGGCGGGCAGTCGCTGAGCGGCACGTTCGCCTTCGGCCGCACCGGAACCGACATCACCGTCGCGGTGACCGACGGCGCTGTCGCCCTCGGGGACTCGGTACAGCTCGGCACGATCACCGGCGGCCTTGTGGTGCGGGCGGGCGGCATCGCCGGTGCGCTCAGCGCCACCGTCGCCATCGCCGCCCTCGGAGTGAACGGCGTCGTGGCCGCGGTCGCCGTCAACAGCACACCTGGCGCCGTGACCGTCGGCCCCACGACCCTGCCAGCCGGTCCGTACCTGCGGGTGTCGCTCACCGGCATCGACCTTTCCTTCCTCGGCCAGACGATCCGGGCCGACATCGCGGTAGAGCGGCTGCTATCGGGGGGCGTGCCCGTCACGGTCGTTGGGCTCGCGAACGTCGGCCTCTTCCTCGGCGACGACGGCGGCACGACAACCGATCTGACCGACGACCTCGGCGTGCGCCTGTCGAACGGGTCGGGCATCCTCGTCATCACCGCGGCTGGCATCGCGGGCAGGGTCGATGGCACGATCACCGTGCGACTGGGGGCGGATGCCTCGCTCAGCGGGTCGCTCGCGCTCGTGCTCAACGCGACAGCGGCGCCGGTCGCGGCATCCGTTCTCGTCGGCACCACCACGCGGTCGCTCAATCTGGCGGCCGGCCCGTACCTGCGCTTCGAGGGCACCGGGCTGACGCTCACCGTCCTCGGCCAGTCCGTCAGCGCGAACCTGGCGATCGAGCAGGTCACCCCGCTCACCGCTGGTGGCACCCCGGATGCGTCCAAGACGGTGCTGCGGATCGCAGCGACATCCGTGCGGCTGAGCCTGGGCGGGGGAGCGCTCACCCTCTCCGACGGCACCGCCATCATCCTGTTGACCTCCGGCGCAACCTCGGCCGTCGCCGGGCGGATCACCGGCACCCTGGTCCTCGATGTGCCTGGCGTGGTGTTCTCGGGCGGCCTCGCTGTCGAGTTCAGCACGGCCGTCGACGCGATCGACGAGTCCTTCACCGTCAACGGGGAGACGCTCACCCTCGCGCTTCCCGCCGGGGGTGCCGCAGGTTACCTCCGCCTGGTTGGCGAGGACACCGTGATCGCCATCGCCGGGCAGTCGCTCACCACCGACCTCGAGGTCGTCGACAACGCCGGCACGCTGACCATCACGCTGCGCAACACCCGACTCGTGCTCGGCGGCGCGACTCCGCTGGTCACGCTCGCCCAGCCGACATCCGGTGCGGGATCCACCTCGACGATCGTGCTCGCCGCCACCGGCTCCTACGGCGCCATCGCGGTCGGCGTCACCGTTGGCGTACCGAACATCACCGTGGCTGGCGCCGTCACGATCGCGTTCAACACCACCGCAACGGCCCAGATCGTGGCAGGCTGGACCGACCCGCTCCCCGCCGGGCTGTTCCGCGTCGGCGGTGAGGACCTCACGATCTCGGTGTTCGGCCAGGCGCTGACCGGGAACGTCACCTTCGAGCAGGTTCCGACGACGACCGGCGGCACCGTCGTGCGGCTCGGTCTCGCGGAGGTGTCTCTCACCCTCGGCCCGCTCACCTCCTCGAACGGCACCGGTCTTTTCGTAATCACCTCCGCGGGGGTGGCCGGCTCGCTCACGGTGGAGCTCGCCGTCGCTGGCGGCGCATTCGACCTGGTCGGCGATCTTGAACTGCAGGTCAACACCACAGGCGCCCCCGTTTCCGAGACGCTGCGCGTCGGGGCAGGAACGGTCGCGCTCGAGCTGCCGGCCGGCCCGTACCTCCGCGTCACCGGCACAGGAGTGGTGCTCACCGTTCTCGGCCAGTCCATCCGAGCCGACGTCGCGATCGAGCGGGTCACCTCCTTCGGCGCCGACGGGGTCGCCGGCGGAAGCGACGACAGCACTCTCACCCGGATCGCCATCGCCAACGCGAGGTTCACCCTCGCTGCCGGCGGCGCGCAGCTGACCATCACCGGCGGCGAGGCCGTGTTCGTCCTGCCAGGAACCGGCTCGGGCATGGCGGGCCGGATATCCGGCACCGTCTCGTTGGCCGGCGTCTCGGGTGTGAGCCTGGCCGGCGCTCTGGCGCTCGAGGTCAATACCACCGGCGGCGCGGTGAACGAGACCGTGCGCGTTGGCGCAGGCACCGTGACCGTGAACCTCCACGCCGGCGGTCTGGGAGGCTACCTCAGGGTCGCGGGCATCGGTGTCGCGATCACCGTCGCCGGCCAGATCCTCTCCGGCGACGTCGAGGTCGTTCGAACCGGCACCGACCTCACTCTCACCCTGGCGAACGGGGTCATCGGCCTGGGCTCCGCGGCGTCGCCGCTGGTGAGGGTCACCGAGATCGCTGGCAACTTCCGGCTGACCGCGGCCGGGATGGCCGGCTCCGTCTCCGCCCTGATCGCGGTGACCGTGCCGGGGCTCACCGTCACGGGCGCCGTGTCCGTGAAGGTCAACTCCGGCACCGCCGCGGTGACGCTCGATGCCGGCGCACCCGGCCAAATCGTGCTGCTGCCCGGCCTCACGATCGAGGTCACCGGTGCCACCATCACGGTTGCCGGGCAGTCGCTGGGCGCCGACCGGATTCTGATAACCCGCACGCCGGATGGGGAGGTCGCGTTCGCGGTCACCAACCTGACCCTCCAGCTCGGTACCTTCGTGAACGTCACGACGGCGCACCACTGGTCCGGGGCGATGCTGATCACCTCGCGAGGCGTCGCCGCATCCTTCTCCGGCAGCACCACCGGCATCTTCACGCTCCCCGGCCTCACCCTCGGCGGCGAGGTGGAGTTCGCGGTCAACACCACCGCGGCAGCGGTGCGCCGGACGGATCTCGGGATCGACGTCCCTGCCGGACCCTTCCTGCACCTGGCGATCACGAACGGCGTGCTCGCCGTCACCGGCGGCCCGGTCTTCTCCGGCAACTTCCTGCTCAGCCG